>NZ_JBQQBX010000003.1:0-326386 GCF_052245475.1 Streptomyces sp. 7N604 | reverse complement strand
GTTCAGGCTATGGGGGACCCCCATCGCCCCGCCGAACGAATGCCCACACCCGGGCGGGAAATTGGGCGGGTAGCGCCGGGCGTAGGTCCTGCTCAGCGGGACGCCAGGTAGGCCGGGAGGGGGACGGCCGGGTCCAGGTCGTCGGACGGGAGCGGCGTGCCGTACGCGCGCGTGACCGGCAGGACGCCGCTCCAGTACGGCAGCGACAAGTCCTCGGGCTCGTCGTTGGGCGGGCCGGACCGTATCTTCGCCGAGACCTCCTCGAGGTCGAGCCGGATCACCGCGGTCGCGGCCAGTTCCTTCGCGTTGGCCCGGCGGGAGTCGTCGGCGCGGCCCGGCAGCACCTGGTCGACGATCGCGTCGAGGGCAGCGGCGCGCTCGGCCGCGTCCGTCACCTGCCGGGCGGTGCCGTGCACCACCACCGAGCGGTAGTTGACCGAGTGGTGGAAGGCGGAGCGCGCGAGCACCAGTCCGTCGACGTGGGTGACGGTGAGGCACACCGGCAGTCCGGGGTCGGCCGAGTCCGCCGAGTCCGCCAGGCCGGAGGAGTCCGCCGGGCCCGCCATACGCAGCGGCCGGGAGCCCGTCGAGCCGTGCACATACAGCCACTCGCCCACCCGGGCGTAGAGCGTCGGCAGCACCACGGGCGCGCCGTCGCGGACGAAGCCGAGGTGGCAGAGGTAGCCCTCGTCGAGGATCGCGTGGACGAGTTCGCGGTCGTACGCCGCGCGCTGCCGTGCGCGGGTCGGCACCGTGCGGTCGGTCGGCTCGTAGGCGGCTGAGGCCCCGTCGTGGGCGGAGTGGTCGGAGTGGGCGGAGTGAGCGGCGGCGTCCGTGTCCGGCATTGCGAAGCTCCATTGAACTAGTGCATAATCTCCTTTGTGCTAGGAGAGTATCGGATCGCCGGTCGTCGCGCAGCCGAGATTGCGGCCAGCGTGGAACAGGCCGTCGGATCAGGGGAGTTGAGCCCCGGTCAGCTCCTGCCACCGCTGCGCGAACTGGCGCAGCAGCTGGAGGTCAACCCGAACACCGTCGCGGCCGCGTATCGCACGCTGCGCGACCGCGGAGTGATCGAGACGGCGGGCAGGCGCGGCAGCAGGGTGCGGGCGCGGCCTGCCAGCACGTCCCGGGAGGCGATCGGCGTCGATGCCCCGCCGGGCGTCGTCGACGTCTCCAGGGGCAACCCCGACGTCGCGCTGCTGCCCCCGCTCGGCGAGGTGCTCGCCGAGGCCGCCGCCCGTAACGCCCGCCGCCCTGCGCTCTACGGCGACGCCCCCATCAGCGCCGAGCTGGCGGAACAGGCCAGGGCCGCATTCGCGGCTGACGGTGTACCGGACGGCCCCATTGCGGTCACCTCCGGGGCGCTCGACGCGATCGAGCGGGTGCTCGCCGCCCATCTCAGGCCCGGTGACGCGGTCGCCGTCGAGGACCCCGGCTGGGGCAGCGTGCTGGACCTGATCCCCGCGCTGGGACTGCGCGCCGTGCCCGTCGCCGTGGACGATGACGGGCCGCTGCCGCAGGACGTCGAGTGCGCGCTCCGGCAGGGCGCCCGCGCGCTCGTGGTCACCTGCCGGGCGCAGAACCCGACCGGCGCGGCGGTCACCGGCCCGCGCGCGGACAGCATCCGGTCCGTCCTGGAGAGCCATCCGGAAGTCGTGCTCATCGAGGACGACCACGGCCACGGCATCGTCGACCTGCCGCTCCACCCCCTGGCGGGCAGTTCGGCCCGCTGGGCGCTGGTCCGCTCAACCGCCAAGGCGTACGGGCCCGACCTGCGGCTCGCCGTGCTCACCGGGGATCCCGTCACCATCGACCGGGTGCGCGGCCGCCTGCGGCTCGGCCCCGGCTGGGTCAGTCATCTGCTGCAGGACGTCGTGGTGCAGCTGTGGCGGTCGGGTGCCGTGGACACCGCGGCCGTGGCCGCTGCGTACGGCGCCCGGCGGGACAGCCTGGTACGCGCGCTGCGCGAGCGCGGAATCGCCGCACACGGCCGCAGCGGCATCAACGTCTGGGTGCCGGTGGCCGACGAAACGGGTGCGGTCGCGCGGCTGCTGCAGTCCGGCTGGGCCGTGGCACCCGGGGCGCGCTTCCGGATGTCCTCGCCACCCGGGGTGCGGGTGACCGTCTCGACGCTGTCGGACGACGACATCGGGCCGGTCGCCGACGCCCTGGCGTCCGCGGCCGGCCCCGCACCCTCGGTGCGCTACGGCTGAGCGGCCGGCCGGAAGAAGACCGCGGACGACAGCTGGACCTTGCTTCCCGGCGTGAGGAGTTCGACCGCCCTGGGCCACTCGGCGGGCTCGGGGAGATCGAGCGCGGCCGCGAGCCGGGACGCGAAGCGGGGCATGACCGGAGCGGCTCCGGCCGCCAGAAGGCGCGCCGCCGCGAGTTCGAGCGCCACGGCCGTACGGCTCTCGTCCCGCCACTCCTCGCTGCCGGCCAGCAGGCTCTGCCCCTGGCCGAAGCGGACCACGTCCTCGACGATGCCGCCCAGCTCTGCTGCCGCCTGGCGAAGCGAGAACCCGTCCGGGCTCAGGCTTCCGGTCAGGGCGGCCAGCCGGTTGCCGAGACGGCCGAGGAAGGCCGAGTGCTCCGGGGTCCAGTTGCCCGCGTCCGGCGCGATGCCGGCATGGCGCTCGTCGATACGGCGCCCCAGGTCGTTCAGCCACTCCTGCCAGGTCCCGATGAGGGTGTCCTGGAGCATCGACTCGTAGGCGGCGCGCCGGAAGTTGGTACGCACCCCTTCGGGCCGGGTGCTCGAGAGGAAGTAGCGGACGGCGTCGACGCTGTCCGGGCCGAGGATCTCCTTGCCCCAGATAGCGTGCCTGCGGCTGGTGGAGAACTTGCTGCCTTCGAGCAGATAGAACTCGTTGACGTGGTAGTCGATGTCCGGTGCCCAGTCGGGGAACGCCAGCTTGTAGAGGACCGGGTAGAGCACCGAGTGGTAGAAGCTGTTGTCGTAGCCGAAGAAGTGGACGATCTTCCAGTCCGGCCGGGGGGCGAGGGCCTTCCACTCCTCGCCGAGCCGCCCGCCCAGGGTCTCGATGCCGTGCAGGAACCCGTACGACATCTCCGGCCACACCCAGATCACTTGACCCTCGGTGGCCTTCTCGGCAGGAGTCACTCCCCAGGTGGACGGGTGGGTGACGGGGACGTCGAAGCGCGGCCGGCCGAAGAGCCGGTGCGCGAGCTCCCCGAGCCGCGCCGGGACACGGCCGAGGCGGTGGTGCTCGCGGACGGTCTCACGGAACTCGTGGAGGGGCAGCGAGTACCGGCTGACGGCGGCCCGGCGCGGGACGGCCGCCGACTGCGCCGACTCCGGGTCCGCCAGGTCGGCGACGAGGTTCGGCTCCCCGCACTCCTCGCAGATGTTTCCGCCGGTGCCGGACGAGCAGTGCGGACAGCCGCCGCTGACGTCGACTTCGTAGAGGTACCGGCCCGTCTCCGAGTCGAAGAGCGCCTCGCCCTCCGCCGGAGCCACCGAGCCGGAGGCGACCAGACGCGAGAAGAACTGCCGCAGTCCCGCCGGGTAGGCCTCGTCGCTGCTCGTCACCGTGTACTGGTCCAGCGGGATGTCCATCAGCCGCAGTGTCTCGGCGATTTCGGCGCTGTAGTGAGCCGCGACCTCCGCGGGTTCCCGGTTCTCCCTGCGCGCGGCGCCGAGCACATAGCTCTGGTAATCGTCGCTGCCGGTCAGATGCCATGCCTGGGCACCGTTCATGCGCTGGAAGCGCACGTACGCGTCGGCGCCGAGGTACGGGCCGGACAGGTGGCCGAGGTGCAGATCGCCGTTGGGCGTCGGCGGGGTGGAGAAGACGAAGACCGGCCGGTCCCCGAAGGACTTGCGTTCGGGAGACAATGCCGACCTCAGCGCCCGGTCGGCGTCCCGCCAGTACTGCGTCAGGAAGACCAGATCCGAGTCGCCGGTGTTCTCCAGCACATGGGACTCGAAGGGCTCGAAGAGCGCGACGGTGCCGGGCTCCGCGACGTACCGCTCCCCGTCGACGACGAACTCTCCGCGGCCCGCGACGACGACGAAGCACTCGGTCTCGTCGTGGTGATGGCTGTCCGAGCTGCGGCCCGGGGCGACTCTGCCCCATCCGGCCCCCACGCCCAGACCCTCGACCGAGCTCATCTCGATGCCGAACGCCTCGTACAGCGCGCTCGGGTCGTACGTGTTGATGATCACGAGTTGTCCCTCTCTCCGTGGTGCGGAAGCTGGAGCAGACCGGCCGCCTCCGCGGCGACGGCGGGGGCCAGCCGGTAGCCCGAGCCGCACGCCGCACCCGCGAAGACCAGACGCCGGTGGCTGTCGAGGGCCGTCACCAAGGGCCCGCCGGTGGGGCTGTACGCGTCGCAGAAGACCCGCCCGGATACGCAGTGCTCGACGAGGCCGGGCGCGTAGCGGGCCAGGACGTCCCGGGCTTCCCGCAGGTTCTCCGGGGATATCCCGTCCGCGACCGTTTCCGGGTCGACGTCCCACTCCCGGCACGTATAGCTGAACAGCCAGTGGCCACGGTGGTGCAGCGGCAGCAGAAACGCGTCCTCGTCGTGGAAGACGATCGCGTGGTCGCCTTCTTCCGGCCGGACGTCGACGTGCATCGCCACGACCTTCTTCACGCGGGCGCCCAGCGGCGCGACGAGCCCCTTCCAGGCAGGAGCGGCGAGCCACGGACCCGGCGCGAGCACGGCCCGGTCGGCGATCACGGTCTCGCCGGTGCCAAGGCCCAGTACAACGGCCTGTTCTCCGGGCCGGACTTCGGTGACCCGCACGCTCTCGCGGAAGGAGACCTGCCCCCGGAGCCCTCGGCCGAGGAGGTGCGTGAGGGCGTGCACATCCGCGTACTGGCAGCCCTCGCCCTGCCAGGCCGCGGAGTCCGGGGGGATCCGGATCCGGTCGTCCGGCGGCTGCGCGACGCGCCGCAGACGGGCGCTGCCGAGGTAGATCCCGCGCAGTGCCGCCTCCCCGGCCTGGGCGGCTATCACGGTCATGGGCAGGGGGTGGACGGGCAGTTCGGGGTGGAGCGCCAGCAGCTTCGCGTAGTGGTCCTGGCTGTAGGCGGACATGCGGCGCACCCGCTCGGTCGCGCCGCGCGGGAAGGCCAGCCCCGCCGAGCGCCGGGTGGCGCCTGAGCCGATCGTGTCGCGGTCCAGGACCATGACCGAGGTGCCGGGGCTGCGGGCCAGAATCTCGCGGGCGGTCATGCAGCCGATGACACCGGCTCCGATGACCGCGACGTCCACGGTCGTACGCGTCGCGGTCCCGTCCACGGTCCCGTCCACGGTCGTACGCGTCGCGGTCCCGTCCACGGTCGTACGCGTCGCGGCCGTCATCCCGCGAGCCACGCGTTCTTGGCGGCGGTCTTCGTCGACCACTCGATGAACGACGCGAGCTGGTCGTCGCTGCGCACCCCGCGCAGCCGGTCGGCTATGCGCTGACTGCGCCAGGCGTTGAGGCTGAGGTTGGGGTCGGCCAGGCCACGTTGCTGCCGTGCGGCGTTCTGGACGAAGATGTCGCGCCCCGGCGGGCCGTCCCACTGCACGGCGAAGTCCTGGTCGACACGGAGCTCGCCGTCCTCGCGCTCCAGCCGGCCGGCGATCGGGGCCAGGAAATCCGTCGGTGCGGACCTGAATCCCGTCGCCCACACGACGACGTCCGCCTCGTGGTGCTCCACTTCCCCCGGCTGGTCGTTGTGCTGGGTCGCGATGTCCCACGTGCCGCCGATGCCACGGGTCACCTCGGTCACCTCGCGGTTGGGGTAGAGCCCGACCAGATCCGGTAACCCCTCGACGAACCTGTGGACGTACAGCCGCTGGTAGATCGACCGGAGGGTCTCCTCGGAGATCCCGTCGCTGCTCAGGATCTGCTGGTCGTTGAACGCCCTGCGCGCGTCACGCGGCAGGCCGGAGAAGTAGTCCGAGTGGGACGGCGTGTAGAAGTCGTTGGTGAACGGTGAGTCGTCGATCGGGAAGTAGTTGCGCCGCCGCGAGACCCACGAGACCCGCCGGGGCAGTTCGGCGCCCGGCCGGGATACGAGATCGAGGAAGGCCTCCGCGCCGGACTGGCCGCCGCCGATCACGACGATCCGCTTGCCGCCGAGGTCACGCGCCTTCTCCATGAACTCGCTGACGTGATACTGGGTAGGACCCAGCCAGTCCCGCCCCTGAGGCGGTACGAACGGGCGGCTTCCGATCCCGAGTACGACGTTGTCGGCCGTCACCGTGCGGCGGTCGGTGCGGACGCGGAAGACGCCGTCGAAGCCGATTTCCCGCACCTCCTCGCCGAAGACGATGTTGTCGTTGCGCGCGCAGGCCCAGGCCAGGTAGTTGCGGAACTCCTGCCGCGGCACGGCGGAGAACTGCGCGTTGAGGAAGTGGTAGACGCGCCCCTGGGCGTGCAGATAGGCGAGGAACGAAAAGGGGTTCGTCGGGTCCGCGAGGCTGACCAGGTCCTTGAACAGCGAGACCTGCAGGGTTGTCCCGGGTAGCTGCTGTCCGTCGTGCCAGCCGAAGGCCGCCTTCCGGTCGACGAAAAGGTTGGACACCTCGGCGTGCCCGTGGAGGAGTGATGCCAGGCTCAGGTTCGCTGGCCCCACCCCGACCCCGATACACCGATAGTGCGCCGGAGGGTGATCGGGACTCTCCTGTCCCATGTCCGGACCTCTCTTTCGAGTGACGATGGACGGATCATTGACTGCCGCCGACGTGGGTCACGCCCGGCGGCCTCAACGCACCGCGGAGAAGCGGGGCTCGAAGGCGGGAACGCCGGGGGCGTGCGCCTTCCACCACTCCTGGCCTTCGGGGGGAAGGGTGTAGACGGGGTCGTAGTACTCGTAGAGCCGCGTCAGGTCGTCCGCGTCGCCCGCGTCGAGGGCGGTGCGGTAGTTCTTGGACCAGTACGAGATCCCGTGCACCCGGTCGTAGTCGGTGAGCTGGTGGACCCAGCGCTTCCCGACGAAGGGAACGTCACAGACGATGCGCGGAGTCGCGAAACCGGGGAGATACCCCATGATCGCGTGCTGCAGATCCTGGGCCTCGGCGACCGATGTCCGCCAGTGCTCGCTGTACGGGATCATGTCGCACATGTAGAAGTAGTAGGGCATGATCGCGGCACGGTCGAGCAGTGCGAAGCACAGGTCCAGGAGCGCCGCCGGGCTGTCGTTCACCGTACGCAGCAGGACCGCCTGATTGCGGATGTCGCGCAGGCCGGCATCCAGCAGCAGCCGCGAGGCCCGGGACACGCTCCGGGTGATCTGCTGCTCGGCGTTGGCGTGCGTGTGCAGCGCGATCTGCACCCCACGCGAGCGCGCCGTGGCTGCCAGTCTCCCGACACCGGCCAGCACCTTGCCGTCCATCCAGTACTGCGGCAGCCCGATCAGCGCCTTGCTGGCCAGCCGTATGTCGCGTATGGAGTCGATCTCCAGCAGCGCGTTCACGAACGACTCGACCCGAGGCCACGGGACATTGGCGACATCGCCGCCGGAGACGACGACGTCCCGCACGCTCGGGGTCTTCCGCAAGTAGTCGATCATGGCTTGCAGCCGGGCTTCGGGCTTCAGCGTGAAACTGGTCTTGCTGACCTGCGGGGTGGAGTTCCCCACGAGGTCCATGCGGGTGCAGTGCCCGCAGTACTGCGGGCAGGTGGACACCAGCTCCGCCAGGACCTTGGTGGGGTAGCGGTGCGTCAGGCCCTCCGTGGCCCACATGTCGCGCTCGTGCAGGGAATCCCGTTCGGCGTACGGGTGGGAGGGGAAGTCGGTTCTGCGGTCGGAAAGGACCGGCAGCATGTAGCGGCGGACCGGATCGGCGTAGTAGGCGTCGGTGAGCGACCCGGGCCCGTCCGCCGGCGCGTCGGGCGCCATGGTGTTGATCATGTGCGGGGTGATGAGCAGCGACATGGTGGCGCGCTCGCGCTGGTCGCGCTCCAGGTCGGCGAAGAAGGTGTCGCCGAGCAGGTCCCCAGTGACCTCACGCAACTGGCGGAGGTTCTTCACGCAGTGGGCGCGCTGCCACTGCGGGGAGTTCCATTCCTCATCGGTGACGTCACGCCACCCGGATAAGCGGCGCGGATCGGGTTCCCCGGCTTCGTGGCGCCGGTACGCGTAGGGCTGCTGGAGGCCGTCGGACATGCGTATCCTCTCGGTCGGTTCGACGTCGGCGGCAGGCGGCGGGCCGTGGCAGCGGGGGTGCCGCCACTGCCACGGACCCGGCTCACGGGGCGGGTTACGGCGTCACGCCCCCGTCGGCCTGCCCGGCGACACGAAGGAGGGCGCGCAGACACTGGCGCCGGTGGACACCTGCTCCAGGGCGGTCATCCCGCCCAGTGCGCGGCGATAGGGCTCGCTCAGTTCGGTGAGCACATCGTGGAGCGGCTGATCGACCGCGGCGAGCTGCCGCAGCGCACCCTCCACCTGTTCGCGCCAGCGGCCCCTGATCTCCGGGTCTCCGCCCTGCTCCGTCGTGATCAGTCCACGGCAGCGCGGGCCGCGGCACCGGCACGCCATGCTCCAGCCGATGTCCTCGACGAAGGTCGCGTAGTCGCACGTGACCTCTTCGCCCGCGGCGATGTCCCGGACGGCCACGCCGAAGTCGAGACCGAGGTCGAGGACGTTGGCCTCACACGAGTGGTTCATCAGGTAGGCGCCGAGGCACGGCAGCAACAGACTGCCGTCGCTGAGGAGATGCCCGTACGTGTCGAGCGCCGCGAAGCGCGCGCCGGGGAGCGCCGCGACCTCCTCCTTGGACCATCGCGAACACTTGGTGCACGGATTCCAGATCGCCGTCCCGGCGGGAATGGTCTCCGTGGCGAACAGCCCGACGTTGTGCGTACGGCTCGCGCGTACGTCGATTCCCTTGGTCAGCACGGGATCAGAGAAGTTTCAGCGCATCGGCGAGACCGGACTCCAGCTCGTCCACCCTGGTATGGCTCTTCCCGAGGATCAGGTAGCGCCACTTGCCGTCGAACGCCAGCGTGTCCGAGGTGAGGACGACTCCCTCGTCGGAGCCCGGCTTGAAGTCCAGACCGGCCTGCCGGACCCGCGCGAGACCCGCGGCGAACTCCCGCTCCACGCCGCCCGGCCTGGAGTCGGCGATCCATACGGCTGCGCCCGCCCGCTCCTCTCCGAGCAGCCGCCTGACCAGCAGATCCAGGTAGGTGCACCCGGTCTTCCTGACGTTGCTCTCGGTCGAGTAGAGGACGTCGTCCGCGGTGATCCCGCCGTCGATGTCGAACGGGCCCCGATATCCGGCCTGATGCAGATGGCGGCCCAGAGCGAGGCCGCCCTCGACCAGTTCCTCCACGGCCGAGGAACTCGCCACCAGCGGCGTGACCTGGCCGCTGAAGCTGCCGTTGGGAGTTCGCATCTCGCCGACGTGCATCACCCGCGGGCCGTCCTCGTACACCTCCATCTCCACGGTGACGACACGGGCGAAGTCGAGCCGCTCCTCGACGACCCAGCCCGGAGGCTGGTCGGCGACCGAGGGCAGGTACGCGGCGAGCTTGGCATCGAGGCCGGGCAGGTCGCCGGCCTCCCAGAAGCTCACTCCGTAGCCGTTGGAGCCCCGGGCCGGCTTCACGACCGCCGCGCCCCTGTCGGCCAGGACCTTCCGCAGGGCGGCGGCCAGTTCGTCCGGAGTGCCGCAGCTGAAGCCGTGGGCGGTCCTGATGCCCAGCTCACCGGCGAGCTCCCGGAAGCCGGGCTTGGTGTTGATCCGGTACGCGGCCTCCACGGCTCTCGAGGGAACGCCCTCCGCGCCGTAGCCCTCCACCGGTACGCCGATCTCGGCGGCGAGTTCGACGGCGGGGCGGTCCTGGGCGAACGCCTGGAACCGAATGCCGGGCCGGTCCCGCGCCTCCCAACGCAGCCTGTCCACGAGGCCGCTACGGCGGACCGCGGCGGTCAGCGGAGCCAGGTCGTCGGCGGGCGCGTCCAGCAGCGTCACCTCGGACGGGGAGAACCCGAGCAGGTCGCAGGCGTAGTCGCGCAGAGGCCCCGACATGGGCCTGGGTGTGACGAGGACATCGCCCGGCCTGGTCAGCCAGATCTTGCGCGGGGACACGGCGATCAGGGCGTCCGCGTGCCGGTGCACCGGGACGGTGACCATCAGTTCGTTGACGAAGTTGCCGAAGACCAGCAGGGGATAGTCGCGCTGCACGGTGGTTCTCCTCACTACTCTCCGGGCTTCACGCCGCCGTAGACGGCGTGGCCCGCCTTCATCCAGTAGAGATCGACTTCGCTGAATCCCGCGTCGCGCAGCCAGCCGAGTTGGTCGAAGAGTGGGGACGGCTTGTCGAGGTCGTCCGGGTACTCGTAGCAGCTCCACTCCAGGGCGTGGAACTTCTCGTACGGTTCCGTGCCCCCGGTGCCGACGAGGCTCTGGGCCTTGACGGCCTCGTTCCACATCCGGCGCGCGAGTGCCACACCGCGCTCGCCGACCGGCTGGATCAAGTCCGCGATCACCAGGACCCCGCCGGGGCGCAGCATGGCGAACACATCGCGGAAGAGCTCGCGCTTGCCGTCCCCGTCCAGGTGGTGGATGGCCAGGGAGGACACCACGGCGGCCGGGGCCTCGTCGCGCGTTCGCCAGTCCTTCCCGGCGAGGTCGAACTGCTCGGTCCGGAACCGGGACTCGTAGGCGGACAGCTCGCGTCGCGCGGTGTCCAGCATGGTGCGGCTGAGGTCCAGGCCCACCACGGTGGCCTGCGGAAAGGCCTTGAGCAGCGCCTCGCTCAGCCGACCCTGGCCGCAACACAGATCCAGGAACTCGGCCGGATTCTGCGGCTCGGGAATGAGGGAGGTCACGACGTCCATCTGCACCTGGCGCTCGGGGACGAAGTACTCACCGAGCTCGATGAATTCGCTGGAATCCTGTTCTTCCCAGTCCTGCTGCTCGCTCAACTTGCTTCCTTTCGCTTTCTCATTGCGGTCGGAACGCCGTCGCCCACAGCCCAAAGGGGCACACGGGGGCCACTCTCACCATGAAGAAGAAATCAGCTTCGGCAGTCGATGAAATGCGCAGCGAAGCCTACGAATATCTGCCGCTCACATGTGCCCCGTCCCCCGGTTTCCTTGAGATCATACCTGTATTTCGACGCCGCTCCGCAGGAATCCGCCGATCGCCGTCACTACGGCCTCGGTGGCGTCGGCATGGCACATGTGCCCTGAGCCGGCCACGACTTCGGTGCGGCAATTTCCGAAGGACCGCGCGAGCCGCTCGAGATGACTCGGGCCCGCCCAGCCGTCCAGTTCCCCGCCGACGGCCAGAGTGGGACAGCGCACCTCGTCGGCATGGCTCATCGCTTCGTCCAGCGAAGGGAATACCGATTCATTGAAGTAGCGAAGCGCGTCGACATTCGCCGGCCACCGGGCGAGCTGCGCCTGCCAGGCTCTCGTGCGCTCCGACATCGGGCCCACCCAGAGCGGGATGACGCTCGCGATCAGCCGCCCGAGAGCGGCGTCGTCGGACGGATACGCGTCCCCCTGGGCCTCCAGGATTGCCAGGGCCTCCGCCACCTCGGGCTCGGACCGCCGCACGCGCTGGAAGTCCTCTGCCATCTCCTCGGCGTCGTCGCCGCCGTAAGCGGGCGTCGCCAGCAGCACCAGGCGCCGTACGAGACGCGGGTGACGTGCGGCGGCGAGCGAGGCGACCACTCCGCCGTGCGAATGGCCCAGAAGATCGACGGGCTCCCCTCCGGCCTCCCTCTCGATCCAGGCCACCAGGTCGTCCGCGTACTCGCTTAACGCGTATGCGCCGGGATCACCGGGCCGCGGGCTGCCGCCCGTGCCGCGCGGGTGCACCACCGCGACGGTGTGGCCGCCGGCCAGGGCGGTCAACGGCTCCAGGTAGCCGGGATGCATCCCGGGACCACCGGAGTGGCACACCAGCAAAGGACCGCTGCCCCACCTCGAGTCGGCCAGTCGCAGCACCATTCAGGCCTCCCGGGGGACAAGAAGGCGGGCGCAGACCGCGGAAGCCAGGGTGAGCGCCGCCGCGGTCGCGAGCGCCCGCTCGGGTGTCGTGGCACCCACCAGGAATCCGCCCGCCGCGGTTCCGATCGGAAAGCCGATCAGATTGACGCTGATGGAGACGGTCATGATGCGGCCCAGCCAGCCGGGGGCCGTACGCCGCTGCCGGAGCGAGAGCAGGCTGACGTTGACCGTCCCCTCCATCAGGCCGAACGCGGCCAGGCCGGCGCCAAGCGCGACGACCGAACCCAGCGCGCTGACCGGGAAGATCGCGACCGCGGCCAGCACGGTCGCGCCCACCATGTAGCGGCGCTCCACCCCGGACCGTACGAGCTTCCCGGCCACCAGCGCGCCCAGCCCTCCGCACAGGCCCGCGATCGCCCACATCAGGCCGACATAGCGGCCCGACGAACTCCCGTCGTCCGTGACC
This sequence comes from Streptomyces sp. 7N604, assembly GCF_052245475.1. Classification (NCBI taxonomy): domain Bacteria; kingdom Bacillati; phylum Actinomycetota; class Actinomycetes; order Kitasatosporales; family Streptomycetaceae; genus Streptomyces; species Streptomyces sp. 7N604. Next base: position 313,990 of record NZ_JBQQBX010000003.1, on the reverse strand, counting down.
CACTTCGCGATCGCGACCGGCACGATGAGGACCAGCATCCCGTACGAGACCTGGAACAGGGAGTAGGAGGCCGCGAGGCCGCGCAGCGTGGCGTTGCGCAGCAGATACCTGATGCCCTCCCACGCCGAGCGCAGCAGGTGCTGCCGCTGCTCGCCCGGCTGTGCGGGCCCGCGCGCGGGGACGGAGCCGCCGCGCAGAAGGGCGAGGCTCAGCCCGGCCAGCGCGTACATGGCGGCCACGGTGAGCAGTGTGGGGTTGGCGCCGACGCCCGCGAACAGAGTTCCGGCGACCAGCGGCCCACCCACCTCGATCACCGAGTAGGTGCTCAGGTCAAGGGCGTTCGCCCGGTCGTACGCGGCATCCGGCACGAACCGGGGGAACAGGGTCCGGATTCCGCCGTCGGTCAGCGGGCTGGTCAGTGAGAACAGGGTCAGCAGCACGTAGAGAACGACTGGAGTCAGTTTCTCCGCCAGGGAGAAGACGGCGATGCCGCCGATGAACACGGCACTCGCGGCCGTGTCGAGTGCGACCGCGCGCAACGCTCCGAACCGGTCCAGTACGGCACCGGCGATGGGGCTCACAAGGAACCCCGGGAGAGTCAGAAAGAACCCGCTCATGCCTGCGACGGAGGCGGAGTCGAACTCGGCTATCGCATAGAGCACGATGACGAACAGCAACATACCGTGCGCCAGCCTGGACAGAGATGCGGCCAGCAGCAGTTGCGGGACGTTGCGACTCGTGAGGACTTGTCTGTAGGTGATGACCGGAGTTTCAGAGTCCTGTAAGTCCTGCGGCATCGGTGTCATTGTGCGGCGTTCACCCGCGAGTCAACCGGTCATCGACAATGCTCGACCAACCACGACGCACCACGCTTGCTCCCCCGTGTCCTGAAGATGACAATGTCCTCAAGCGGACAATGTCCTGAAGCTGACAATGTCCTGAAGCGGACATTGTCCTGATGGGGACATTGTCCTGAAGATGACAGTGACGCTTTCCCCAATCGGCCGCCAATGTTGCCACGGGCAGGGGATCTATGGAAGCCTCTTCCGCGGTCAATCCGACGCGCTGCGAAGTTGATTCTTGAACTCATGCATGAGTTCCAAAGGGGGAGGGGCGCTGTGACCGAGAAGGTCTCACGACGCCTGGACAGCGTTGATCTCGACATCCTTTACCTGGGCTGGCAGCGGGAAGCGGTCGAGGCGCTGCAGAGACTCGGCGCCCGGGTGACGTGCGTCGTCTCGTCGTCCGACCGCGTCAAGCCGGCCGAAGAGGGCTTCGAGGGAACGTTGGCGGTGGCCCGCGACCACACGCATACGGAGGATGTGCTGGGGGCGCTGGCTCATCTGGGCCTTGCCCCTGACGGGTTCTGGACCGCGTGCTCCGAGGACGAGTTCGCGATCGTCACAGCCGCGGTGCTCAGCAACCTCGGCTGCGAGCGCGTGACTTCGGTCTCCGGTGCGCTGTCTCTGCGCGACAAGGCCTTTCAGAAGCGGTTGGTGCGTCAGGCGGGCATCCCGACCGCCGAGTGCGCGCGCTTCCCCGACCTCGGCGCGGTCGCGGAAGCCGTGCGGTCCGGTGAGGTCGGCACCCCATTCGTGATCAAGCCGCCGGCCGGCGCAGGCTCCCAGCACACCCGCGTCGTCAGGGACGGGGAGGCCGTCAAGGACGAGGACGTCAGGGACGGGAGAGCCGGCGCCGGCGCGCTGGACGCCTTCGCGCGAGAGGTCGGCACCGCCACCGGCCCCTGGCTGGTCGAACGGTTCGTCCGGGGCGAGGAGTTGCACATCGACGGCGTGGTACGCGACGGCGCCGTGCTGCTCGTCTCGGTCAGCCGGTACCTGCACAACGTCGTCGAGGTCCACCAGGGCAGCCTCATCGCCTCCGCGACGCTCGACGAGGACGCGGAGCGGGAACTCGTGGACGGCGCCGTCCGGCAGACCGAGCGCGTGCTCGCCGCCCTCGGCCACGCCGACGGCGTCTTCCACCTGGAGGCCTTCCACGACGACGGCGCCCTGACCTTCAGCGAGTGCGCGGGGCGCATAGGCGGTGGAATGATCCTGGAGGCCGTCCGCGGCAAGCACGGCACAGATCTCTACGACGAGTGGGCCGCGGCCGTCCTTGACGTACCCTCGCCCGTCGCGCAGAGCGTCCGCGAACCCCTGAAGGACTCCTTCGGATGGGCGAATCTCGCGGCGCCCCCGGGACGTATCCGGAGCCTGCCGTCCCGCGAAGCCATCGAGGCCAGGCCCGGCGTGGTGCAGGGCCAGTTGTGGGCGGAGCCCGGTGACGTCATCGGCGACATGCGCCAGGGGTCGCACCTCCTCGTGGCCAAGGCCCTCGTACGCGCGCCGAGCGAGGCGACCGCCCGGACACAACTGGCCTCGGTCAACGCCTGGTTCGCCGACGCCCTGCAGATGGAGCCGGGCAGTGACGATGCATGACATCAGGCTGCTGTCACTCGCCACAGCCGGGGAGCTGACTCCCTGGGCCGATCTGTGCGGCTCGGCCGACCTGTTCTGCACCCCCCAGTGGCTCGCCGTGGAACGGGATGCCTCCGGGCCCTGGGTCCCCGCGGCCAACGCGTGTCTCGTCGCGGGCGACGGCGACCGCCTCACCGCGGGAGTCATCCTCCAGCAGTTCGACCTCACGGTCGATGACGACACCTGCCGCGTCGACAAGATGGTGCGCGCCCTTCCCGAGGCGGACGGCCTGACCGATGCCGAGCTGGCCGACGGCCTGCTCCCCTCCCTGATGTGCGGCGGCTGGTTCAACTCGACCGTCCTCACCGCCCCCGGTACGCCGGCCGAAGCCGCCGCCACGGTGCGCCGCGAACTCATCGCGCGGGCCATCAGCACCGGGCAGGAGTGGGGCAGCGCCTCGGTCTTCTTCCCCTACGTCAACGCGGCCGACAGCGGGCTGCGTTCGGACCTGAGGGAGGCCGGATTCCTGGAACTCCCGGCACCCGCACGGCACATCTTCGACTGCGACCACCCGAGCCACGACGCGTACCTGGCCGCCCTGCCCTCGCGCCGCAGGGTCCGCATACGGAAGGAGCTGCGCCAGTTCGAGCAGGCGGGAGTGACGACCGACCACACTCCGCTCGACGACTCCAACGTGGAGCGGATCGCCGCGCTGGCCCACAACCTCGAGCGCAAGTACGGACAACTGTCCTCTCCGGAGCAGCTCACCAGCTGGTTCACGGCGATCGCCAAGAACCTGCGGGCCTCGGTGTTCACGGCGGAACTCGGGGGACGGGTCTTCGCGATGACCATGTGGCTGCACCACGAGAACCGGCTGTACGGATTCCATGCCGGATTCGACTACGAGATCGGTCGCGGCCTGCCCATGTACTCCGTAGTGGGCTACCACCTGCCCATCGCGTACGGCTGCTCGAGTCCGGAGACGACGGTGCTCGAGTACGGCATCAGCGCGGACGAGGCCAAGCTCCTGCGGGGTACCGAAGCCATGCCGCAGGTCCTCAGCCTGAAGCCGCTCTCGGATCGGGCGAAGGCCGCCCTCGACGGGCTGGCACCCCTCGGTCCCGGGTGACGGCCGTGCCGAACACGATCAACTCCAGCGTGGCGCCGGAGCGGAGCGCAGGCCTGCGGGCCGACCCCGGCGGAACCTCGTAGGAAAGGCGAGTTCGCATGAGGGTCATCGCTTAGAGTCCCTTACATGTTGAACCTCGACCGCCTCCGCACCCTGGATGCCGTGGCGCGCCACGGCTCGGTCAGCGCCGCCGCCGAAGGGCTGCATGTCACGACCTCGGCCGTCTCGCAGCAGCTGGCCAAGCTGGAGCGCGAGGCGGGGCAGCAGCTGCTCGCCAAGAACGGCCGCGGCATCCGGCTCACCGACGCCGGCCGGCTGCTCGCCGAGCACGCGTCGCGCATCATCTCCCAGGTCGAGCTGGCCCAGTCGGACCTCGAGGCGCACCGCGGGCAGGCGGTGGGCGAGTTGCTGCTCGGCGCCTTCCCCACCTCCGTGCGCGGCCTCTTCCCGGGAGCCATGGCCGTCCTGCGCGCCGACCACCCGCAGCTGCGGGTCCGGCTGCAGGAGCTCGAGCCCGACGAGTCGCTGCCGCGTCTGGTGCGGGGCGACATCGACCTGGCCGTCGTCCTCGACTGGTACAACAGACCGCTCTCCCTGCCCGACGGGCTCGCCAAGGCGCCCCTGCTCGACGACCCCGCGGACGTCGCCATGCCCGCCGACCATCCGCTCGCCGACCGGACCGAGGTCGATCTCGAGGAGTTCGCGGACGACGAGTGGATCTCCTGGCCGAAGGGTGAGTTCTGCCACGACTGGCTCATGTTCACCCTGCGCAGCAAGGGAGTCGAGCCGCGCATCACGCACACGGCGGAGGAGCACCATACGCAGCTGACGCTGGTCGGTGCCGGGTTCGGGGTAACCGTCGCGCCACGCCTGGGCCGCGGTCCTGTGCCCGACAAGGTGCGTGTGGTACCCGTCAGGTCCACGATGCGGCGGCACATCTACGCCGTGTGGCGCGCGGACGCGGACCGCCGCCCCTCCATCCGGGCCGCCGTGGACGCGTTGCGCAAGGCCGCGCTGACCGTGGAGGACTGAGCGGCCCCGCCGCCTGCGCTCCTGGGCGCCGTCCGCGCCCGCCGCTGAGCCCCGTCCGCTTCCCTCAGCCCTGCGGGATCTTGCGGAAGTCCCAGGAGGCGACCGAGTCCGGGGTGAGGCGCAGCCAGGCGTGGCTGCCGTCGTGCGGCATCCGGTCCATCCCGAAGTACTTGGCCGCGAACAGCCGCTCCGGGGCCTCCAGGTCCGGGCACGGCTCGCCGGTGCGCGGTGCCTCGCCCACGAAGACACCGGTGCCGGACAGCTCGGCGCCCCGCAGCTCCCCGTACTCGTGGCCGTCGTCGACCACCACCGCGATGCGCGGATCGCTGCGCAGCTGTGCCCAGCGGCGGCTGCGGGTGATGGAGTACAGCCACAGCGACGTGCCGTCCCAGGCGAACCAGAGCGGGCTGACGTGCGGCCTGCCCTCTTCGTCCACCGTGGCCACGCGGCAGGTCCGCTGCCCGGCCAGGAAGGCGTTCAGCTCCTCCCCGGTCATCATGATCCGGCGGCCCCGGCGCTGTGTGACGGCCACAACCGTCCACCTCCCCTGTCCCCAAGCATTCTGACGGTACGTCAAGAAATCATGGGTGGTCTTCCGCCGTAGCGCAATGGAGGCTAGCGTCGCGCGCTGCGGGGACACGGACGCCGACACGGGCGGATGAGGGCGGACAAGGGGGAGACGTATGGGTGCGCAGGAACGGCTCGGCGAACTGCTCGAACCGGCGGCCGCCGCGCTGCTCACCGTGGAGTGCCAGCGGGGCGTGGTCGGGCCCGACAGCGCCCTGCCCGAGCTCGCCCAGGAGGCCCGCTCATCCGGCGCGCTCACCAACGTCGCCCGGCTGGTCGCCGCCGCCCACGACGCCGGTGTCCAGGTGCTGCACGCCGTGGCCGAGCGCCGCCCCGACGGGCGCGGCGCCAACCGCAACGCGCGCCTCTTCCGGGCCGCCGAGCGCCTGCCCGTACAGCAGCTGTCCGGCTCGACGGCCGTGCGGATCGCGGACCCCGTCCCGGTCGCGGACGAGGACCTGATCGTACGGCGCCTGCACGGCCTCTCTCCGATCGCGGGAACCGACGTGGACGCCCTGCTCCGCAACCTCGGCTGCCGCACGCTCATCGTCACCGGGGTGTCGGCGAACGTGGCGATTCCCAATGCCGTCTTCGACGCGGTCAACCTCGGCTACGCCGCCGTGGTGCCGGCCGACGCCATCGCGGGCGTACCCCCCGAGTACACGCCCGCGATGGTCCGGCACACCCTCGCCCTGGTCGCGACGGTCACCGCGACCGACGAGGTCCTGGCCTGCTGGAAGCGGCCACACCGACCTCGCTGAGGGGAACCCGCGAGGTCGCGCGAGGTCCCGCGAGGTGCGGGGGTCCGGCCGGGCTCCAGCCTGGCCCGGAGGTCAGCCCAGCTTGATCGAGTCGCCGTCGACGGTGACCTTCGCCCCGGGCAGCGGCTGCGTGGCCGGTCCCTTCTTCACGCTGCCGTCCGCGATGGCGAACTGGCTGTGGTGCAGGGGGCAGTTGATCGTGCCACCGGTCACCTCGTTCAACAGGGCGCCCTGGTGGGTGCAGAGGGCGGCGTACGCCTTGAACTCGCCCTCCGTCGGCTGCGTCACCACGACCTTCTGATCCTTGAAGACCTTCCCGCCGCCCACCGGGATGTCGGCGGCCTGCCCGAGTACGGCGCCTCCGCCGCCCCCGCTGCTTCCGCCGGACTCGGGCGCGGAGGCGTCGCCCCCGGACGGCTGCTGCTGCGCGTCGCCGCCGGAGTCCTCGCCCGAGTCGCCGCACGCGGCGAGCGCGGCGGCGAGACAGGTGGCGCCGGCCGCGGCGACCACGGTGCGGCGGCTCGTGGACCGCCCCGTCCCCTGAGTTCCCGTCATGGTGCTTACGTCCCCTTTGCTGCTGGGCTTCGCTGCTGGGCGTCTTCCCTGATCCGGCCCACGTGCCACCGTACGACCGGTTCAGTCGATCTGTACGGAGGGCGGCGCTCCGGTGTTCAGATGGCTTTCGATTCCGAGCGACTTCCGTAAGAAATTGATCTGGAAGAGGAGGAGATTCTCGGTCACATCCTCCCGGGCCACCAGGTGCGAGATCCCGGGCAGCGGCAGTACGGAGTGCGGTCGGCCCGCGGCCAGCAGCGCAGCGGACAGCCGCAGGCTGTGCGCCACGACGACGTTGTCGTCCGCCAGGCCGTGGACGAGCAGCAGCGGTCGGCTGAGCCGGGGCGCGTCCGCGATCAGAGAGGACCGCTCGTAGTTCTCCGGCTCCTCATCCGGGTGGCCCAGGTAGCGCTCCTTCCAATGGGTCTCGTACAGCCACGGGTCGGCCGGGGCCGCGCCCGCGACCGCCGCGTGGAAGACGTCGGGGCGGCGCAGCACCGCGCCCGCCGCGAGATAGCCGCCGTACGACCAGCCGCGGATCCCCACACGGGCCAGATCCAGGTCCCGGAACCGGTCCGCTGCCGCGTGCAGCGCCTCGACCTGGTCCTCAAGGGCGGGGCCGAGGGCGTCGCCGCGCACCGCCTTCTCCCAGTCGGGGCCCCGGCCCGGCGTACCGCGCCCGTCGGCCACCAGCACGGCGAAGCCCTGCTCGGCGAACCACTGCGACACGCACGAGAACCAGGTGCGGGCGCGGACGACGACCTGCATGGCCGGGCCGCCGTACGGGTCGAGCAGCACCGGCAGCTTCCCGGACCCGGGCTCGTACCAGGAGGGCAGATACAGGGCGCTGCGCAGGCCGCGGTCGCCCAGGCTCAGGAAGGCGGGCCGCGGGGTGACGGCGGGCTCCTCGGCGAGCGAGCCGATGCCGTCGCCGTCCGCCCGCGGCGCCGGCCGCTGATGCGGGCGCCCCCCGCGGAGCACGGTCGTGCGGTGGCCGCCGGGCGTACGGCTGTCCAGGACGACCGTGCCGCCGCCGGCCGCGGCAGTGTGCAGGCCGGGGCCTTCACTGAGCCGGACGCAGCCGTCCCCGGGCTCGTACGACCACACGTGCGTCTCGGTGGGCTCGTCGCTCGCCGTGAACAGCACGCGCTCGCCCTCGACGGCGAGCACCTCGCGCACCTGGAGCCCGGGCGGGGTGCGGACCTCCGCGCCGATGCGCAGCTCCCGAGTGCCGTCCCGCTCCTCCGCGTGCACGAGGGCGCCGGACGCCGTACGGGCCGGGGTCCCGGGCATCGGCTCCACCCAGGCCGCATCCCGCTGCTCGTGGAGGAGCCGCGTCGCCCCGGAGGCCGGGTCCGCCGCGAGGACGCGTACGGTCCGCTGATCGCGGCTCTGCACTGTGACCAGCGGACCGTGGGCGTCCCAGTGGGCGCCGGCGAGGTACTCGAAGGCCGCCCGGTCCCATCCCACTTCCACGGCGGTCCTGCGCTCCTCGAGGGAGAGGACGTGCAGCGAGACGTCCGCATTGGGGGTGCCCGCCGCCGGGTACGGGACCGAGCGCGGCGGCAGGTGCGGATTGGCCGGATCGGCGATATACCACCGCTGGACCTGCGAGGTGTCGACGCGGGCGGCGAGCAGCGCGGTGCCGTCGGGCGCCCACCAGAATCCGCGCAGCCGCCCGGACTCGGCCGCCACGTAATCCGGCAGCCCGTACGTCACCTCGGGGCCTTCAGGGGCGGCGAGCAGCCGGTCGTTCCCCTCGAGGTCCACCACGTGCAGCGCGCCCGCCGTGACATAGGCGACCGACCGGCCGTCGGGGGACGGGCGCGGACCGACCACAGGACCCGGCGTGCGGACCGCGAACGGCGCGCCGCCATCCGTCCGTACCACCCAGAGCGCACCGCCCAGCGCGAAGGCGGCGATGCGCATCCCCGGGTCGGTCGCGTACGCCACCACGCCCTCGGCCTGCTCCCTCGCCCGCTCGCGCAGGAACCGCTCCTCTTCCGGTACGCCGTCGCGGGCGGAGCGCGGGCCGGGCGGTTCGGCGAGGACCCGCTCCGCGCCGTCCTCCTCCCTGAGCCACAGCCGGCTCACCGGGTCGGAGCCGCCGCCGGTCCGCAGGAAGAGCACCCGGCGGCCGTCGGGGGAGACGGTGAACTGCCGGGGGACTCCGAGGGAGAAGCGGCGGGTGCGGGCCAACTGGCGGGGGAACTCGGGGAACTCGGGGCTCTCCGGGAAAGCGGCGGTATCCGGGGCGGAGTCTTCGGCGGCGTCCGTGGCGGTGTCCGTGGCTGCGTCCATGCGGGGACTCTGACAGGCCTGTCCGATCGTGGGAACAGCGCCCTCTAACCTGGGGGAATGCTTCCCGAAGTCACCGCCACCCGCTATGTCACGCCCTTGCGGGAGGGCGGTTCGCTGCCGGGCATCGTCGAGGCCGACGATCTCGGCACCTACGTCATGAAGTTCACCGGCGCGGGCCAGGGCCGCAAGACCCTCGTGGCCGAAGTGATCTGCGGTCGGCTCGGCCGCCGTCTCGGGCTGCGCGTGCCCGACCTCGTACAGATCCAGCTCGACCCGGTCATCGGCCTCGGCGAGCCCGACCAGGAGGTGCAGGAGCTGCTGAGGGCCAGCGGCGGCCTCAACCTCGGGATGGACTACCTCCCCGGCTCGCTCGGCTTCGACCCTCTCGCCTTCGAGGTCGGCTCCGCGGAGGCGGGGCGCGTGATCTGGTTCGACGCGCTGATCAACAATGTCGACCGCTCGTGGCGCAACCCCAACCTGCTGGTCTGGCACGGGGAGCTCTGGCTCATCGACCACGGCGCCAGCATGATCTGGCACCACAACTGGCCGACCGCCCGCACCGCGGCCGCCAAGCCGTACGACGCCTCCGACCACGTGCTGGCCTCCTTCGGCCCCGACGTCGACGCCGCTGCCACCGAACTGGCACCGCAGGTCACCGAGGACCTGCTGGCCGAGGCCGTGGCCGACGTCCCCGACGAGTGGCTCACCGACGAGCCTGGCTTCGACAGTCCCGACGCGGTGCGCCGGGCCTACGCCGAGGCGCTGGCGGAGCGCGCGGCCACGATCCACACCCGGATCACACTCGGGCCGCGCCGCGCCGAGAAGCCCTCGCAGGCGCCGGAGTGGCTGCGCGTCCGGGTCGACGGAAAGGCCGCGAAGTGACCGGGCTCCACAAGGGACGCGATGTCTTCGAGTACGCCGTGCTGCGCGTCGTCCCGCGGGTCGAGCGCGGCGAGCGGATCAACGCGGGCGTGGTGGTGTACTGCCGCGCGCGGTCGTCCGTGATCGCTCGCACCCACCTCGACGAGGAGCGCCTGCTGGCCCTGGACCCGTCGGCCGACGTGGCGGGCGTACGGGCCGCGCTGCACGCCGTCGAGGGCCTGTGCCACGGCGGGGACGAGGCCGGTGCGGCGGCCGGCGAAGACGCGGGGCGGCGCTTCCGCTGGTTGATCGCGCCGCGCAGTACGGTCGTCCAGCCGGGCCCGGTGCACACGGGACTGACCACCGACCCGGAGGCCGAGGCGGAGCGGCTGCTCGACCTGCTCGTGCGCTAGCACGGTGTGGGCGGGCGTCCCGGACGCCCCGGTCCACCGGGCCGGCGGACCGCCGAACCGCATGTGACATGCGCCGTCGGTGGGTATGGGCCGTTGACACCGGGTGCCGCTGCTTCTAGCGTTTCGTCGACCGACCTACTAAGCGGTTGCTCACTTCACCCGAGCCGAGGAGAACCCGCATGTCCACCACCGAGCAGCGCGTCGCGATCGTGACGGGCGGAGCCCGAGGCATCGGCGCCGCCACCGCCGTACGCCTGGCCGAGGAAGGCCGCGCCGTAGCCGTACTCGACCTCGACGAGGCGGCCTGCAAGGAGACCGTGGAGAAGATCACGGCGGCGGGCGGCAAGGCCATCGCCGTCGGCTGCGACGTCTCCGACGGTGCCCAGGTCGAAGCCGCGGTCGCGCGCGTGGTCGAGGAGCTGGGCGCGCCCACGGTCCTCGTCAACAACGCGGGCGTGCTGCGTGACAACCTGCTGTTCAAGATGAGCGAGTCCGACTGGGACACGGTCATGAACGTGCACCTCAAGGGCGCGTTCCTGGTCACGCGCGCGTGCCAGAAGCACATGGTGGACGCCGGGTTCGGCCGGGTGGTCAATCTGTCGAGCAGCTCGGCGCTCGGCAACCGCGGCCAGGTCAACTACGCGGCCGCCAAGGCCGGTCTGCAGGGCTTCACCAAGACCCTCGCCAAGGAGCTGGGCAAGTTCGGCATCACGGCCAACGCCGTGGCCCCCGGCTTCATCGTCACCGACATGACCGCCGCGACCGCCGCCCGCGTGGGCATGGACTTCGAGGAGTTCCAGGCAGCCGCCGCCAGTCAGATCCCCGTCCAGCGCGCGGGCAAGCCGGAGGACGTCGCCAACGCCATCGCCTTCTTCACGGGCGAGCAGGCGGGCTTCGTCTCCGGCCAGGTCATGTACGTCGCCGGCGGCCCGCTCAACTGAACAGGACGGACACGGACATGACTGCACAGGTTCAGAACAGCGGGAAGGTCGCGCTCGTCACGGGCGCGAGCCGCGGCATCGGATACGGCATCGCCGAGGCGCTCGTCGCCCGCGGCGACCGGGTGGCCATCACCGGTCGCAACGAGGACACCCTCAAGGAGGCCGTGGAGCAGCTCGGCGCCGACCGGGTGATCGGCATCGCGGGCAAGGCGCACGACGAGGCCCACCAGGCGGCCGCCGTCGAGCGGACGATGGAGGAGTTCGGCCGGGTCGACTACCTCGTCAACAACGCGGGCACCAACCCGGTCTTCGGGCCGATCGCCGAGCTGGACCTCGGGGTGGCGCGCAAGGTCTTCGAGACCAACGTCATCTCGGCCCTGGGCTTCGCCCAGCAGACGTGGAAGGCGTGGCAGAAGGACAACGGCGGCGCGATCGTCAACATCGCGTCCATCTCCGGCGTCTCCGCCTCGCCCTTCATCGGCGCGTACGGCGTCAGCAAGGCCGCCATGATCAACCTCACCATCCAGCTCGCGCACGAGATGGCGCCGGGTGTGCGGGTCAACGCCATCGCCCCGGCCGTCGTCAAGACCAAGTTCGCGGAGGCGCTCTACGAGGGGCGCGAGGCGGAGGCCGCGGCCGCCTATCCTCTGGGGCGGCTCGGCGTGCCCGCGGACATCGGGGGCGCGGCGGAGTTCCTGCTCTCGGACCGTGCGGGCTGGATCACCGGCCAGACGCTTCTTATCGAGGGCGGCATCCTCCTCAACGCCGGGGTCGCCTGACCGGTTTGCGTGACGGTGCGGCTGCGCGTCCGGGCGGGACCGGCCGCGCAGCCGCCCTGTCAGTGGCCGCCGGTAGGTTCTGCGGTGCAGAACGGATCGCACACCGGAGGTTGTTGACGTGATCGACATGCTGCCCGCGTCCTGGCGCGGCGTCCTCGGCGAGGAGCTGGAGAAGCCCTACTTCGCGGAGCTCACCGAGTTCGTCGAGAAGGAGCGGGCGAACGGGCCGGTCTACCCGCCGCGGACGGAGGTCTTCGCAGCGCTGGAGGCGACCCCGTACGACCGGGTGAAGGTGCTGATCCTCGGGCAGGACCCCTATCACGGCGAGGGGCAGGGGCACGGCCTGTGCTTCTCGGTCCGGCCGGGCGTGAAGACCCCGCCGTCGCTTCGGAACATCTACAAGGAGCTGCGGGACGAGCTGGGCCACCCCGTGCCCGACAACGGCTATCTGATGCCGTGGGCGGAGCAGGGGGTGCTGCTGCTCAACGCGGTGCTGACGGTCCGGGCGGGGGAGGCCAACTCCCATAAGGGCAAGGGCTGGGAGAAGTTCACGGACGCGGTCATCCGTGCGGTCGCCTCCCGGCCCGACCCGGCCGTCTTCGTGCTGTGGGGGAACTACGCGAAGAAGAAGCTCCCGCTGATCGACTCCGCGCGGCACGCCGTGGTCGAGGGCGCCCACCCGTCGCCGCTGTCCGCGAAGAAGTTCTTCGGCAGCAGGCCGTTCAGCCGGATCGACGCGGCGATCGCGGCACAGGGCCATGCGCCGGTCGACTGGCGGATCCCGGACCTCGGCTAGCGTCATCGACGGAGATCACGGAGATCACGGAGATCGCGAAGAGCACGGCGACGAGCGCAGGAGGTCCGGTGGCGGAGGAGCGGCGGGGTGAGGCGTCCCAGGACGCCGTCATGACGAGGATCGGCCAGGCGATCATGCTGCACAGAGGCGGCGACCGGGACGAGGCCCGCAACCGGTTCGCCGCGCTGTGGGAGGAGATCGGCGAGGACGGCGATCCGCTCCACCGCTGCACGCTCGCGCACTACATGGCCGACACGCAGGACGACCCGGCCGACGAACTGGCGTGGGACGTGCTCGCCCTGCGTGCGGCCGACAGCCTCACCGACGTCCGTGCCGCCGCGCACCACCAGGCCCTCGCGGTGCGCGCCTTCTACCCCTCGCTCCACCTCAACCTGGCGGCGGACTACGAGAAGCTGGGACAGCCCGCGGCGGCCCGCCGGGAGCTGGACCGGGCGCGGGAGCGTTCCTCGGCGCTCGGCGACGACGACTACGGCGACGGCATCCGGGCCGCCATCGCGCGCCTCGAACTGCGGCTGGGCGGCCGTCGGCCGTAGCGCTCGCCCTCGGGGATAGCGCGGCGGGCCGCCGGGGCCCGCCACGCTCCGCCACGCTGTGGGGCTTCTCGCTCGGGCACCGATGGTCCCGACTGGCGGCTCCGGCACAGCCGGTCCCGCCCACCGCTCATCCGGTCAGCCACGGCTCATCCGGTCAGCATGCCGCGCAGCAGCTCCGCGAAGCCGTCCCGCAGCTCCGGGAGCGTGGGGGTCCGGGCATGGTAGGAGCCGGCTGTGCAGGAAAACATGATCCCGTCGCACCAGGCCACCAGCGACAGCGCGTGCCGCTCGGGATCGCGGGACCCGGCTGCCGTCATGAGCTGGACCGCCGGCTCGCGGAAGGCCCGGCCCGAACTGTCGTAGATCTCGCGCAGCTCGGGCCGCCGGGTCGCCTCCAGGGCCAGCTCGTAGCGCGCGATGGCCAGCTGCCGATGCCGCGTCAGATACCGGTGCAGGGCGAGGGCGAGAGCGTCGGTCAACCCCCCGGATCCGCCGCCCGGCACCGGCATCTCCTCCGGCGTGAGCACCTGCGCCTCCCGTGCGGCCAGCCGCCGGACTGCCGCTTCGAGCAGCGCGGCCCGGGTCCGCGCGTGGTTCGAGGTCGATCCGGCCGGCAGGCCCGCCGCCTCGTCGACCGCCCGGTGGGTGAGTCCGCGCATCCCTCGCTCGGCGAGCAGGCCGAGGGCGGTGTCCGCGATCAGTTCGAGGCGCGAGGAGGTGCCGGTCGTGCTGGGTTCCATGACGTCAATCTACCGTCGGCACTACGGCTGTAGTACGGTGTTCACTACAGGTGTAGTACCAGGAGTCGGGGGAGGAGCCATGGGACAGCCAAGGGCCGTGGTGATCGGCGCAGGAATCGGCGGACTCACCGCCGCCGCGGGGCTGCATCGCGGCGGCTGGTCCGTCACCGTCCTCGAACGGGCCGCCTCGCTGGAGCCGGTCGGCGCCGGAATCGCGCTCGCCCCCAACGCCCACCGGGCCCTCGATGTCATCGGCGCCGGTGACGAGGTCCGTGCCATGTCCTTCTGGCAGGGCGAGGGCGGCCTGCGGCTGCCCAGTGGCCGCTGGCTGTCGCGCGCGACCAGCGCCGCCGCCGTCGAGCGGTACGGCGGCCCGGTGGTCGTCGCCCACCGCGCCGCCGTGGCCGGACTGCTCGCCGCCCGGCTGCCCGAAGGCGCCCTGCGGACCGCGGCCCCGGCCGCACTCGCGGACCCCGGCGTGCCGGGCACCCCCGGCGCGCCTGGCCGCCCCGCCCGCGTCACCACCCCCGCCGGGGACCTCGAAGCCGAGCTGGTCGTCGCCGCGGACGGCATCCACTCCGCGGTGCGGCGCGCCCTCTTCCCCGGCCACCCCGAGCCCCGCTACGCCGGGTTCACCGCCTGGCGGGTCGTTGTCCCCCCGCTCGAGGAGCCCTTCCAGCCGCACGAGACCTGGGGGCGGGGCACGCTGTGGGGAACGGTCCCGCTCCATGACGGCCGGGTCTACGCCTACGCCACCGCGGCCGTACCGCCCGGGGAGAAGGCTCCGGACAACGAGAAGGCGGAGCTGCTCCGGCGGTTCGGCGACTGGCACCACCCTGTGCCCGCCGTCCTGGCTGCCGCCGAGCCGGGCGTGGTGCTGCGCCACGACGTGTACGCGGCGGCCGCGCCGCTGCCCGCCCACCACCGCGGCCGCGTCGCTCTCCTCGGCGACGCCGCCCATCCCATGACCCCCAACCTCGGCCAGGGCGGCTGCCAGGCCATCGAGGACGCCGTCGTGCTCAGCCTGCTCGCGTCTCCGGACGGCGACGTGGCGGCGGCTCTCGCCGCGTACACCGACCAGCGGCTGGCCCGCACTACGGACGTCGTACGCCGGTCCGGCCAGATCGGAAGGCTCACCACCTGGTCCTCCCGGCCCGCCTTCGCCCTGCGCACCGCGCTGTTCGCCGCCGTCGGCCTCTTCGGACCCCGCCTCGCGCTGCGCGGCCTCGACGGCATCGCCGACTGGCGGCCGCCGCATGGTACGTATGCTGCCGGGGCACAGGAGGCGGAGAGCACGCGCGTCGCGCAGAACTGACGCTCAGAACTGATCACAACTGAGGAGACCCACGGTGAAGGTCGGCTGCATCGGGCTCGGCGAGATCGCCCAGAAGGCTTACCTGCCCGTCCTGGGCACCCAGCCCGGCCTGGAACTGCACCTGCAGACCCGCAACCGCGCCACCCTCGACCGGATCGGAGCGGCCCACCACATCCCCGGGGAGCGGCTCCACACAGGCCTCGACTCGCTCATCGAGGCCCGCCCGGACGCGGCCTTCGTGCACGCCGCCACCACCGCCCACGCCGAGATCGCCGGCCGGCTCCTCGAGGCCGGGATCGCGACGTACATCGACAAGCCTCTCGCCTACGAGTACGCCGACTCCGAGCGGCTCGTACGGCTCGCCGACGAGCGCCGGGTCAGCCTCGCCGTCGGTTTCAACCGCCGCTACGCGCCCGGCTACGCCCAGTGCCTGGAGCACCCCCGCGACCTGATCCTGATGCAGAAGAACCGGGTGGGCCTCCCTGAGGACCCGCGCACCCTCGTCCTCGACGACTTCATCCACGTCGTCGACACGCTCCGCTTCCTGGTGCCCGGCACCGTGGAGCACGTCGATGTCCGCGCCAAGATGCGGGACGGGCTGATGCACCACGTCGTGCTGCAGCTCTCCGGCTACGGCTTCACCGCCATCGGCACCATGAACCGGATGAGCGGGTCCACCGAGGAGATCCTCGACGTCTCGGGGCAGGACACCAAGCGGCAGGTCGTCAACCTCGCCGAGGTGATCGACCACAAGGGCCAGCCGACGGTGCGCCGCCGCGGCGACTGGGTCCCGGTGGCCCGCCAGCGCGGCATCGAGCAGATCGTCCTCGCGTTCCTCGACGCCGTACGGGCCGGGAAGGTGCTCAGCGCCGAGGATGCCCTGCGGACCCATGAGCTGTGTGAACGGGTGGTGCGGGAGGCCCTGGAGCAGGCCGCCTGAACGCCCGGGCCGCATCGAGAGCTCCGAAGGCGGCGAGCGCGGCCAGCGACCCGTACAGCGCCCAGTCGCCGAACCGGACGTACGGGCTGGTGCCGCCGCCGAGCGGCACCTCGTAGACCGTGGCGGTGCTGCTGCTCGTGCCCAGCCGGTCGCCCACCGCCTCGCCGCGCGGGCCGTGCACCGCGCTGACCCCGGTCAGCGTCGCGTGCACCATGGGCCGCCAGGTCTCCGCGGCCCGCAGCGCGGCCAGCGAGGCGTGCTGCCCGGGCGCCCAGCTCTGCTGGAACGTGCTGGTGGCCGACTGGGCGACGAGCACCTCCGTGCCGTCCCGCGCCAGCCGGCGGCTCATGTCGGGGAACGCCGTCTCGAAGCAGACCAGCGGTCCGATCCGCAGCCCGCCCCCGCCCGGCACGTCCATCACCACCGGTGCCGTACCCCGCCTGCGGTCCTCCGCCGCCGCCTCGCCGACCGAGGTGGCCCAGCCGAGCACGGACCGGAACGGGATGTACTCGCCGAACGGCACCAGGCGCATCTTGTCGTAGCGGGCCCCGGTCGGCCCGTCCGGGCCCACGAGGACCGAGCTCTTGAATATTCCGGGCCGTTCGGAGCGCCGCGCATCCACGTTCACCAGCAGGTCCGCCCCCACCTCGCGGGACAGCGCGGTCAGCCGGTCCCGCAGGTCGGGGCGGCGGCCCAGGTCGGAGCTGACGCTGCTCTCGCCCCACACGACCAGGTCCACGGCCTGCCCGGCCAGCTGCCGGGTCAGCGCCTCCTCCCGGTCGAAGCGCCGCTCCTGGCCGTCGACCCCGCCCTGTATGACACCGGGCTGGACGACGGCGATCCGCACGCTGCCCGTACGGTCGGGCAGCGGGGCCCAGGCCCATGCCGCGCTGCCCGCGACGGCGACCGTCAGCCCGCCGGCCACGGCGGCCGTACGGGCGGTGGGCAGCGCGACGCATATCGCAAACGCCGTGTTGAGCACCACGATCAGAAGGCTGACCAGCCACACGCCGCCGAGCGAGGCGAGCCGCAGCGCGGGCGTGACCTGCCACTGGCTGGCGCCGAGCAGTCCCCACGGCCCGCCGAGGAGATCCCAGGATCTGACCAGCTCCACCGCCAGCCAGCCGGACGGCACCAGCACCAGCGCGCCTGCCACCCGGCGCAGGCTCGGCGCGCCGCCCAGCAGCCGTCTGACCAGCAGGCCCCACGGCGCCCAGAGCACGCCCAGCAGCAGGCCCACGACCAGCGTGAAGACATGCAGATTCGGCATCAGCCAGTGGTGCACCGCCACCATGAAGCCGGCCCCGCCGAGCCAGCCGTCGTACGCGGCGCGGCGCCAGGTCGGGGCGGAGCGGATGAGGAGCAGCCACGGCACCAGGGCGGCGTACGCGAACCACCACAGCGACGGCTCGGGGAAGGCCAGCGCGGGCAGGGCGCCCGCGGCGGCCGCCGCAGCGCCCCGCTGCCACGGCGAGGCGAGCACGCGCCGCCACCGGTCGACCGACATCACCATGCCGCGCCTCCCTCGTCCTGGCCCTGTGGCCAGGGGGCACCGCCCAACGGTAGTTGGGGGAGTGCGACCAGTGTGATGGAGCGCGACGAGGGGCGACAGACGGCGTGGGCCGAGCCGGTGGCGGCCGCGGATGCAGGGCTCACGGCCGGCCGCCGCTTCCGCTGCCTGACCGGGATCCGGCGGAGGTTCAGCCGCGGGGCAGCACCGTGGCGAGAACCTGTGGCAGCGGGTACCAGTCGCTTGTGACGATGCTGCCGTGGTCGGCGGCGAGGGCGGCGACGCGGGCGCGCGCGTCGGCCTCCGGGGGGCCGACGGCGTCGATGGCGGGGGAGACCCCGTGCGCGTCGGTCATGATCAGCAGGTAGTGGCGCCGGTCGTACCAGGCCGTGTCGATAGCGGTGTCCGTGACGTACGTCGACGCGTCGCCGTCGAAGACGACGAACCAGGGGCGGATCGCCGGGTCCGCGTACCGGGACCGCGGGTCGGCCGCCGCGGCCCCGTGGACGGCCGGGAAGGCGGTGGCCCGGCTCAGGCTCCCGGACGCTGCCAGCTTCCGCAGGTGCCCCGCGTACTCGCGGTCGGTCCACAGCGTGTCGAACGGGTTGCTCTCCTCGACGGTGCCGGGGATCAGCTCGATCAGGAACGTGCCCGCGAGTGCGGACCTGGCCGGCCAGCCGCCCGCCCGCACCGCCTCGTCGAGAGTGGCGTAGCCGCCGAGGAGGTCGGAGGGGCGGAACAGCGCGTCGCCCAGCTTCTCGCCGACCAGGGCGTCGAACTCGTCGGGGCCGAGACCGCCCCGGTCGTTGAAGCCGTCCTTCAGCTCGATCTTCAGCAGGACGGGGCGGTGGCCGGGGTGGGCGTCGTGCCAGGCCCTGATGTCGGAGAGGCAGCCGTCCAGGCTCTGGTTGCGCGGCTTGGTGCGCAGTTCGGCCGGGGACGCGGCGTTCTCGCAGTTGTTGTCGCTGCCCACCGGGTTGTTGTGCGAGACCCGCCAGCGCTTGCTCAGCCCGTTGGTCCACACGTCGAGCTCCAGGAGCCCGGCGCCGGAGTCCAGCGCGTCGGCGAAGTACGGGTACTTGGCCTTCTCGTAGGCGTTGTGCACGCCGACCGACGTGGATCCGGAGTACGGGAGGGCTCCGGTGTCCGAGGTCCCTGCGCCGGCCGGCGCGGCTCCGGCGAGCAGAGCGGCCGCGGACACCAGGGCCACGGCCGTACCGGCGGGGCGGATTGTGCGCATGCGATGCCACCTTCGTGTGGGGGGTGGTGAAAGTGGCAGCAGCGTAAGGGAGTTGGGCCGCAATGAGGCGACCGCGGAGGGAATCGGAGGTGGACGGAGGACCGACAAGCGCGCGCCGTGCGGTGCGGCACGCCCTGGGTGCCGAGCTGTGCGGCACGCCCGGGAAACCGTCATGTGTCCTCGCGGGGCGGGCTGTCGACGGCGCGCCCGCTCAGCCGGACGTCACCGCCCGTCATCTCCGTGTCGGGGCCCGGTTTCGCCTGGAGCCAGAGCCGCCACCGCCGACGACTGGCCCACGATCTGGCCGTTCTGCCACCGGATCGTCGCTGCGGGCGAGACCTGCACCTACCCTCGCGACCTCGGCGAGGAGGAGGGCCGGGAGTGGTGGCTCCTGGAGCCCCCGGGGCACACGGTCGTCGCCGTCGACGACGAAGGGACCGTCCTCGGCTCGGCCAAGATGAACCCCAACCACCTGGGACCGGCGTCCCACATCGCGGGCGCCGGCTTCATGGTCGCCCCCGAGCACTCCGGGCAGACTCGGCTTCGAGATCGTCGGGACGCTGCCCGAGGGGCTCCGCCGAGAAGGGTTACGTCGGGCTGCACATCATGTACCGCCGCCTCTGACGGCGACCGCGCCGCCCAGGGATGACGTTGACAGCGTTCTCCGGTGGGCAGACGATCGGTGTGGAGGGAACCGATCGAGGAAGCTACTCAATGCCGGAGTACCGGAACATTCCGCTCGACCGCGAGACGGGGCCGCCGGACGGCGGCCTCGCGGAGCTCGTGGAGCAGGCGGCCTCATGCAATCCGGCCTGCTGCGGAGCCACCGCCACGGTCATCGCCCCCGACGGGACCGACCGCGGCGAACCACCCACGACCGCCGTCACCCACCCCGACCTGGCTCCGCTGGTCTCCGTGCAGTGGGAGTCGGGCGAGGGCCCGATCCCCTCGGCCCTGGCCACCGGCCTCCCGTCCGCCGCGGACGACCTGCTGCACGACAACCGGTGGCCCAGCTACCGGGCGAGGGCCCTGGACACGGGCGTCCGCTCCAGCATGACCCTGCCGTTCCGCCGCCAGTCCCTGACCGTGACCCTCACGGTCTACGGGTTCCGCCCCGGCTTCCTGCAGAACGCCGCATACGGCGCGACCGCCCTCCTCGGCGACCTCGCCACCACGGGACTGCTGCGCGAGCGCCAGTACCGCGAGGTCCTCGCCGAGGTGGACCAGCTCGACACCGCACTGCGCACCCGCCCCGTCGTCGACCAGGCCTGCGGCATCGTCATGTACGTGCTGGAGTGCGACGTGGAGCGGGCGATGACCCTGCTGCGCCGCCTGTCGCAGCGCACCAACCGCAAGCTGTCCGACCTCGCCGAGGCCCTGGTCCGTACCCGGGGGCGCGGCGCCGAGGCCCAGCTCCTCCGCCTGGCCGAGCAGCTGGAGAGCGAGGCCGGCGCCGCGGCCGAGCCGTGGAACGGACACGGACGCGCCGCCCGTCGCGCGCCGGCCCGCACTCTCTCCTAGCGTCGGCCTCAGCGCCGGCACCCCAAGGAGCACCCGCGATGACCACCCTGCAGCACTCGGCCCACGTCAGTGTCCATCTCACCGACTGCTCCCCGCAGGACGCGGACTCCGTGTTCGACGTCCTGGGGGCGGCGTTCCCCGCGGCCGTCGACCGGGAGACCGGAGCGCACTGCGAGCGGCCTCCGCTGCTGGCCAACCCGATGGTGTGGATCAGTACCTATGACGTACGCACCTCGGGCCCGGCAGGGGAGCCGGCGGTCCTCGGAGGACCGGTCACGGCCGACCTCTTCGGCTGTCACCGGCCCGTACGGCAGCTGGAGGAGGCGCTCTCCCGCTCGTTCAGGGTCGAGGAGGAGGGCCACGTCGTGCCCGGTGACCAGGAGGTCCAGGTCCGGCTGAGGCTCCGCAGCCGGGTCACCGTACCGTCGTGACCGAACGGGGCCACGGTGCGCTTGTGACCGTCCGGGGGCACCACGCCGTCGTCAACTCGCCCGCGGGAACCGCCGGTCGGGACTATCGAGGGGCTTGGCAGCCGCCGGGCAGGCAGGGGTCGCGGAGGTAGGAGAGCAGCTCGTGCGCGGCGGGCCCGAGCCGGTCGGAGGCGGGGACGGCGACCGAGACCTCCCACTCCGGCTCGGGGTCACCGGCCAGCGGCACGGCCACCACGACCGCCGCCGCCCCGCATACCGCCCGCAATAGGCGCACAGCAACTCCCGCCTCAGCCATGGGATGGTCAGCCCTCGATGAACGGGGACATGACACTCCATGGGAGGCGCTGTCCGCTGGATCCGTGCGGCCCAACTCCCCTTGGCCGGCGGGCGAACGTGTCGCTCACCGACCCGATTCGGCACCGATCGAGCGTCAGGTCGATAAGCCGTCCACTCGATGGGGTGAAAGGCATATGAGCCATAACCCGTATGGCCGTGCCGCGTTGTCTTCGGTGCGGGCGTGTGTCCCGCGGGTATCACTGGAAGGCAGGAAACGCATGAGACGGGTCGCCAGAAATGGCCTGGTCACCGCGGTGGCCACGGGCGGCGTGCTGGCCGCGGCCGCGGGGTACGCGCACGCCGACGCGGGTGCCGGGGGCACCGCAGCCAGGTCACCGGGAGTGGTTTCGGGCAACACCGTGCAGGCCCCGGTCCACGTCCCGGTCAATGTGTGCGGGAACACCGTCAACGCCGTGGGTCTGCTCAACCCCGCGGCCGGCAACCGCTGCGTCAACGACTCGCGCGGCCACGGCGGCGACTACGGGGAGGGCTCGCACTCCTCGGCACCGGTCGGCGCCACCGCTCACGCGCGAGGAAGGGGTTCCCCGGGCATCGCATCGGGCAACACCGTGCAGTTGCCGGTGGACGTCCCGGTCAACGTCACGGGCAACTCGGTCAACGTCGGCGGCATCGGCAACGCGGCCGTCGGCAACTCCTCCTCGAACGGCTCCGGGGACCGTCCCCACGAGCCCCGTACCCCGCAGCCTCCGACGGCGGACAAGCCGGTGCCGCCGCGGACGGCCGGCGTCCACGCCATCGCGCCGACGGAGACCGAGACCCTGGCCCAGACCGGCGCGGGCGTGCCGGGCTACGTCGTCCCGGCGAGCGCCGGACTGCTGCTGGGCGGCGCCCTGCTCTACCGCAGGTTCCGCCCGGCGCAGCACTGAAACGCCCCATCCCCACGCCTCCCCGAACCGCGCCCCCGTCACCGTCTCCCCCCTCGGTGGCGGGGGCGCCACCGCGCCGCCGTGCCACGCTGCCGGTACCGGGGTCTTTCGCCCTCCCCGCGCCCGCGGACCGGTTCAGGCTCGGCCCTCGTCCCGCGGCGGGGCCGCGACGCTGCTCTCGGCGCGCGACCGGCTGACGGGCCTGGTGTGGATGAAGAGGTCCTGGCGGCCCGGCGCCTCGCGGCGCTGGGGCAGCGGCAGCTCGTACCTGACCTCGCGCGCGTGGTCGGCGAGCTGGCGGGTCGGGTTGTAGACCCGGCTGAACTTCCACAGCATGCGGGCGAAGTTGGTCTGCCCGCGCGCGAGGTTGCGGCCGAGGACCCCCATCGCACCGATCGCCGTCCGCAGCCCCAGGTGCTTGCGGTTGATCACGGCCTGTGTGCGGACGAGTTCGCGGTAGAACACCTCCAGCGGGAGCCGCGTGGGCACCACCGCGTGCTGGATGTCGAACAAGCGGTAGTCCCGTGTGGTGAGTTGGCGCGCCTCGGTGTGCCAGATCTCGGTACCCGGGTACGGGGTCATCACCGTGAGGTGCACGATCTCCGGCACCGACAGCGCGAACTCGCGGACGATGCGGAAGCGCTCCTCGTCCCACGCGGGGTCGACGATGAGATTGATGGCGACGTTGATGCCCAGCTTGCGCGCCACTTCGAGCGCCCGGAAGTTCTCGTCCGGGCTGATGCGCTTGCGGAACAGGTCGAGGCCCTCGGCGTCGATGGCCTCCATGCCCAGGAACATGTACCTCAGCCCGAGGCTTGACCAGCGCTCGAACACATCCAGGTTGCGCAGCAGCACGTCGCTGCGGGTCTCCAGGTAGTACTGCTTGCGGATGCGCCGGCGCTCGAGTTCCGCGGCGATGCCGTGGCCGTGCTCGGGGCGGATGAAGGCGACGTCGTCGACGATGAAGACATGGGGCTCCCGGATGGTGGCCATCTCCTCGGCGGCGGCCTCCGGCGACGCCTTGCGGTAGCTGCGGCCGTAGAAGGTCCAGGCGGAGCAGAAGGAGCAGTCCCAGGGGCAGCCGCGGGTGAACTCGATGGAGGCGCACGGATCGAGTTCGCCGATGAAGTAGCGGTTGCGGCGGCGCATGAGATCCCGCGCGGGCCGGGGGTGGTCGAGGCTGTCCAGCATCTTCGGCGCCGGGCCGCGCCCCGCCGCGCTGACCACTCCCGGTACGGTCTCCAGGCCCCCGTCGCACGCCGCCTCGAGCAGCGGGGCGACCGCCGGCTCCCCTTCCCCGCGTACGACCGCGTCCACCGCGCCCTCCGCCTGGGCCAGCACGTGATCCGCGATGAAGGAGACGCTGTGGCCGCCGAAGAAGACGAAGCACCCCGGTGAGGCCGCTTTGGCCTGGCGGGCGATCTCGATCGCCTCGGGGATGTTGGCGAGATAGTTCAGGGAGATCCCGAGCGCCTCGGGGGCGAAGGACGCCAGCTCCCGGTCGAGCACCCGCCGGGAAAGCACCTGCAGGTCCACCACCCGTACCTGATGACCGGCGTCACGGGCCGCCGCCGCCACCCGCTCCAGCCCCAGTGGCTCGAGCCGGAGGAAGATCTCGGAGTACATCAGCGCACTGGGGTGGACCAGCAGCAGTCGCATGTCAGGCTCTCCGGTCGACGGAAGCAGAGGCATACCGTGTCCTTTATGAACCTTTCATGCGCTTTGTTCGGGGAGGCTCGCCGCCGCGGGACCCCTCGGTGCGGGGTGGAGCGTCCGGCGCCCCGGGCCCTCGATCAGAACGGGCCTATGGCGCGGATGGCCGCGCCGCGCAGCGCGTGAACGGAGGCGGGAAGGGTACGCCAGCTCGTGTGGCCCACGGTTCCGAACGGTTCCCGAGGACGGGGCGCGGGCCACGGTTCGAAGAGAAGGTGACACCATGCCAGTGGAGCCGAGCGTTGCCGCCGCTCCTCACAGGACCGATCCGGCCGGGCCGGACGAAGAGCCCGATCTCCTGCGCCAGTACCTCGCACAGATCGCCGCCACCCCCCTGCTCAATGCCGAGCAGGAGGTCGACCTGGCCAAGCGCATCGAGGCCGGTGTCTACGCGGACGAGCTGCTGCGGGAGGCCGAGGCCGACGGGCGCGAGCTGCCCGCGGAGGGCCGGTGGGAGCTGGAGGTCATCGCCCGCGACGGGCAGCACGCCAAGGACCACATGATCCGGGCCAACCTCCGCCTGGTCGTCTCCGTGGCCAAGCGGCACAGCCGTCGCGGCCTGCCGTTCCTGGACGTCGTACAGGAAGGGAACCTGGGGCTGATCAGGGCGGTCGAGAAGTTCGACTACACCAAGGGTTACAAGTTCTCCACCTACGGCACATGGTGGATCCGGCAGGCCATCGAGCGCGGCCTGGCCCAGTACGCCCGCACCGTACGGCTGCCCGTCCACGTCGTCGAAGACCTGTCAAAGCTCGGCCGGGCCGAGCGGAACCTGCAGCTGCGGCTCGGCCGGGAGCCGACCGCAGAGGAGGCGGCAGCCGAGACCGGCTTCCCGGTCGGGAAGGTCACCCGGCTGCGCCGGGTCGGCCGCGAGGCGATCAGCCTCGACACCCCCGTCGGCGACAAGGGCGAGACCGTGGTCGGCGACCTGATCGAGGACACCGAGGTGCTCCAGGCGCCGGATGTCGTGGAGTACCGCGCGCTCGCCGAGCAGCTCCGCCAGACCATCGGGACCCTGCCGCCCCGGGAGGCGATGATCCTCACCCTGCGGTACGGCCTGCACGACGGGAAGACGCACACGCTCAAGCAGGTCGCCGAGCATGTGGGGCTGACCCGTGAGCGGGTGCGGCAGCTGGAGAAGCACGCGCTGGCGCAGCTGCGGGCGCCGGAGCGGCACGAGCTGCTCCTCGACTGGGCCGGCTGACCCCGGCCGCCCCCCTGGGCCCCCGCGTCACATGTTGATCATGTGGCCCGCCAGGCCGTGGACCGCTTCCTTGACCGCCTCGCCGAGCGTCGGGTGCCCGTGCACGTTCCGCGCCACCTCGTGGACGGTGAGGTCCCACTGCTGGGCCAGCGTGAGCTCCGGCAGGAGCTCGGTCACCTCGGGGCCGATCAGGTGGGCGCCCAGGAGTTCCCCGTGCCGGCCATCGCTGATGATCTTGACGAATCCCACGGTGTCGCCGAGTCCGTGCGACTTGCCGTTGGCCGTGAAAGGGAACTTGGCCACCCGCACGTCGTAGCCCTGCTCGCGCGCCTGGGCCTCCGTCCAGCCGAAACTCGCGATCTGCGGCTGGCAGTACGTGGCCCGCGGGATCATCACGTACTCCAGCTCCATGGTCTCCGCACCGGCGATCGTCTCGGCCGCGACGATTCCCATCGCCTCGGCCGCGTGCGCCAGCATGAGCTTGGCCGTCACGTCGCCGATGGCGAAGATGTGCTGGACATTCGTACGGCAGCGGGCGTCGATGTCGATGGCGCCGCGCTCGGTCAGCCGCACGCCCGCGTTCTCCAGGCCGAAGCCCGTGATCCGCGGCTGGAAGCCGATGGCCTGCAGCACCTTGTCGGCCTCGAGGGTCTGCCGCTGCCCGCCGGTGGTGACGATGACATGCACCTTGTCGCCGGAGTCGTCGATGGCCTCGACGCGGGTGGACGGCAGCACGTTGATGCCCAGCTTGCGGTAGCGGCGCGCCAGCTCGGCCGAGACGTCCTCGTCCTCCAGAGGCACGATGCGGTCGAGGAACTCCACCAGCGTGACCTGGACGCCGTAGTTGTGCAGCACATACGCGAACTCGACGCCGATGGCGCCCGCGCCCGCGATCACGATGCTCTGCGGGAGCTCGTCGGTGAGGATCTGCTCCTCGAACGTCACCACCCGCGGGCTGAGGGATGTGCCGGGCAGGAGCCGGGTGGTCGCGCCCGTGGCGATGATGCAGTGATCGAAGGAGAGGGTCTCGGTGTTGCCGTCGGCGACCGTGACCTGGAGGGTGTGCGCATCGATGAAGCTGCCGATCCCCTCGTACTGGGTGATCTTGTTCTTCTTCATCAGGAAGTGCACGCCCTTGACGCGCCCGTCGGCGACCTTGCGGCTGCGGTTGAAGGCCTCGCGGTAGTCGAAACTCACCTGGCCGTCCACCCGGATGCCGAAGGTCTTGGCCTCCTGAGTGAAGATGTGCGCGAGCTCGGCGTTGCGCAGCAGGGCCTTGGACGGGATGCAGCCGACGTTCAGGCAGACCCCGCCCCAGTACCGCGCCTCGACGATCGCCGTTCTGAGGCCGAGCTGGGCCGCTCGGATGGCGGCGACATAGCCTCCCGGGCCCGCGCCCAGGACCACGACGTCAAAGTGTCCGCTCATGCACGGCAGCCTAGGCCGCGGCGCCCCGCCGCGCAGCGCGTCCCCCTTCGCGAAGGAGGCCGGAGTGGGGCATGGACAGCCCCTGGACGGCAGTGGGCTGCGGTGATGTCATGGAAGTGGCGTGGGCGTCGAGAGCGACTGTCCGGCACGGAGAAGCGGAAGCGTGTACCGCGCACCGTGCAATGAGGGCCCGCAAGAAGCGGGCGGCTCCGGCGCCCCGTCGCCGGGTTCGCCGGGCCGCCGCGGGCGAGCGCAGGGGCTGCCAGGGCCGGCAGGGATTGCTGAGGTAAGTCCGGCTCGGATCGCGGCGCGTGGACGGCGTTGTCCTTGCCGCTGTCGCCGCGGCTGGTCGGGTGCGATGCCCCGTCGAAGCCCTGGAGGACGAGGCTGCCGTCGATGTTCTCCCGGCCGTCGGTGAACGGACTGCCGGTGGTGTGTAGGAGTCGAAGCTGTCGTGAGCGAGCGTCACGACGGCTCAGAGCGTCCGCCAGTAGATCACCGGATGCGGGGGCTGCGAGGCCGGGTGTCCCAGCGGTAGCGGAACCAGGCGCGTCGGATCAGGCTACGCATGGTGACGATGGCGGCGGCCAGGGCGATGAAGAACTCCACGCAGGCCCTGCGGCGTTCGGTGCAGCGCCGGAGCTTGCCGAAGTTGTTCATCCACGAATTCGTCCGCTCCACCACCCAGCGCCCGTCCGCTGGTCCGTGACGACCTGCCCCCAGGCGTGGCTGGCATCCGCATCCTTCATTTAACTTGACAGCTAAATAACTACATGGTGAAGTAGCTGGGTGGATTCAGGGAGCAAGCCGGTCGATGTGGCGGCGGTGGACGATGAACGACTCGACGTCACCTTCGCCGCCCTGGCGGACCCCACGCGTCGGGCGATCGTGGCCCGCCTCGCCAGGGGGGATGCCACGGTGAACGAGTTGGCGGCGCCGTTCGAGATGTCCCTGCCGGCAATCTCCAAGCACCTCAAGGTGCTCGAACGCTCTGGGCTCATCTCGCGGACCCGGCACGCCCAGTTCCGGCCCTGCCACCTTGAGCGCGAAGCGCTCGACGCGGCACTGCTCTGGATCGAGGAAAGTCGACGGACCTGGACGGAACGCTTCGAGAAGCTCGACCAGTACTTGCGCGAGGTCCAGCAAGCACATTCCCCCGAGCCGGACCGGAAAGGACATGATTCATGACTGACCAGAAGCCTGCCGCTGGTGAACTCAGCTTCACCCGCGTCTTCGACGCTCCCAGAGAGCTCGTTTTTCGCTGCATGACCGAACCGGAACACCTTACCCACTTCTGGGGCCCCGTCGGCGTGAGCGCGCCGCTTGAGGACATCATCGTCGACGCACGTCCCGGCGGGGTCTTCGAGACCGTCATGGTCAACGACGCCGACGGCAGCCGGTACCCGACCCGAGCCGTCTATGTGGAGGTCAGCGAGCCGGAGCGACTCGTGTGGACCGAGACCCACAGCAGGATGACGATGACCGCGACCTTCGCCGACCTCGGCGACGGACGCACCGAGGTGCACATCCACCAGACGAACGTACCCGAGGCGTTCCGCAGCCCAGAGGCACAAGCCGGCTTCCTGTCCTCGCTCGACAAGTTCGCCGCGTACCTGAAAACCCTCGCGCGCGAATCCGGACGATAGTCCGACCGGAAAGGCGATACACCGATGGAGAAGACATACATCACCGAGGCAATCGCGGCTGAACGACGAGAGCTGGCGGACGTGCTGAGCGCCTTGCCCCCCGCCTCGTGGGAGACGCAGACACTGTGCGCCGGATGGCGCGTGCGCGAGGTCGTCGCACACGTGACCATGCCGTTCCGGTACTCGACCGCACGATTCATCCGCGAACTCATGACCTCGCGGGGCAACTTCAACCGCATGGCAGATCGCTGCGCCAGGCGGGACGGGCAAGCCCCGACGGGCGAGCTCGTCGCGGCCCTCCGCAACAACGAGTGGTACCCGTGGCAACCGCCCGGCGGCGGCTTCGAGGCCGCACTGACCCACGATGTGATCCACGGCCTGGACATCACCGTGCCGCTGAACATCACCCGCCAGATCCCCGAGGAACACCTGCGGATCGTCCTGGAGACGATCACAGGCCCGAAAAGCCTCAAGCACTTCGGCGTCGGCCTGGACGGGATCGAGTTGCGAGCCGATGACATCGACTGGTCATTCGGGACGGGAACGCCGCTGACCGGCCGGGCTCAGGATCTCGCGCTCGTCATGTGCGGGCGCAAGCTCCCGGCGGGACGGCTACGGGGCGACGGCCCACGCACCCACTTCGCCACGTCATAGACAGTGGTAGGTCATGGGCACGGGCGGACATGGTAGTCAGGCCTGCACAGCACTTTCGTGGAGTTGTTGACGCTCTGCCGCCTGGGAGGGGCCGTGCCTGCCGTTCCAGCATGCATCCTGGAGCCACTGCGTGAGGAGTTCCTCGCGCAGTTGCCCGAGCACCACGAGAAGCATCCGTGGGGTTGCCACAACCCCCGCATCGCCGATGAGCTGGTCTTCGACCGACTGATTCTGGTCCTGGTGTCCGGGATGGGGTACGAACGGGTGGCCGACGGGACCTGCTCGGCCACCACGATCCGGCGCCGCCGCGATGAGTGGATCGCGTGCGGTGCGGGCGAGGCGATTCAGCTGGCGGCATTGGCCGCCTACGACCGCATGATCAGCCTGGAGTTGGGGCATCTGGCCGCCGACGGCTGCCAGACCAAGGCGCCCTCGGGTGGGCAGTGCGCGGGCAAGAGCCCGGTGGACCGCGCCCAAGCAGGGCCTCAAGCGCTCGCAGCTCACCGACGGCTACGGCATCCCACTGGTCACCGACCCCGCACCGGCCAACATCCGCGACCACACCCTCCTTCCGGGGACCTTGGACCACTTCCGCAATCTCGGCAGGGAACTCGGCCCGTTACCGGAGCACCCGACGCTCAGCCTGCACGCGGGTTACGACTACCGATGCGTCTACGAGGACCTGGCGGGCCGGCAGGTCATCCCGCTGATCGCCAAGCGCGGTGAGCGGACGCCGATCCAGGCGGACGGGCGCTGGGTGGTGGAGCGGACGAATTCGTGGATGAACAACTTCGGCAAGCTCCGGCGCTGCACCGAACGCCGCAGGGCCTGCGTGGAGTTCTTCATCGCCCTGGCCGCCGCCATCGTCACCATGCGTAGCCTGATCCGACGCGCCTGGTTCCGCTACCGCTGGGACACCCGGCCTCGCAGCCCCCGCATCCGGTGATCTACTGGCGGACGCTCTTAGAGGGTGCCGAATTCGCAGCCCTCTTTGCGGACGACCTCCAGCTGCCCCTCCATGTCGTTCTCGTGCGAGAAGAGGTTGACCGGGTAGTCCGTCCTGTCCTTGCCCCCGCGCCCACCCACGCCGCGCCGGGCGACGCCGAGTGCCGCGTCAGCGGGGCTCGCGAATGTCCACCAGGGGGCTCGGCTCGCCGTCGTGGCCCGGGATGGCACGAGGGGCCCGGGCAGGCGGAAAAAGCTCGGGGCGCGGGGGCGGTTAGCGCCTGCCTCCGCGGCCGCGGGGCGCTGCGTCCTCGGCCCGCAGGCGCTCCACCTGCGCGGATGCCTCCCGGGCTCGCCTGCGGTCCCGTTCGGCCGTCTCGTGCGCCCGCCGCGCCGGGGCGCGGGCGGTGCGTTCGGCCTTCCTCGCCTCGGTCAGCGCTTCCCGGGCCTCCCGCAGCGCGGCCTCCAGCTCCCGCACCCGGTCCTCGGCCTCGTGCCGCCGATCCTCCGCTGCGGCGAGCCGCCGCTCCGCGACGGCGGCTTCCTTCTCCGCGGCGCGGGCCTCGCGCTCCAGCCCGTCCGCCTCTGCGCGGGCCTCGGACAGCCGCTCCCGCCGCTCCCGCTCCGCGCGCGCCTTCTCCTCGGCCTCCTCCGCGCGCCGGGACAAGTAGGTCACCGACGCCGGCCGGGCCGGTGCGGAAACGCGCGACGGGGCCTTGCGCTGCGGCGCCGGTTCGCGGGGGCGCAGCGGATGCACGGTGGCGCTGACCGGCGGGCCGAAACCGGCAGGCGGCGCCAGAGCCTTGGTCATACGCCCGGTGGCCAGCTCCTCGGCGGCGTCGGGGTCGGCGAGCGCGGCCTGCACGGTGGCCTCCACCTCGCGCAGCACGCTCTCGCCCACCGGTCGCCCGGCCTCGGCGGCCAGCCGCTGGGTCTCCTGGGACAGGGCGGTCACCAGCCGCCGCTGCTGCTGCGACAGCGCGCGCAGTTGCCGGCCGTCCAGGTCCTGGTGGGCGCGGCGCAGCTGCTCGCCGAGCCCGAGCAGCGCGGTGATCCGGTCGCGATCGCTGCGGACGAGGAGGTTCAGGGCCCAGGCGGCCAGGGTCGGGCGCCGCAGCGCGCGGATCTTCGCCGCCTGCCCGCGGGGCGCGGTCTTCGCCGCCTCGTCGCGCGCGGCGGTGAACTGCTCGGGCGGCAGCGCGTACAGCTGGTCGGCGACCTCTTCCCAGCCCATACGGTCAGGTTCGCATCATTCCGCACCCGACGGCTGGATTGGTGGGGTGACCGGAGCAAGGAATTCGGCGCGACGGCGGGCGGGTCCGGCAGGCCGGATTCATTCCCGCACATGTGGCCGGCGCCGGGGAAGACTCGCCACACGACCCTTGTCGGTTCGATCCACCCGGCCATGGCAAGTGACCGAAGGAGAAGGCACCTTGTCGGACGACGCCACACGGACGCCCCGCCGTACGGTTCTCAAGGCCGCCGCCCTCGGCGCTGCGGGGGGCCTCGTCCCCCCGGCCGTTCCGGCGGGGGCGGCCGTCCGTGAGAGCGCGGAGCCCGGCACCGCCCCCGCCACCCCTCCGGCCGACCTCGAGCGCCGGGCGCTGGCCCTCCAGCCGCCCGCCTTCCTCCTCGAGACCGCGGTCCCGCCCCGGATGGCGGCAGGGAAGGGATCCCGGCTCAGCATCAGCGACCGGGCCGCGATCTGCGGCGGCCACTCGCTGCGCTGGGACCACGACGCACGGTCCCGCATCGTCGTCCGCGCCGACCTGGCGTACGGCGCCGACCCGTACCGCCCGCTCGACGACCAGGCGTGGCAGGGCACCGTGGACACCTTCTCCGTCTGGGTCTTCAACGAGGAGCCCGCCGACGACGCGATCCGCTTCGAGTTCGGCCGGGGCGAGCGCACCGACGCCTGGTTCGACTTCCGCCTCGGCTTCACCGGCTGGCGCACCGCCTGGGTGCGCTACGGGTACGACATGCACGGCCGGGCGCACCCGGACATGGACACCGTCCGCATCATCGCGCCGCGCCGCTCCGGCACCCTCCATCTGGACCAGCTCCTGCTCAATGTGGCGGTGCGGCCCGACGGGCCCACCCGTGACGTGCAGGTGCCAGAGGTCTGCCGCGAGGGCGACGCGTGGGACGCCCAGCACTGGCAGGCCCTCTACCTCTTCGACCAGCTCCTGAAGAAGCGTCAACTACCCGCACCCGCCCCCTCGGAGGAGGACCGGGCCTCCCTGCGCACACTCCTCGCCCGCTACCACGACGAGTACCTGGCCGCGGCTGTGAGGGTGGACGACGCCTACGTGGCCGCGCTCACCGCCCAGGTCGCGGAGCTCGGCGTACCGGAGCGCTCCTCGACCGGCACCGGCCGCCCGGTCCTCTCGTACCAGTCCCAGATCTATCCGCCGCAGATCGCCGCGGACCTCACGTCCTTCGTGGGCGCGGCGACCCTGCGCGGCTGCACCGACCTGATGAAGACGGTCGCCCAGGCGCACGACGCCGCGGGCGACGCCCACCGTCCCGCCCTCGCCGAGCTCTACCTGCGGCTCGTCGCCCACCTCCGTGACCAGGGCTGGACGCACGGCAGCTGCCAGGGCACGATCCACCACCTCGGCTACGACGCCCGCGGCTACTACGACTCCGTCCACCTGATGCGTGACGTGCTGCGGGACGCGGGTCTGCTCGGTGCGGTGCGCGCGGACGTGACCTGGCTGACCGGCCTCGGCCGGATCTTCCGCGGCTGGGACCACCGCATGGCGTACGGCAGCGTCATGGACATCCTGGGCACCACGTTCCGGGGACTCCTCGCGGCCGTCCTGCTGTACGAGAGCGAGGCGGAGCAGGTGGCGTATCTGCACGCGCTGCGCGACTGGCTCGACCGGGCCCTGCTGCCCGTCCCCGGCATCCAGGACGGCATCAAGCCCGACGGCACCACCTTCCACCACGTCGGGTTCTATCCGGACTACGCGCGCGACGGCTTCAGCGGCCTTGCGCCGCTGGTCTACGTGATGGGCGGCGGGACCTTCCGTATCTCCGAGCGGGCCCACGCCTGGCTGAAGCGGGCCCTGCTGACCATGCGGCTGTACGCCAACAAGTTCCACTGGCCGATCTCCCTCACCGGCCGCCACCCCAGGGGCACCACGGCGCTGTCCGTGACCCCGTACGAGTGGCTGGCGTTCGCCGGAACCCCCGACGGGTCGAGCGACGTCGACCCCGAACTCGCCTCCGCCTTCCTGCGGTTGCTTCCCGCCGAGCCCAGCGACCGGCAGAAGCGGCTGGCCGGGCGGCTCGCCGCCCGCGGCATCACCGCGGAACCGGACCCGTCCGGCACCTGGGCCCTCAACTACGCGGCCCTCGCCGTCCACCGGCGTGACAACTGGCAGGTCACGGTCCGCGGGCACAACCGCTACCTGTGGAGCACCGAGGTCTACGAGGGCGCCAACTGGTACGGCCGCTACAACACCTACGGCCAGATCCAGGTGCTGCACCGCGGCGATCCGGTGACCAACGCCGACAGCGGCTACAGCCAGCCCGGCTGGGACTGGAACCGCCGCCCCGGCACCACCACGATCCGTAAACCGCTGCCGCACCTGCGCGCCGACCTGACCGGCACGATCGAGGAAATGCTGCTCACCGACGAGCGGTTCGCGGGCGCGCATGCCATCGACGGCCGTCATGGCATGTTCGCGATGCGGCTGCACGAGCACCCGAAGTACGACGGCTCGCACCGCGCCCGCACGGCGGTCTTCCTCTTCGACGACCGGATCGTCGCCCTCGGCTCCGGGATCGGGAACGACGACCGGGTGCACGAGACGGAGACCACCCTGTTCCAGACCCGGCTGGCCGCCCCGTCGGACCCGACGTACGTCGAAGGACCCGAGCCGGTGACCGCCTTTCCGTACGAGCGGCCCGGCATCGAACTCCGCGAACCCCGCTGGCTGCTGGACGACAAGGGCATCGGCTACTACCTGCCCGCGGGACAGCGCATCGGCGTCCAGCGGACCACCCAGCACTCGCGCGACCAGGCGACCGATGCCCCCACCAGCGGCGACTTCGCCACCGCCTGGATCCGGCACGGCACCGCGCCCCGGGGCGGCCGCTACGAATACGCGATGGTGGTCCGGGCCACGCCGGAGCGGATGGCCGCGTTCACCGAGGAGATGGCGGATCCGGCGCGCGCACCGTACACCGTCCTCCGGGCGGACACCACCGCGCACATCGTCACCGACCGTGCCACGGGCATCACCGGCTACGCCGCCTTCGAAGCCGTGGACCGGCTGGCCGGGGAGACGGCGGTGCGCGGCGTGGACACCCCGTCGATGCTGCTGACCCGCCGGGACGGCGACGCCCTGGTCCTGGCCGTCTGCGACCCCGACCTGCGGCTGTACGAAGGCATCGACCGCGACCAGTACGAACACGGCCGCTACGTCGGCCACTTCAGCCCCTGGTCCAGGCCCTGGCTCACCAGCCCGAGCCGGCCCCACACTCTGCGCGTGACGCTCCGCGGCCACTGGCGGGCAGCCGGAGCCGGCGAGCCGTGCCGGACGCGCCGCCAGGGAAGGGCGACCGTCGTCGAGTTCGAGACGGTGGACGGCCGGCCCGTCCAGGCGCGGCTGCTGCCGGCGCCCGCGCGTCGCATCAAGCCCTAGGCAGGCGTCCAGACCGACCGGTATGGTGCGCTGCCTGCCCGCCGGAAGGATGCGACGCGGCAGAGGCTCGTTGCTTGTTGAGGGGGGTGCCGTGCGGGAATACAGCCTTCCGCACCTGGTGGAGGCTCCGCGTTCGGGTGGTCTCGCGGACTCGGTCTACCAAGTCGCCGAGAGCGACCCGAAGCTGGCGCAGCTCGCCAGGCGCGGCGATCCGGACGGCGGCGAGTGGGTCCAGGTGACCGCGGCCGAGTTCCGGGACGAGGTGCTGGAGCTCGCGAAGGGGCTGCTGGCGAGCGGCATCCAGTTCGGCGACCCGGTCGCGGTGATGTCCAGAACCCGCTACGAATGGACCCTGTTCAGCTATGCGCTGTGGTCCATCGGAGCCCAGGTCGTCCCCGTCTACCCGACCTCCTCCGCCGAGCAGGTGGGCTGGATCCTGTCCGACGCGGGCGCGGTCGCCATCGTGGTCGAGCACGAGGACCACGCCATGACGGTGGGCGCGGTGTGCAACAGCCTCCCGCTGCTGCGCCGGATCTGGCAGCTCGACGACGCGTGCGTGCAGCGCCTCGCCGAACAGGGGCGGAACATCCCCGACACGCTGGTGCACCGTCACCGGCAGGCGGTGGGACCGAACGCGACCGCCACCATCACGTACACCTCGGGCACCACAGGACGGCCCAGGGGGTGCGTGATCACCCACGCCAACCTCGCGGCCGAGTGCGACACCCTCTTCGCCGGGTGGAACGAGCTGCTCGCCGAGCGCGGCGAGCAACCCACCCTGCTCGCCTTCCTGCCGCTGTCCCACATCTACGGCCTGATGGTGCAGGTGTTCTGCATGCGCGGCGGTGTCACGCTCGGGCACCAGCCCGATCTCGCGCCCGCCTCGCTGCTGCCCGCACTCGCGTCCTTCCGGCCCACCTTCGTCTTCGCGGTCCCGTACATCTTCGAGAAGATCTACCGCAGGGCGCGGCAGGCGGCCGAGGAGTCCGGCAGACAGGACCTCTTCGACCGGGCCGTGGACATCGCGGTGCGCTACGCCGAGGCCGTGGAGCGGCGGCACATGGGTCTGGGGCCCGGCCCGGGGCCGTGGCTCCGGGCCGCGCACGCCGTGTTCGACCGCATGGTGTACGGGCGGCTGCGGTCCGTGCTGGGCGGCCGGGTGCGGTACGCCGTGTCCGGCGGGTCGACGCTCCGGCGCGAGCTCGGCCTGCTCTTCGCGGGCGCCGGCATCACCATCTACGAGGGCTACGGCCTGACCGAGACCACCGCGGCGGTGACCGGCCAGCCCGTCGGCTTCGTCCGGTTCGGCACCGTGGGCCGGCCGCTGCCCGGGTGCGCCGTCCACATCGCCCGTGACGGGGAGGTGTGGGTGTACGGCGACGTGGTCTTCGCGGGCTACCACCGCAACCCGGCGGCCACCGGGGCGGTGCTGCGCGACGGCTGGTTCGCCACCGGCGATGTGGGCTACCTGGACGACGACGGCTATCTCGTCATCACCGGGCGCAAGAAGGACATCATCATCACCAGCGGCGGCAAGAGCACCTCCCCCCAGGTGCTCGAGGAGCGGATCCGCGCCCACGCCCTGGTCTCGCAGTGCCTGGTCGTCGGCGACAACCGGCCGTACATCGCCGCACTCATCACCCTGGACCCCGAGGCGCTGGAGCACTGGCTCCGGCTGCGCGGCAAGCACATGTCGGGCCCCTCCTCCCACGACCCTTCGCAGGCTGTCCTCGACGAGGAGCTGCGCACCGAGATCCAGCGGGCGGTGACGGCGGCCAACAGCGCGGTGTCACGGGCCGAGTCCGTCCGGGCCTTCCGGATCCTGCCCTTCGAATTCAGCGCGGCCGACGGGCTGCTGACCCCCTCGCTGAAGCTGCGGCGCGGCGCGATCGTGCAGGCGTACGCGCAGGACATCGAGGACCTGTACGCGTTCTGAGGCGGGCACGGGCAGACGGCCGAGCGCCGGCTCGCCGCGCCCCGCACCCGGGGCGACGATGCTTCCGGCAGACGTCGCCGCGGAAGGACGGGCAGACAACGGAGGGGAACGTCTTCGGCGCTTTCCAGCCCCAGGGCGCAGCGGGCTGACCGACGTCCGTGCCATGCCGCACCGTGCCCGTGCCGCGACCTGCCGCGCCGTTCCGCGCTGTTGAGGAAATCGCACGCGGGGCTCGTATTGCGTGGGGAGGCGGAACAAGAGAAGAGACGAGGAGCCACGCATGCGCGCTGTCCGTGTCGCCGAGTTCGGCCCGCCCGAGGTCATGCGGGTGGAGATCGTGCCGGACCCCGAACCGGGCGAAGGCGAGGTGCTGGTCGATGTCGCCGCGGCGGGTGTCCAGTTCGTCGAGACGCTGGTGCGCGCGGGGAAGTCGGCGCAGGTGCCGCGGCCGTACACGCCGGGCCGGGACGTCGCAGGAGTCGTGAGCGCGGTCGGACCCGGGGTGGACCCGGGACTCCTCGGCAAGCGGGTGGCCGGGCAGACCGCCCGCTCCGGCGGCTACGCGGAGCGGGCGGTGGTGGCCCGCCGGGCCCTGCACGTGCTGCCCGACCACCTCTCCCTGGACAGCGCCGTCTGCCTGCTCGGACAGGGCCTCACCGCCGTCGGCCTGATCGAGATCGCGGCATTGCGCGAGGGCCAGACCGTGCTCGTCGAAGCGGCCGCGGGGGGAGTGGGCAGTCTGCTGGTGCAGCTCGCCAAGGTCGCGCGGGCGAAGGTCATCGGGGCGGCCAGGGGCGAGCACAAGCTGGATGTCGTACGGAAGCTCGGCGCGGATGCCGCCGTGGACTACGGCGTGCCCGGGTGGGCCGGTCTCGTACGGGAGGCCGCGGGCGGTTCCGGGGTGGACGTGGTGCTGGACTCGGTCGGCGGGGACGTGGGGCGGGAGGCCGTGGACACGCTCGCTCCTGGCGGTCGGTTCATCGTCTACGGCATCGCGTCGGGCCGCGGCACCGAGATACCGGGCGGACTCGTCTACGGCCGTGGGCTGACGGTCATCGGCTACGGCAGCAGCACCCCGGGCCACGACCCCTCGCGCTTCCGTGCGCTGCAGGGCCGGGCCCTGGCCGAGGCCGCCATCGGCAGGATCACGCCCGTGATCGGATGGCGCTTCCGGCTGGAGGACGCCCCGGCCGCGCACGCCGCGCTCGCGGGCCGGGAGACGGTGGGCAAGGTGATGCTGATCCCGTGAACGGCCCGATCCTGGGCCCGACCCGAGACCGAGACCGAGCCCGAGCCCGAAACCGAGCTCGGGAGGACTCGGTCTCGGGCCCGGGGGCTCTCAGCGGAGGTTCTCCAGGACCGTGGCGTTCGCCAGACCGCCCGCTTCGCACATCGCCTGCAGGCCGTAGCGGGCCCCGCGCTGCTCCATGGCGTTGACGAGGGTGGTCATCAGCCGCGTACCGCTGGCGCCCAGGGGGTGTCCGAGGGCGATGGCGCCGCCGTTGACGTTGACCTTGGCCGGGTCCGCGCCGGTCTCCTGCTGCCAGGCCAGCACGACGCTCGCGAACGCCTCGTTGATCTCGAACAGGTCGATGTCGTCGAGGCCCAGTCCGGCCCGGCGCAGCACTTTCTCGGTGGCGGGGATGATGCCGGTGAGCATCAGCAGCGGGTCGGAGCCGGTGACCGCGAAGCTGTGCAGCCGGGCCAGCGGGCGCAGGCCGAGCCGGGCGGCGGTCTCGCTGCTGGTGATCAGCACGGCCGAGGCGCCGTCGTTGACCGGGCTGCTGTTGCCGGCCGTCACCGACCAGTCGATTTGCGGGAAGCGCTCGGCGAAGCCCGGGTCCTCGAAAGAGGGGCGCAGACCGGCGAGCACATCGGGCGTGGTGTTGGGCCGTACGGACTCGTCGGTGTCGACCAGGCCCTTCTCCGTGGTGACAGGCGCGAGTTCGGCGGCGAAGCGTCCGTCCGCGTGCGCCTGGGCCGCGCGCTGGTGGGAGGTGGTCGCGAACTCGTCCATCCGCTCCCGGCCGACCGACCACTTGGCGGCGATCAGCTCGGCGCTGATGCCCTGCGGAACCAGGCCCTCCGGGTAGCGCGCGGCGAGC
This sequence comes from Streptomyces sp. 7N604, assembly GCF_052245475.1. Lineage (NCBI taxonomy): Bacteria > Bacillati > Actinomycetota > Actinomycetes > Kitasatosporales > Streptomycetaceae > Streptomyces > Streptomyces sp. 7N604. Next base: position 275,675 of record NZ_JBQQBX010000003.1, on the reverse strand, counting down.
GCCGGGCCGAACGGGTCGGCACCCGCGGGCACGTTGGACCACATCGGCACCCGGCTCATCGACTCCACCCCGCAGGCCACCACCACCTCGTACGCGCCGGAGATAACGCCCTGGGCGGCGAAGTGGACGGCCTGCTGGGAGGAGCCGCACTGCCGGTCGACGGTGGTCGCGGGCACGGACTCGGGGAATCCGGCGGCCAGCCAGGCGTACCGGGTGGTGTTCATCGCCTGCTCGGCCACCTGGTCCACGCAGCCGCCGACGACGTCGTCGACGAGGGCCGGATCCACACCGCTGCGGTCGATCAGTGTGCGCAGCGTGTGACCGAGCAGGTCGACCGGGTGGACTCCGGCGAGCGCGCCGGACGGTTTGCCTTTTCCGACGGGCGTACGGACGGCTTCGACGAGGACGGCGTCGCGCATGGCGATCGACTCCTTGGGGTTGAGGTTGTTCAGGAAGGTGCGCCGAGGACGCGGCGGGCCTGCCGCGCGAGGGCCAGCAGGTGCCCGTCCGCGTCCCATACGGCGCTGTCGTCCACGGCCCAGCCGCTGCCCGCGTGCTCGCCGCGGATCCGTACGAGCGCCCAGCCGGTGGCCGGTCCGTCGTCCAGCGCCGAGCCGTAGTGCACGGTCAGCTCGGCGGTGGGGACCGGCCGCGGGGCCGTCCAGAGGGCGAAGAGCGCCGGAGGTGGCGCGTCCGCGAGGACGGTCACCGCCCCGGCGTCCAGCGGGCGGCCGTCGCGGAACCGCATCCAGGCGACGAGCTCGGCGCTCTCGCCGCCGCCGAGCGGACGCGCGGGGGTGGCGGGCCGGATCTCCAGGCGCTGCGCGAAGGTGGCCAGGGCCTGGGGGAGTGCGAGGGGAGGGCAGTTGCCGGGCCCGGGCACGGCGGGGGCCGGGCTGCCGTGGTGGTACGGGCCGGGGCGCGGGCTGCCGAAGGTCGCCGAGCCGAGCAGGGCCTGCTCCCCGCCCTGCTCGGCTCGCAGCCCGGCCACCGCGGTGCCGCGCCCCGACCGCTCGACGGTGGTGTGCAGGGCGAGCGGGCGATCGTCGACCCGGGCCAGGAAGTGGGTGGTCAGGGAGCGCACGGGCCGGTCGTGGCCGGAGTCCAGGGCCAGCCGCGCGCGCATGGCGCCGAGACCGAGGGCCGCGAGATACCCGCCGTGCGCACCGGGCCCGGATCCCCAGGAGCGGTCGACCCGGACCACAGCCGGGGGTTCCCCGTCTCCGGGCAGCGCCTCTCCGAACGTGACGGCAGTCGTGGTCATCGCGGACCAACCCCTCGGCTGTGAGTGAGTTTGGAAACTGGACTCACAGTACCCCAGTGAGTTTGATAAGCAAACGCACACCTCTAAACTGTGAGCATGAAGACCCGGCGCCCCTGCTCGATCGCGGACACCCTCGGCGTGATCGGCGAGAAGTACTCGATCCTGGTCCTCCGCGAGGTCTTCCTCGGCGTGCGGCGCTTCGACGCCATGACCCGCAACATCGGCGCCCCGCGCGACGTCCTCGCGGCGCGGTTGCGCCACCTCGTCGAGGCGGGCGTGCTGGAGAAAGTCCCGTACAGCGAGCGCCCGCCGCGCTACGAGTACCGGCTGACGGAGGCCGGGCAGGACCTCCGGCCGGTCCTGCTCACGCTGATGCAGTGGGGCGACCGGCATCTCTCCGGCCGCCCGCCGGTGGTCTTCGAGCACGACTGCGGCGCCGACCTCGAACCGCTCGTCGTCTGCCGCTCCTGCGGCCGTGAGGTCGACTCCCGCTCCCTGACCCCGCGCCACGCGGACCCCGACTGGGCCCGGGCCTGACGCGCGGCGAGGCGCCCGCGCCACCCGGGCGGCGGGGGCGCGCTGCGGGGTTGCGGGACCGTACGTCCTGGACGTGAACCTCTGCGCCTCGTCCTGGATCGAACCGTTCTGGGGTCCGGGCTCCTGACGGGACCCTTGTCCGGAGCCCTCGGCCGCTCTTAGGGTGAACGGCCAGTCATGCCGACCAGTCGGTATGGGCGAGGGCGGAGGTCGTCGTGTCGCAGAGCGGACGTGTCGAGGACTATCTGGCAGACGTGCGCGCCCGGCAGCGCCGGGTGTGGCCGCGCGAGGTGCCGGCGGAGGTCGTCCATCCCCAGGGGGAGCGACCCCTGACCGAGTATCTCGCGCACTGGTCCGGGCACTGCCCGGACCGGGTGGCGATCAACTTCTACGGGCGGCGGATCGGTTACGCGGAACTCGAGGACCTCACGGCCCGCTTCTGCGGCTGGCTGCAGCGGACCGGGGTGCGTCCCGGCGACCGGGTCGGCGTGCTCCTGCCCAACTGCCCCCAGTTCGTCGTCGCGATGCTCGGCATCCTGCGCGCGGGAGCCGTGCACGTACCGGTGAACCCGATGTTCCGGGAGCACGAGCTGCGGCACGAGCTGGCCGACGCCGGAGTCGAAGTCCTCGTTGTCCTCGACTCGTTGCGGCCGCTCGTGGACGCCGTACGGGAGGACACCGCCGTACGCGAGGTGCTCGTCACGCGGATGGCGGACTTTCTTCCGGCAGACCCTGACCTGCCGGTGCCGCCTGGCCTGTCCGGCACTGGGGACGGTGCGGCGAGCGCAGGGGACGGTGCGGCGAGCGCATGGAACCGGGCGCTCGGCGGAGCCCGCGGGCGGGACCATCCGGCCGACCTCGACGCGCTCGCGGCCCTCAACTACACCGGCGGGACCACCGGCCTGCCCAAGGGCTGCGAGCACACCCAGCGGCACATGCTCTACACGGCGGCGACGGCCGCGGCCGCCGGGGGCATGGACCTCTCCGGGGACCGGCCCGACGTCCTGCTGATCTATGTGCCGGTCTTCTGGATCGCGGGCGAGGACTTCGGGATTCTGCTGCCGCTCCTCACCGGAAGCACCATCGTGCTGCTCGCCCGATGGGACCCCGAGGCCGTCCTGCGGGCGGTCGAGCGCTACGGCGTGACACTGATGCTCGGGACCGTGGACAACTACGTCGAGCTGATGGATCATCCGCGGTTCTCCGGAGCGGCCCTGTCCAGCCTGACGCAGCCGCGCGCCATGTCCTTCGTCCGCAAGCTCACGCCGCGGATCCGCGCCCGCTGGCGGGCGCTGGTGGGCGGGCACAGCGTGCTGCGCGAGGCGTCGTACGGCATGACCGAGACCCACACCGCCGACTCGATCACCGCGGGCTTCCAGGACGGCGACCACGACCTGCTCACCGAGCCGGTCTTCTGCGGGCTTCCGGTGCCCGGCACCGACTTCATGGTGGTGGACGAGAAGACCGCCGAGCCGCTGCCGCTGGGGGAGCGCGGCGAGATCCTGGTCCGGTCACCCTCCCTGATGACCGGCTACTGGCGGCAGCCGGAGGCCACGGCCCGGGCGCTGCGCGGCGGTTGGCTGCACACCGGGGATGTCGGACTGATCGACGAGGACGGGTGCCTGCACTACCTCGGCCGCAACAAGGAGATGATCAAGGTCTCGGGGATGAGCGTGTTCCCGTCGGAGCTCGAATCGCTGCTGGCGCGCCACCCCGATGTGCTGTCAGCCGCCGTGGTGCCGATGGACGACCCGTCAAAGGGCCAGGTCCCGCTGGCGTTCGTGGAGCCCCGGCCGGGTGCCGCGCTAGAAGCGGAGCAGCTGCGGGCCTGGGCGCGCGACAACATGGCCGCGTACAAAGTGCCCGTCGTGGTCTGCGTCGACGCCCTGCCGATGACCACGACCGGCAAGGTCAAGAAGGGTGAACTGCTCGATCGCGCGGCACGGATCGCCGGGGCGAACGCCGCACCGGCCGCGGACCGGAAGGGCGACTGACGATGGGAATGGCCAAGCTGCTGGTGGCGAACCGGGGCGAGATCGCCGTCCGGGTCATCCGCGCCGCCCGTGAACTCGGCCTCCAGGCCGTGGCGCTGAGGTCCCGCGACGAGGCGGACGCGCTGCACACCCGCCTGGCGGACGACGTCGTGGAGCTGGAAGGCGAGGGCCCTGCCGCCTTCCTGGACGCGGCCGCGGTGGTCGCCGCGGCCGTACGCGCCGGCTGCGACGCCGTACACCCCGGCTATGGGCTGCTGGCCGAGAACGCCGACTTCGCGCGGCAGTGCGGCGACGCGGGCCTGACCTGGGTCGGGCCCCGCCCGGACGTGCTCGACGTCTTCGGCGACAAGAGCGCGGCCCGGCGGCTCGCCGCCCGCCTCGGGGTGCCCGTACTCCCGGCGACCGAGGGGGACACCGCGCTCGAGGCGGCCCGTGCGTTCATGCTCGGCCTCGGCGAAGGGGCGGCTGTGATGGTCAAGGCGCTCGCGGGCGGCGGCGGGCGCGGCATGCGCGCCGTGCACGACATCGAGGGGCTGGCCGAGGCCATGCGGCGCTGCCGCTCGGAGGCCGCCCACGCCTTCGGCTCCGACGCGGTCTACGTCGAGCAGCTGCTGCCGCGGCCCCGCCATGTCGAGGTGCAGGTGCTCGGCGACGGCACGGGCGCGGTCGTCTCCTGCGGCGACCGCGACTGCAGCCTGCAGCGGCACCGGCAGAAGCTCGTGGAGATCGCGCCCGCACCGGACCTGTCCGATCCGGTCCGTGCGAGGCTGCACGACGCGGCGCTCCGGATGGCCCGGGACGTGAGCTACGAGGGCCTCGGCACCTTCGAGTTCCTGCTGGACACCGGCCAAGACCCCGGCGCCCTCTTCTTTCTGGAGGCCAATCCGCGGGTCCAGGTCGAGCACACCGTCACCGAGGAGGTCACGGGAACGGACCTGGTGAAGGCCCAGCTGAGGGTGGCGGCCGGTGACACGCTCGACCGGATGGGCGTCGAGCGGCCGCCGGTCCCGCGCGGGTGTGCGGTGCAGGTGCGGGTGAACGCGGAACGGCCGCTTCCCGACGGGTCGGTGCTGCCGGCCGCCGGGACGCTGGACTCCTTCTGGCCGCCGAGCGGGCCAGGCATCCGCGTGGACACGGCCGCGTTCCCCGGCAGCCGGATCAGTCCGCGGTTCGACTCGCTGCTCGCCAAACTGGTCGCGCACGACGGCTCGGGCGGACTGCCCGAAGCGCTGGCCCGCGCCCGGCGGGCACTGGCCGAACTGCGAATCGAGGGAGTCGACACCAACATCGGTCTGCTGCGCGGGCTGCTGGAGGCACCCGACGTCATCGCGGGGCGGCTGCACACCGGGCTGGTCGACGAGCTGCTGCCGGGGCTGCTGGCGGGCCTGATGCCGGAGGCGGTGCCCGAGCCCGGACCGGAGGCACCCCAGGCACCCCATGAGGCGGGCACTCCCGCTCCCGCTCCCGGGGACGTACTCGCCGTGGACGCCCCCATGCCCGGCACGGTCGTCGAGGTCGCCGTCCACGAGGGGCTGCGCGTACGGGCCGGAAGCACGCTGCTGGTCCTGGAAGCCATGAAGATGGAGCACCTCGTCGAGGCGCCGTGCGACGGCGTGGTCCGCTCCCTCGGCGTGGAGCCCGGCGTCCTCGTCGAGCACGGAGAGCGCCTGGTGCTGATGGAGGCGGCCGAGGCGGAAGCGGGGGAGGCGCCGCAGGACGAGCAGGCGGACCTGGACGAGCCGCGCCCCGACCTGGAGGAGGTGCTCGCCCGCAAGGAACTCGGTGCGGACTCCGGCCGTCCCGGGATGGTGGCCCGCCGGCATGCCGGGGGCCGGCGCACGGCTCGCGAGAACATCCTCGACCTGTGCGACCCGGGCAGCTTCGTGGAGTACGGCGGCCTGGCCATCGCCGCTCAGCGCTCGCGCCGCTCCCTGGAGGACCTGGTCCGCCGCACCCCCGCGGACGGGCTGGTCGGCGGGGTCGGCACGATCGGCGCCGGCAGCTTCGGCCCGGAGGCCGCGCGCGTGGTCGCCATGTCGTACGACTACAGCGTGCTGGCCGGAACCCAGGGCCATATGGGGCACCGCAAGAAGGACCGGCTCTTCGAACTCGCCGAACAGGCGGGACTGCCCGTCGTCCTGTTCGCGGAGGGCGGCGGCGGCCGTCCCGGTGACGTGGACGGCACGACGGTCTCCGGTCTCGACTGCATGGCGTTCTGGCTGTTCGCCCGGCTCAGCGGGCAGGTGCCGCTGGTCGGCATCGGATCCGGGCGTTGCTTCGCGGGCAACGCGGCGCTGCTCGGCTGCTGCGACGTCATCATCGCCACGCCGGAAGCGAACATCGGCATGGGCGGCCCGGCGATGATCGAGGGCGGTGGCCTCGGCCGGTTCGCGCCGGAGGACATCGGGCCGTTCGAGGTCCAGACGGCGAACGGCGTCGTCGACATCGAAGCGGCGGACGACGCGGACGCGGTACGGCTGGCCCGGCGGTATCTGTCCTACTTCCAGGGTCCTGTGGGGGAGTGGGAGGCCCCCGACCAGCGGCGGCTGCGCCACCTCGTACCCGAGAACCGCGTGCGGGCGTACGACGTCCGGGCCGTCCTCGAGACACTCGCCGACACCGGCTCCGTGCTCGAGCTCAGGCGGCGGTTCGGGCGCAGCGTCATCACGGCCCTCGCGCGCGTGGAGGGGCGGCCGTGCGGGATGCTCGCCAACGACCCGCGGCACCTCGGGGGCGCCATCGACTCCGACGCCGCCGACAAGGCCGCCCGCTTCCTGCAGCTGTGCGACGCGTTCGGGCTCCCGGTCGTCTCGCTGTGCGACACTCCGGGCTTCATGGTCGGCCCAGACGCCGAGCGGACCGCCACCGTCCGGCACGTCAGCCGGATGTTCGTGGGCGCCGCCGCGCTGACGGTCCCCATGGGGGTCATCGTGCTGCGCAAGGGATACGGGCTCGGCGCGCAGGCGATGGCGGGCGGCGGCTTCAGGATTCCCCGGTTCACCGTGGCCTGGCCGACCGGCGAGTTCGGGCCGATGGGCCTGGAGGGCGCCGTACGGCTCGGCTATCGCAAGGAGCTCGAGGCGATCGGCGACCCCGCCGAGCGCGAGCGGGAGTTCGAGCGCCGGGTCGCGGCCGCGTACGAGCAGGGCAAGGCGCTCAACGTCGCGTCGGTCTTCGAGATCGACGACGTGATCGACCCGGCCGAGTCGCGGCGCTGGATCAGCACACTGCTGCGTGAGGCGGGACCCGGCACGCGCGGATCCCGCCCGTTCGTCGACACGTGGTGAACCCTGCGCCGCCCAGGTGTCCCGCGGATCGCGCCGCCAACGGCGGGCGCCGTGATCCTCCGGACGCCCAGCCGGGCGAGACCGCGGCTTCGGCACTCACCCCTGCTCTGTTGTGGGGTGCTCGTCTGTGGGGTGCTCGTCCTCGGAGCCCGGTGGCACGATCCGCAGGGTGCGCTCCAGCCAGGCCGAGACCAGGTCGATGGGAGCCTCCAGTAACGTGACGCCGTCCGGGGAGGTCAGGGAAACGTGGAGCAGGCTGCGCTCACCCGCCTTCGACGGCCAGATCCGCACATCGCCGTAGCCGGCCGGCCGGTAGATCCCCTCGACCAGCAGCTGGCGCGCGAAGGACCAACTCACCGGCGACTGCGACTCGGTGTGGAAGGTGAAGTGCACCGCGTGCGGATCCTCCGTGCGGTACGTCAGACGGGCGGGGACGGGGATCCTGCGCTCCGGTGACAGGGCCAGGCTGAACACCAGGTCACGTTCCACCACCGTGTGTATCAAAAGCCCTCAGCCATCCCGTCGCTTACGGATCTTCATGCCGTCCCCACCGACTCCTCACGCCCTGGGGGCGATCTTCTTACGGGAAGTCAACCCGTCAGGGATATGGGGGCGGTAGGTTCCTCGGTCGTCGAATGCGCTTAAACCGCTTAATCTCCGACCCGGGGACCGAACCCGCCGTGAACAAGCCCAACCAGGCGTTGCAGCAGGCGATTCGCGCGGCTGGATGCAGCTACGCGGAGCTCGCGAGAGAGGTGCGGACCGTCGCCGCCGAGAGCGGCAGGACCCGGCTGCGGACCAACTCCTCCGCCGTGTCCCACTGGGTGTCGGGCACCCGCCCGAACGACGTCACCTCGGCCTTCCTCGCCGAGGCCCTCTCCCGGAAGCTCGGGCGCCCGGTCACGGCCGAGCAACTCGGCCTGGGGACGCGCGGGGAAGCCCCCGACGGCCGTGAGCCGGCTGTGGCAAGCGGGCCGGCCGGGGATCCGGCGGACGCCCTCACGCGCCTGGGGCGAGCCGACATCGAGCGCCGTACGGCCGTGACCTCGGCGGCCTACTCCGTCGCCGCTGCCGCGCTCCCGCTGGGCTGCGCCGACGAGTTGGCGGCCCGCGGCCGTTCCGCCGCTCTCGGCTCGGGGACCGCGGGCACGGGCGAGATCGAGGCGGTGAAGGACATGACCCGGCTGTTCACCGCCATCGACGAGCGCTACGGCGGACAGCACGGGCGCTCGGCGGTCGTCCAGTACCTGGTGTCCGACGTGGCCGCGCTGTGCAGGGCGAGATTCCGCACCGAGAACCAGCGGCGGGAGATGCTGTCGGCGGCCGCGTCCCTGGCGTATCTCGCGGGGTGGAAGGCGTACGACGCGGGCGAGATGGGACTGGCCCAGCGGTACTACCTTCAGGCGTACCGGCTGACGCAGGAGGCGGACAACGAGCTGCACGGGGCGTTCATCCTGCGGATCCTGGCCCACCACGGCCTGGAGGCCGGCCGCCCCGAGCACACGCTGGCGCTGATCGACGCGGCGCTCGACCGGGTCAAGGGGCGCACGGACCCCGCTACCGAGTCCCTCTACGTCATCACCCGCGCCCGCGCGCTCGCGGCCGAGGGCATCCGGCGCGAGGCCGTTGCCGAGTCCGCCCGCGCGGCGCGGATGGTCGAGGGCGCCGACGAGTCCGAGATGCCGTACTGGGCAGCGCTGTGGGGTTCTGCGGCGGCCTGCGTGGAGGCTCACACCGCCAAGGCGGCCGTGAGCCTGGGTGAGTTCGCCGCGGCCGAGCGTCACTTCTCCCGGGCGGTCTGGAGCCGGTCCGGCTCCGAGTACCAGCGCATCGCGGCGCTGAGCGTCGCCCACGAGGGATCCATGCAGTGCCGCCAGGGGCGCCTCGAGCAGGCCTGCGACACCTGGGCCAGGGCGCTGGACATGATGACCGGAGTGCGCTCGGCCCGGGTGCGCGGGGCCGTCGCCGACATGAGCGAGGACCTCGGGCCGCTGATGCGGCGCGGTGCCCGCACGGCCCTGGACTTCGACGAACGGGTCCGGGCGTGGTGGCGGGACGGGCGGGCGTGACGGTGCGGCTCACGACCGCGGGCGCCGCAGGCACGGGATCCGGCGCGTCGGCCCCTGGGCCGCCTGGTGTACCAGCGGGATCCGATGCGCCGGGGACGGCGCGGCGGATTCCCGGACGCACTCCTTCCGTGGCCCGGATCGCCGCCGCCGGATTCGCCGGTACCGTCATCGAGTTCTACGACTTCTTCCTCTACGGCACCGCCGCGGCCCTCGTCTTCGGACCGCTGTTCTTCCCGAACTTCTCACCGACCGCGGGAACCCTCGCCGCTTTCGGCACCTTTGCCACCGGGTTCCTGGCCCGGCCGGTCGGCTCGGTGATCTTCGGACACATCGGTGACCGCCTCGGACGGCGCCCGGTCCTCCTCCTGACCGTCCTCCTGACGGGGCTGGCCACCGTGGCCGTGGGCCTCCTGCCCGGGTACGACCGCCTGGGCGTCGCCGCCCCCGTCGTCCTGGTGCTGCTCCGCTTCCTCCAGGGCCTGGGTCTGGGCGGCGAGTGGACCGGTGCCGTGCTGCTCGCCACGGAGCACGCGCCTCCCGGGCGCCGAGGCCTCTGGGCGGGCTTCCCGCAGACCGGCCCCGCGATCGGCTTCCTGCTCGCCAATGGAATGACCCTGGTGCTGTCCGCGGCCCTGACGGACGAGCAGTTCCGGGCGTGGGGCTGGCGGGTGCCGTTCTGGTTCGCCGGACTGCTGACGATCGCCGGGTATGCGCTGCGCGCCCGGCTCGAGGAGACCCCGGAATTCCGGGAGCTCGCGCGGAACCGCTCGCTGGCCCGCTCGCCGGTGGCGCAGGTGCTGCGCGGGCAGTGGCGTCGCGTACTGCTCGTGGCCGGAGCGGTGACGGCCGGATACGCGATGCACTACGCGGTGACGACCTGGTCGCTCGCCTACGCCACGCAGCACCTCGGCATGGCGCAGGGAGCGGTGCTGACCTGCCTCATGGTGGCGATGGCGGTGATGGGCGCGGCCACGCCGGTCGCGGCCCTGCTCGGCGACCGCTTGGGGCGGCGGACGCTGAGCCTGGCCGGGTGCGCGGCGATGGCGGTGTGCGTGCTCCCATACCTCGCCGTGCTGAGGACGGGAGAACCGGTCCCGCTCCTGGCCGCTTCGACGGTGACCCTGCTGGCGCTGATCGCCACGATCGGGGTCCAGGGCGCGTACATCCCCGAGCTCTTCGACGCCCGGCTGCGGTGCACGGGAACGGCGGTCGCGTACAACCTGGGCGCGGTGCTCGGCGGGGCACTGACTCCGCTGGTCGCCACGCGGCTCGCCGGGGGCGGGAGCGGCTCCGGGACACGGGGTGTGGCGCTCTACCTGCTGGCGCTCTGCGTGCTCAGCCTGGGCTGTTTCGCCGCGCTGCCGGACACCCGGGCCGCTGCCGGAGCCGCCGCCGGGGCCCCCGCCGCCGAGCCCGGCGGGGCGGCTGGAGCTGCGGGCGGGGCGAACACGGGGCAGCCTGGTCGCATGGAGGATGAGACCCAGCGGCGGCAGCCGCCCGTGGTGGTGGACCCGCCGCTCGACGGCCGCCGCCGCGTAATGATCAACGGTGCCGACGTGGGAGCCGCAGTCAGCGCGGACGAGCTGCGCGGGATGCTGCGTCGCGCGGACCTGGCCGGGGAGGACGTGAATCTCGACGATCCCGGCCTGATCGAGTGGCGCGGCGGCGGACCGGACGACTGGCCGGCCACCTGACACCCCGCCGTCAGCTCCCCGCTGTCAGCTCCTCGCCGACGGCACCTGCTGACGGCCCCGCTGAGCCGCCCCCGTCGCCCACTACCCGACCATCCGACTGGTCGGTACGGTGGAGTCCGACGTGCCGGGGAGCCGAGGGGCGGACCCTGGGGGGCGGACTCCTGGCTGGGTAGGGATGGGGGGCTCATGATGGCTGCTGTTCACGGGCACTGCGACACGAGGTTCGAGGCCGTACGGGAGGCCTTCGACGAGAACTTCCGCACGGGAGGGGAACTCGGGGCGGCGGTATCGGTGCTGGTCGGTGGTCGGCTCGTGGCCGACCTGTGGGGCGGCTGGGCGGACGTGGCGCGCACCCGCCCGTGGGAGAGGGACACGCTGGTCAACGTGTGGTCCACGACCAAGGGCGTGACGGCCCTGTGCGCGCACCTCCTGGCCGATGAAGGGCTCCTCGATCTGGACGCGCCGGTCTGCGGCTACTGGCCGGAATTCGCCGCCGCAGGCAAGGAGAAGGTGACCGTCCGCCATCTCCTCTCCCATCGGGCGGGTCTGCCGGGCCCGCGTGAACCGCAGTCGGTCACCGACCTCTACGACTGGGACCTGACCGTCTCCAGGCTCGCGGCGACGGAACCCTGGTGGGAGCCCGGCAGCAGGTCCGGATACCACGCGGTGAGCTACGGCTTCCTCGTCGGCGAGGTGATCCGCCGGGTGTCGGGCCGGACCGTCGGCGCGTACCTGCGGGAGAAGGTGACAGGCCCGCTGGGCATCGACTTCACCATCGGCCTGCCCGGAGCGGCGGACGGCAGGGCCGCGCAGCTGGTCGCCGGGCGGCGCGATCCGGGCAGCGAACAGGAGAGGGTCTTCGCGCAGTTGGATGCGGCCGCCCTCGCCGCGCTGGGCAACCCCGTCGTCGGCCCGGACGACGCCAACACGCTGCCCTGGCGCCGGGCCGAACTCCCCGCCGTCAACGGCCACGGAACCGCCCGCGCGGTCGCCGCGCTCTACGGCATCCTCGGTGGCGGCGCGCCCCCCGGGCAGCGGCGGCTGCTCAGCGGCTCCGCGGCCGAACGCGTACGGGAGGGCCAGGGGGCGTGCGTCGACCTGGTGCTGGGAGCGGGTTTCGGCGGTGAGACCGAGATCGCGCTGGGCTGCTGGCTGAGCGGATCGCGTCGCTCCTACGGCCCCAACCCGCGCGCTTTCGGCCATGACGGCTACGGCGGCTCCTTCGGTCTGGCCGACCCCGAGGCAGAAGTCAGCATGGGGTACGTGATGAACCGCATGGGTCCGCACATCGCGGACGACCCCCGCAAGATGGCCTTGATCGACGCCGTCTACGGCGCGCTCTGAGCACGCCGGAAGCGTCAACTCCGGTCATCCGGCGCCCCGGGTGACGACCCTCGTCCCATCCTGACCCGAAACCGCGATTTCTCGCCGTTCCCCGAGTCTTGTTTCGGTCTTGCCGTGGCCGGGTTGCGGCGGGGACATTACGGACTATGGCGGTAGTTGTGCTGGTGGGGGCCCTGGACACCAAAGGCGTGGAGTACGGCTGGGTGAGGGACCGGCTGCGTCGCAGAAGTGTCGAAGTGGTGCTCGTCGACGTCGGCATCATCGGTGAGCCGCTGGTACGGCCCGACGTACCGCGCTCCGAAGTGGCGCACGCCGCGGGGACCGATGTGCGCTGGCTGAAGGAGATGGGTGACCGGGGCGCGGCGGTGACGACCATGGCCAGGGGAGCGGCCGAGGTCGTGCGCCGACTGCACGCCCAGGGCCGGCTGCACGGGGTGATGGCCGTCGGCGGCAGCGGCGGCACGTCGATGGCGACGCGGGCGATGCGCGCCCTGCCGCTGGGCGTACCGAAGTTGATGGTGTCGTCGATGGCCGCGGGCGATGTGACCCCGTACGTCGGGTCGTCCGACATCGCCATGATGTACAGCGTTGTCGATATCGCGGGGATCAACCGGGTCCTGGCGCCGGTCCTGGCCAACGCGGCGGACGCGATCGCGGGCATGGCGAAGGGCTATGCCGCCTCGCCTGCCGCGCGCTCGGTGCAGTGGGGGCGTGCGGGCGGCCGCCCGGTGGTCGCGGCGACCATGGCGGGCGTGACGACGCCGGGCGTCGACGCCGCCCGGGAGCGGCTGGCCGAACTGGGCTACGAAGTGCTGGTCTTCCACACCAGCGGCGCGGGTGGCCGGTCACTGGAGGCGATGGCAGGGCAGGGCCTCTTCGCCGGTGTGCTGGATCTGACGCTCAGTGAGCTGGCCGACGACCTGGTGGGCGGCATCCTCTCCGCGGGACCCGACCGGCTCCGGGCCGCCGGGCGCCGGGGCACCCCGCAGGTGGTCAGCCTGGGGGCGCTGGACATGGTGAAGTTCGGTCCTCTCGAATCGCTTCCCGAGCGCTTCCGCTCCCGCCTGGTCCGGGTCCACAACCCGTCCATCACGGTGGTCCGCACCTCGGTGGCGGAGTGTGCCGAGCTCGGCCGCCGCGTCGCCGCGAAGCTGCGGGTGGCGACGGGGCCCGCGGCGGTGTACGTCCCGAGGCGCGGGCTCTCGACGCTCGGCGCCCCGGAAGGCCCGTATCACGACCCCGAGGCGGACCGTGCGCTGTTCACGGCGCTGCGCGAGGGACTGCGCTCCAGCGACGTCGAGCTCCGGGAGCTCGACACGCACGTCAACGACCCGGAGTTCGGCCGTGCCGCGGCCGAGCGGCTGCACGAGATGATCACCGCGGGCAGGGTGCGGGCGGCCGGCTGAGCGGCTCCGGTCGTCCTCCCAGTCGTCCTCCCGGTCGTCTTCCACGAGGCCTGAGCAGGAGGCCAATAACAGGTGACCGCCGTGCACGGAGGGGGCGAGGCCTTGATTGCGTTTTCAACTCAGCCCTATGCCGCAGGCGCTCACGGGGACCATACTGCGGGGCCATGACCCTCACGGCCGACACCATCACCGCTGAACGGCTCGAGGAACTCCTCGCCGATCAATCCATCCCCGTCGTGCACCGGACTCTCTGGCTCCTGCTGTGGGAAGGGGAGGTGCCCGTCCTCGAGTTGCTCTCCCTCGACGTCGGGGACGTAGCGCTCGACTCCTTCGGCGAGCGGGCCACCGCCCTGCTCAGCGAACTGATCGGGGACCGGGACGCCGGCCCGCTGTTCTCCGTCGGAAGCCGCTCCCTGAGCTGGGAAGAGGCGGTGCAGGCAGCCAGCGATCAGGGGCACGGCATCCACGCCTTCCGTACCGGCGGCAAGCGGAGCCGGCAGCCCTAGTAACCGTCGGGCCGGGTACGTCTCACCCGTCGCCGCCGTACGTCCGGCGGTCCGGCGCCGGGGAAGTAATGAACCGCAGCCGTATTGACGGGCCTTGGACGCCGGTCTGAGAATGACGTGTCATTCCGCCGATGCCAGGGGGGCCCGTGCCGAAGGGTGTGGTCGACAAGCGGGACGCGATCCTGCGCGCTGCGGGGAAGGTCTTCGCCGAGCGCGGCTATCACGCGACGGGCATTTCCGACATCGCCCGGGAGCTCGGCGCCGGGCACGGCACGTTCTACCGGTATTTCAAGAACAAGGAGGACATCGCGCGCAGCGTGGTGTCGCGCGCCCTCGGGCGAGTGACGGACGCGCTGTCCGATGAGGACCCGGGCTCCTCCGAGACGCTGGGGCAGTACCGGGAGCAGGTCAGGCGGATCGGCCACAAGCTGTTCGATCTCGTCGTCGCGGAGCCCGAGTTGTGCCGCATCCTCTTCTACGACGCCATAGCGATAGACCGGGCGGAGCCACGGGCCGCCGGGCAGGCCATGGAGGCGGCGGCCGCGTACACCGCCGCGTTCATCCGCAACGGGCAGGACCGGGGCTTCCTGCGCCGGGACGTGGATGCGCACGTGGTCGGGCTCGCGGTGAACGGGGTGATCGTGACCGGGGCGGTACGGCTCCTGCATGTGCAGGACCCCGGCGCCATGCGCGAGCCGTGGATCCACACGGTGGAGACCCTCATGTTCGACGGCCTCGGCTCCTCCTGAGCCGCGGGCCGCAAGGACCGCAGTTTTCTTTTGTCTTCCGAGCGGAATGACGTGTCATTCCGGAAAGGGGAGCACGATGGTCCAGGTCGACGTCTTCTGGTCGTACGGCATCGGCGCGAGCTTCGCGACGGCCGCGGCCCACCAACTCCGCAGCAGGGCCCGCGGCGCCGACGGCGCTGCCCGGTGGTCCTGGTCCGACCCTTACCTCATGGCCACCGTCCTCTACTGCGCGGTGCTCTTCGCGCCGAGCGGCGCATGGCTGCTGTGGGGCTTCCCCGACTGGGAGACGATGCAGGTGGCGCGCGGGCACGGTTCGCTGCCCGCCTGGCTGGTCGCGCTGTTCGCCGCGACCAACGTGAGTCAGGGCGTGCTCGGCTACTGGGTGGCGGCGCGGCTGATCGCCTCCGGCCGGGCCTACGCCGCCTTCCTCCAGGCGGGAGTGGGCTACCTCGGGATGTTCTTCATCCTCGTCCACGGCTGGGACGGGCGCGGGTACCAGCGGTTCTTCTCCGCGGACCGGGAGGTGTTCGCGGCCTGGCCGAGCCGGCCCGGTCCGGATGAGGCCCTGTCGCGCGCGGGCGACTGGCTGAGCTCGCCGGTCGCCCTGACGCTGTACGGGATGGGAGCCGTTCTCGTCCCGGTGATGCTGGCGCTGATGGTGTCCTGGCTCAGGTCCGGGCGACGCGAGCCGGGTGCCGCCGCGGCACCGGGCCGGCTCCGCATCGTGGGTGCCGTGCTCGGTGCCGTCTTCGGCGTGGCGCTGGGTACAGCCGTGGCCGCCAGCGTCCTCGTCCATCTGCTCGGCTGGTGGCTCGGCGTCCCTGTCGCGGCCGCCGTCACAGCGCTGCTCGTCGTACGCCGGGGAACCGGCGCGGCGCACCGCGTCTTCGGGCTGCTCGCGCTGCCGGACCGCCAGGCGCCCCGGCCGCGGAGCGTGCTCGCTGCCGGGCGCTGACCCCGTCCGCCTGGAGGCGGGGAACTCCCTGCGGACGTGGGCCGACTACCTCGACCGGCCGGCGCAGGCCGGCCCGGTCGAGGGCGGCAACCCCGACACCGTGCGGTGGATCGTCGGCACGGTCCACCCGGGCAAGGTGGAGGCGGCGACGTAGATGCGCTCCGTCTCCGCGTTCCGGAAGAGGGACCTCGGCCCGGGCGCACCCGCAGCCCGGAGGAGCGACGGTCCCGCTCTCTTGCTCGCCGCGGCGCTGCTCGCCGCGCTGACGGCCACCGTCTCCTGACGGTCGACGGACATCGCGCCGGGCCCACGTCTGGTCGGTGGTCTTCCGGCGGTCGGCCGGCGAGGAGCCGCGCCCGGCACCGACGACTTGATCGTCTGGCAGCTCCGGGTGCCCCGGGCGCTGCTCGCCAGGGCGTTCGCCCAGGAGCCCGACGTCCTGGTCCTGGACGAGCCCATCAACCACCCCGACGTACAGCATCAGGTGGAGCTGCTCGCGCTGCTGCGCACCCGGCGCCGTACGACCCTCATCGCGCTGCAACGGTCTGAACGCCGCCGCCTCCCTGTGCGACCGCCTGCACGTGCTGCACGACGGCGCCGTCGTCGCCCTCGGGACTCCGCGGGACGTTCTCACCCCCGAGCTGCCGGAGGGGTCTTCGGGGTATGCGCGGCGGTGGTAGAGCACCCGCTCGCCCGCGACCCGCTGATCGCTTTCGACCACCGCTCCCCGGCGGCGGACGCCGGGGAGCGTGATCGGCGGAGCGCTGCCGCTCCGAAGCGACGGGGCCGGCCGTCTCGCAGGACGAGCCCCGCGACCTATCGGGCCGGAAGGACCGTCCGGCCGGCTCAGGCCCCGAGGGCCGCACGGGCCGCCGGGACGACCTCTTCCGCGAACAGCGCCAGCTGCCGCTCATGGTCGTCCGCGGGCCAGTAGACGAACCCGTTCATGCCGAAGTCCCGTACGGCGGACCCGAGTTGGTCGACCCACTGCCGTACCGACCCCTGGAAGGGCGCGGAGGACTCTGGGCCGATGATGCCGCCCAGGTTGTAGACCTTGCGGATCGCCGCCGGGTCCCGGCCGGCTTCCTCCACGCCCCTGTCCAGCTGAGCGACCGCATCCCCGAGCCGGTCAAGGCCGAGGAAGCCGAGCGACGGCAGCCACCCGTCGGCCCGCGCCCCGGTCAGCCGGATGGTCCTCGGCCCGTACGCGCCGAGCCAGATCCCCAGGTCCGGGCCGGGAGCGGGCCCCGGGTGGACACCGGCCAGGCGGTAGTGCTCTCCCTCGAAGCGGACGGACCGCTGCCCGCTCCACATCAGGCGAATGACCTCAACGGCCTCCTCCAGCGCGTCCGCGGCCTCCCTGCGGTCCCGCCGCGGCCCGCCCATCGCGGCGATGGCGTCCCAGAAGGCGCCCGCCCCGAGCCCGAGCTGGACGCGCCCGCCACCGGTCAGCACATCGAGGCTGGCGGCGGCCTTCGCGAGCATCGAGGGAGGGCGCAGCGGCAGATTGGCCACGGTCGGGACGAAGGTGATGCTCCGCGTCCGGGCGGCCAGATAGCTGATGAGCGTCCAGGTGTCGTAGAACGCGGACTGGTACGGATGGTCCTGCACGGTGACCAAGTCCAGCCCGGCGTCGTCCACCAGACGTGCCAGCCGCTCCGGGGCCTGCGGATCGGCCCAGGTGGGATCGATGTTCGCGCCGAACAGCACAGGGAGTGTCATGGGCCGAACCCTAGGCGGCGCCGGGGCAGGAGCGTGGGCGGCGCGGCCATGACCGGCGCCACCACGCTGATCGGCCTGCTCCGCGCGTACGCCACGCTGGGCCCCGCCGCGCCGTGGCTGCTCACGCTGCTGCGCGCCCCGCAGGGCCTCCGTCGGGGGCGAGTTCGGCGGCGCCGTATCGGTCATGGCGGAGTTCGCACCGCCGGGCAGGCGCGGCCTGTACGGGTCGTGGCAGTCCTTCACCGTTGCGCTGGGCCAGCTCGGGGGCGCGGGCGCGGCAGCGCTGCCGGCGACCGCCCCGACCGAATCCGACCTCAACGCGTGGGGCCGGCGGCTGCCGTTCCTGCTGACGCTGCCCATGGGGCTCGCAGCCCTGTGGGTGCGGCTGAGGCTGGAGGAGACCCCCGCGTTCCGGCGGTCCCGGGAGGCGTCAGGCGCGTCCGGCAAGCAGGAGACGGTCCGGACCGCCGACGCGGCCGATGGCCACCGCTGGCGAAGTGGTCAGGGCCATCGAGCTGGGCGCGGCCGGCTCATAAGCCGCTACACGAACAGCGCCTCCACGTACACCCACGCGCCGTCGTGCCGGACGAAGCGGCTCTTCTCGTGGAGTTCGCCGGGGCGACCGCGGTGGGTGTAGCGGGCGCGGAAGGTCACGGTGCCGGTGGTGTGGAAGGCGCTGCCCTCTGTGGTCTCCAGGATCTCCAGCCCCAGCCACCGCATCCCGGGCTCGAAGCCGACGCCGGGCGGGCGGGTGCCGGGATGCCACGTCCGCAGCAGGTACGCCTCGTCCTGGACCGCGAAGGCGCTGTAGCGGGAGCGCATCAGCGCCTCGGCGGTGGGGGCGGCGGCCTCTCCGGCGTGCAGCCGCCCGCAGCAGTCGCCGTACGCGGCCGCCCGCCCGCAGGGGCACGGCGAGGTGGCGGTGGTGACGGGGCGCCGCTGGGGGCGTGAGCTGCGACGGGACATTCCCTCATTGTCCGCCACGCGCACCACGCGGCGGACATACGGCGACACCATCCGTGTCCTCCGGTGGCTCGCCCCCGGCCGGGGGCGGGAAGATGGACGTGCTGGAGCCGCACAAATCGGATGGCTGACCATGGGCACTTCCGATGCCGCGAATACGCAGGGCCGGTTGGGTACGCCGCTTGTGGCCGTGGCGGTGCTGGACGAGGACGGCACGATCGTCTCCTGGGGCGGGGCCGCCGAGCGGATGTTCGGCTACGCGCCGCAGGCCGTGCTGGGGAGGCCCGGGGCGTCCGTGCTGGTCCACGAGGACGACAGGGGACCGCCGGGCGGCGGCCTCGACCGGCTCCTGGCGGATACCGACCGGGACACGCTGCTGGCCGTCCGGCACCGGGACGGGCGGCGCGTCGACGTCGGAGCGCGAGTCTGCCCGATCACCGGTCCGGGGGGTGAGCCGCAGTGGATGGTGATGGCCTTCGACGTGGCCCGGATGCCGTGGTGGACCGAGGAGCGCTCGCTGCTCGACCAGCTGCCCTCCCAGGCGCCGGTCGGCATGGCCGTGGTGGACAGGGACCTGCGCTGCATCTGGCTCAACGACGCGCTGGTGGCCAGTGGGGGACTGGCGCGTGAGGAGCGCCTCGGCCGGCGCTTGAGCGAGGTCCTGCCGGACCTGCCCGCCGCGGACCTCGAGGACCGGATGCGCCAGGTCCTCGAGGCCGGGGAGGCCATGATCGACTACGAGTTCAGGGGTCGCACCGAGGCATACCCCAAGCAGGACCGTGCCTACTCGGCGTCGTTCTTCCGGCTCGACGACGCGGAGGGCGGCGTTCTGGGCGTGTGCTACATCGTCGTCGACGTCACCGACCGCTGGCGGGCCCGGCAGCGGCTTGCGATCCTCAACGACGCCAGTACGCGTATCGGCAACAGCCTGGACGTCCGGCGTACCGCACAGGAGCTGGCCGAAGTGGCCGTACCCATGCTCGCCGACTTCGTCTGCGTCGATCTGCTCGCCTCGGTCGTCAGGGGGGAGGAACAGGAGCCGGGGCCGCTCGGCCCTGATGTGCCTCTCGTCCGCAGCGGGCAGCAGTCCGTCCGGGAGGGCTGCCCGGAGGCGTCGGTCGCCGTCGGCGAGCCGGTCGGATACGCCTCGTCAGCGCCGCTGGTTCTTGCGCTGCGCGAGGGGCGCTCCGCGCTGGAACCGGTCTTCGCCGCGGGCCTGTGGGCGGAGGACGACCCGCTGCGGGCCGCGAAGATGTGGGACTTCGGGATCCACTCGGCGATGGTGGTTCCGGTGGCGGCACGCGGGGTGACGCTGGGGGCGGCCGCGTTCTACCGGTGGCAGCGGCCCGAGTCGTTCGAGCGGGACGACCTGGTCCTGGCGGAGGAGTTCGTCGCGCGGGCGGCCGTCTGCATCGACAACGCGCGCCGCTACACGCGCGAGCACGCCTCCGCGCTGGCGCTGCAGCGGAGCCTGCTCCCGCAGGCGCTGCCCGAGCAGACCGCGGCCGAGGTCGCCCACCGCTACCTGCCGGCGGGTGAGCGCGGCGGCGTCGGCGGGGACTGGTTCGACGTGATCCCGCTGTCCGGCTCCCGTGTGGCGCTGGTGGTCGGTGACGTCGTCGGGCACGGGCTGCACGCCGCGGCCGCCATGGGGCGGCTGCGGGCCGCCGTGCACACCCTGGCGGATCTGGACATGCCCCCGGACGAGCTGCTGGCTCATCTCGACGACCTGGCCATCCGGTTGTGCGCGGAGGACACCGGCACCGGCGTGGCGGGCGACACCGCGGTGCTGGGGGCCACCTGCCTGTACGCGGTGTACGACCCGGTGACCCGGCGCTGCGGTCTCGCCAGGGCCGGGCACCCCGCGCCCGCGATCGTCACGCCCGGCGGCGCGGTGGACTTCCCCGACCTGCCGGCAGGGCCGCCGCTGGGCCTGGGCGGCCTGCCGTTCGAGGCTCTCGAGGTCGAGCTGCCCGAGAGGAGCCTGCTCGCCCTCTTCACCAACGGCCTTCTCCTGGTGAACGCCCACGACGTCGGCGCCGGGGCGGACCGCTTGTCCCAGTCGTTGTCGTCGCTCTCCCGGGCGCACGCCGACCGGCCGGTGGAGGACATCTGCGCCGCTGTGATCGACTCGATGATCGACACGGACCGCCGCCCCGACGACGACGTGGCCCTGCTCGTCGCCCGTACACATGCGCTCGGCGCCGACCGGGTCGCCTCGTGGGACCTGCCAGCGGACCCGGCCGTCGTCGCCGACGCCCGCAGCCGCACGGCGCGGCAGCTCGCCGAATGGGGCCTGGAGGAGATCGGCTTCACGAGCGAGCTGCTGGTCAGCGAGCTGGTGACCAACGCCATCCGGTACGGCGTCGCTCCCATCCGGCTGCGCCTGATCCGGGACCGGGGGCTGATGTGCGAGGTGTCCGACGGCAGCAGCACCTCCCCTCGCCTGCGGCACGCGCGCACGACCGACGAGGGAGGCCGGGGGCTCCTTCTCGTCGCGCAGCTGAGCCGGCGCTGGGGAACCCGCCACACCGCCGCGGGCAAGACCATCTGGGCGGAGCAGACCCTGGACGAAAGCGTCCTCGGCTGATCACTGTCCGGGGGTGAACCGGTCAGCGCCCGGGGGATGAACCGGTTCCGCGTCCGCGGGATGAACCGGTCCCGCGCACCGGCCGTTGACTTCGGGTGGCAGGGCCGAACACCCCACGGAGTTGAGAGAGATGGCATGGAAGCCGAGCAGAGGCGCGGCGAAGAGCGTTCTGGCGCCGGCACTTCTCGTCGTGGCCGCTGCGAGCGGGCTGACAGGTTGTGAGGTGGGCGGAGACGACGGCGGTGGGCCCCGGGGTCACCCTCCCAGGTCCGCGGTCGGCCGGCCTTCGTCGGCCGCCGGCCCGCTCGCCGCCGCCTCCGCCGCGGCCGGCCTCCTGCCCGTACGCGCTCTGGTGCGCATACGGGAGACCGCGACCCCGCCCAGGCACAGCAGGCCACCGAAGAGCGTGAGCCAGCCGGGGACTTCGCCGAGGAAGATCCAGGACATGAGGACCACGAGGCCCGGCACCGCGTAGGTCGAGGCGCCCATCTTCCCGGCGGTCGTGCGGGACAGCGCGTAGGCCCATGTGCTGAAGGCGAGAGCGGTCGGGAAGACGCCCAGGTAGACGACGTTCAGCGTCGCGGACAGCGGGGCCTCGGCGACCTGCGAGACCAGTTGGCCGGCGAAGGGCAGGCACACCAGGGCCCCGATCAGGCAGCCGAAGGCCGTCACTTGGAGAGGCGTGGCGTAGGCGAGAGCGGGCTTCTGGCTCACCACGCCCGCCGCGTACGCGACGGCCGCGAGCAGGCAGAGCAGAACCCCGCCGAACGACGACGTACCGCCGCCGGACATGGACAGTCCCACCACGACAGCCCCGAGGAACGACACGGCGATTCCCGCCAACAGCCTGAGCGGGAAGCCCTCCTTGAGCAGCCAGCCGCCGAGGAGCGCGACCAGGACCGGCCCCACGTTGACGATCATGGCGGCCGTTCCCGCGTCCACCTCACGCTCGCCCCAGTTCAGTGCGACCATGTATCCGCCGAACCACAGGACGCCGGAGGTGAGGATGCCGGGCCACGCCCTGCGGGGCGGGAGTCCGCCCCCTCTGACCACCAGAACGACGCCGAGCACGACGGCTCCCGCCAGGAGTCTGCCGAAGGCGAGGGCGCCGGGCCCGAAGTGGCCCACCGAGCTGCGGATCGAGACGAAGGCCGACGCCCACAGCACCACGGTCACCGCTGCCGCGGCGAGCGCGAGACCGTTGATGCGGCTTCCTGCGTTCCGGCTTCCTGCGCCCGAATAGTCCTCTGCCGGCCTCGATCCGAAACGCAGTCTCACAGCACCGATCCCTCCAGTCGCCTTCAACGGCAGCCTGAGGCAGGCGAACTGATAGCACAAGCGAGAAAAAGTTGAAGGACGGCGTAGCATCGCTTACAGGTTGGATCGAGCCGTGCCCTCCGGCCGCCCGCCGACCTGACTGACTAATTGCGCGATATGCGCAATACGGGCAGCTCACGATTGCGTGTATTGCGCAGGTTCCAGGGGGCGCCCATCATGCGCTGGAGGAAGCCCGGCCGACCCTCTCCGTTGCCGTTCTCTGCGGATCGACGTAGGGAGTGAGTAGGGAACAAATGGGGCGAAACGCTACAGGGGACGAAACGCTGAACGGGATGGGCGGGCGACCATGAGCGGATCCGAGGCGGAGCCCAGCGGGGGCCTGGGAAGCCCGTTCGATGTGACGCACGCGGCCGCCATAGTGGTGGACGAGAGCGGAGTGGTCGAGCGGTGGAGCCCGGGCGCCGAGGAGCTGCTCGGGTACCGCGCGGAGGAGATGGTCGGCCGTCCCCTCGCGGACGTGCTCGACGACGGCAGCGCTCTGCCGACCGCCCTGTCCGACGGACGTCGGGACGGCGAGGGGCGCGGCGGCCTGGTGGCCGTACGCCACCGTGACGGCCGCCTGATGGACCTGGCGTTCCGGGCCTGCCCGCTGTGGGGGACGGTCGAGAAGCCCAGCTGGCTGGTCGTCGTCACCGAGGTGGCCGGGCTGCGCGCCTGGGAACGCGAGCAAGCGGTGTTCCGCGGACTGTTCACCCAGTCGCCCATCGGCATGGCCGTCGTCGATCCCGATCTGCGCTACCTGTTGATCAACCCGGCGCTGGAGCGCATGGACAGCGTGCCCGCCCGGGAGCACATGGGCCACCGGCTCGGAGAGGTGGTGCCCGGTCTCGACGCGGACGTACTCCAGCGCGAGGCCCGGCACGTCCTGGAGACGGGCGAGCCCCGGCAGACCCACGAGACGATCGGGCCGGTCCGCGCCGACCCCTCGTTCCCCCGTCACAACCGGGTCAGGTCCGGCTCGTCCTACCGCCTCGAGGACGCCTCGGGCGAGGTTCTGGGGCTGTGCCATACGGTCCTGGACGTCACCAGCCACTACCGGGCCCGGCAGCGGCTCGCCCTGGTGAACGAGGCGAGCGGGTCGATCGGCACCACCCTGGACCTCGACAGGACCGCCCAGGAACTGGCCGAGGTGCTCGTCCCGCGGGTCGCCGACTTCGTGTCCGTCGACCTGCTGGACGCGGTGGTCCGCATGCGGGAACTGCGTCCGGGGCCGGTCAGTGCGACGGAGCCGCTGCGCCGGGTCGCGCACCGTTCACTCCAGGAGGACCTCCCGGAGGCCGTCGTCGAGCCCGGTGAGCCGACCAGCTACCCGGAAGGGTGGGCGCCCATCGAGTGCCTGGTCTCCGGCCGTCCGGTGCTGAGAGCTGTGGTGGACCTTTCCGCCCGGTGGATCGCCCAGGACCCCGTCCGCGAGGCCCGGATGCGCGAACTCGGCATGCACTCCGCGATGGCGGTGCCCCTGCGGGCCCGCGGCATCACCATGGGCGTGGCCACCGTGGTCCGGTGGAAGAACCCGGACCCCTTCGACGAGGACGATCTGCTGCTCGTGGAGGAGCTGGGTGCCCGTGCGGCCGTCTGTATCGACAACGCCCGCCGTTTCGCGCATGAGCACAACGCGGCCCTCACGCTGCAGCGCAGCCTGCTCCCGCGCGATCTGCCGGAGCAGAGCGCCGTGGAGGCCGCGTACCGCTATCTGCCCGCTGACATGCAGGCCGGCGTGGGGGGCGACTGGTTCGACGTCATCCCGCTCTCCGGCGCGCGGGTGGCGATGGTCGTCGGCGACGTGGTCGGCCACGGCCTGCACGCGGCGGCCACCATGGGGCGACTGCGGACCGCCGTCCACACCCTCGCCGACCTCGACCTGCCGCCGGACGAACTCCTGGCCCATCTCGACGACCTGGTGGTCCGGCTTTCCGAGGAGGTGGAGGAGGCCGAGTCCCCGCACAGCGGCGATGTGATCGGGGCGACCTGCCTGTATGCCGTATACGACCCGATCTCGCGCCGGGCCACCTTCGCCCGCGCCGGCCACCCCAGCCCCGCGATCGCCCATCTCGAAGCTCCCGTGGAGCTGCCCGACATCCCCGCGGGACCCCCGCTGGGCCTTGGCGGCCTGCCGTTCGAGTCCGCCGAGATGGAGCTGCCGGAGGGCAGTGTCGTCGCCTTCTTCACCGACGGTCTCATCGAGGCGGCGGACCGGGACGTGGACGTCGGTTTCGAGCGCCTCTTCTTCGCGCTGGCCCACCCCGACCGCCCACTGGAGGAGATCTCCGACACCATGGTGCGCACGCTCCTGCCGGACCGCCCCAGCGATGACGTCGCCTTCCTCGTCGTCCGCACCCGCGCTCTCGGCAGCGACGACGTCATCTCCTGGGATCTGCCCGCCGATCCCGCCGTCGTCGCCGAGGCCCGGCACCGCACCGGCCGGCAACTGGCCGCCTGGGGTCTCGACGACTCGGTGTTCACCACAGAACTGATCGTCAGCGAACTGGTCACCAACGCCGTCCGCTACGGCGCCGGGCCGATCCGTCTGCGCCTGATCCGGGACCGGAACCTGATCTGCGAGGTCTCCGACTGCAGCAACACCTCGCCGCACCTGCAGCGTGCGCGGGGCATGGACGAGGGCGGACGCGGTCTGTTCCTGGTGGCCCAGTGCGCTGCCCGCTGGGGCACCCGCTACACCCCCGAGGGCAAGACCATCTGGGCGGAACAGCCGCTCACCCGGGCCCCCTGGGCGGCACGCGGTCGCTAAGCGTTCCGGCCGCCCACGCGCAGTGCGTCGACCACGCGCTCCACGTCGGAGATACGGTCGGCGAGCACGCCGGTTTCCTTGCCCTCCGCATCCCGCAGCTGGAGTTCGATCTGAGCCAGCCGCTCGGCGATCTCCGTCAGCCGCTCCCCGCTTTCCGCTGCCGTCTCCTGGCCCGCGGGCCGGGGCTGCTCCTCCGCTTCCTGCGCCGCCTCCTCCGCGGGCCCGGCCGGCCGCACCGCTTGCGCCGGCTCCGCGGGCCGCTTCTCGCCGACCAGCAGACGCCGCAACTGCTCGGCCTGCGCGGCGAGTTGGCGGTTCTTGCGGTGCAGTTCCAGGAAGACGTTGACCTTGGTGCGCAGCAGCCACGGATCGAAGGGCTTGGTCAGGAAGTCCGCGGCGCCCACCGCGTAGCCCCGGTAGGCGTAGTCCGTGTCGGCGTCGGTGCCGGTCAGCAGGATGACGGGCACGTCCTTGGTCTGGTCGAGGCGCTTGATGTTGGCGGCGGTCTCGAAGCCGTCCATTCCGGGCATCAGGACGTCGAGGAGTACGACCGCGAACTCCTGCCGCAGCATGGCCTTGAGGGCCTCTTCTCCGGAGTGCGCGCGGACGACGTGCTGGTCGAGTGAGCCGAGTACGGCTTCGAGCGCGACCAGGTTCTCCTCCATGTCGTCGACGATGAGGATGCTGGACTTGTCGGATGCGGGAGTGCTCATGTGCCCTGCCTCGGCGGATTCTCTTCGTCCTTCCCGGGTGTCTCCGGTTTCCCGGATTCCCCGGCTTCCCCGGCTTCCTCGGAGTCGTCCGCTTCCCCGGCGTCCTTGGTGTCGAGCACCCCGCAGACCGCCGACAGCAGGCGGTCCACGTCCACCGGCTTGGGTACGTAGTCCGAGGCGCCGCTGTCGATCGCCTTCTCGCGGTCGCCCGGCATGGCCTTGGCGGTGAGTGCGATGATCGGCAGGTCGGCGAGCCGTGGCGTGTCCCGGATGGCGCGGATCGTCTCGTACCCGTCCATCTCGGGCATCATGATGTCCATCAGGACCAGCGACACGTCCGGAGACCGGTCGAGGACCTCGAGTCCCTCGCGGCCGTTCTCGGCGTATTTCACCGTGATGCCGACGCGGCCCAGCACATGCGTGAGCGCGAAGACGTTCCGGATGTCGTCGTCGATGATGAGGATCTGGCGCCCTGCCAGCAGACGGCCCGGGCGTCCGCAGACCCACTCGGTGAGCCGGGTCGTCTCCGGCCAGGTGTCCTCACGGTGGTCGGCGGCCCGTGTTCCCTGGCCGCCCAGGTCGCTTCCGGTGCCGGATGGGGGGCCCGGCCTGGAGTCGGGCGTGGTGGGCGGCGGCGCGGTCGGCAAGGGTGCGGCCTGCGCGGGGAGTGGCGCCGCGACGGTGGTGGCCGCCGGGCGCAGCGCCGCAAGATCGGGCGCGGAGGCCGCGGCGGGGTAGTGGGAGGGAACGTAGAGCGTGAACCGGGAGCCGACGCCCTGCTCGCTCTCCGCGGTGATCCGGCCGCCGAGCAGCCCGGCGATCTCGCGGCTGATGGACAGGCCGAGCCCGGTGCCCCCGTACTTGCGGTTGGTGGTGCCGTCGGACTGCTGGAACGCGTCGAAGATCACCGGCAGTTTCTCCGGCGGGATGCCGATCCCGGTGTCCTCGACCGAGAACGCAATGACGGCCTCAGCGTTCCGCAGGGTCTCCTCCTCGAAGCCGGCTCCCGGTACGCGCTCGACGCGCAGGTCCACGCCGCCGGACGAGGTGAACTTGACCGCGTTGGACAGCAGGTTGCGCAGCACCTGCTGGAGGCGCTGCTCGTCCGAGTACAGCTCGCGCGGCACGTCGTCGCCGACCGACACCTCGAAGGTCAGCTTGCGGTCGTGGGCGAGCGGCCGGAACGTCGCGTGCACGTAGTCGAGCAGCTTGGTCAGCGGCAGCTTCTTCGGGTGCACGTCCATCCGGCCCGCCTCGATCTTCGACAGGTCCAGGATGTCGTTGATCAGCTGGAGCAGGTCCGAGCCCGAGCGGTGGATGGTGGCCGCGAACTGCACCTCCTGTTCGGACAGCCGCTCATCCGGGTTGTCGGCGAGCAGCCGGGCCAGGACCAGGAGGGAGTTGAGCGGGGTGCGCAGCTCGTGCGACATGTTCGCCAGGAACTCCGACTTGTACTGCGAGGAGGTGGCGAGCAGCGCGGCCTTCTCCTCCAGCTCGGCGTTGGAGCGCTGCAGCTCGTCGGTGCGCTTGCGCAGCTCGGTGGTCAGCCGCTGGGACTCCGAGAGCAGTGATTCCGTACGGGAGTTGGCGATGATCGTGTTGATCGAGACGCCGATGGTGTTCACGAACTGGTCGATGAAGGCCAGGTGGACCTCGCTGAACTTGCTGAACGAGGCCAGCTCGATCACCCCGAGCACCTCGTCCTCGAAGAGGATCGGCAGGATGACGATGCTGGCGGGCGGTGCTGCGCCGAGCCCGGAGTTGACGGTGATGTAGTCCGGCGGGACATCGGTGATGAGGATCCGCTTCTTCTCCAGCGCGGCCTGGGCGACCAGCCCGCGCCCCACCGTGCCGGACGCGGCCCCGCGGCTGCTGCCGCCGGCCGCGTCGGTGCCGTATCCGGCGATGAACTGCAACCCCTTGCCGGGCTGGGCGCCCGCCTCGGCCAGGAAGAACGCGCCGAACTGGGCGTTCACCAGCGGTGTCAGCTCGCGCAGGATCAGGTCGGCGACCTCGACCAGGTCGCGGTGGCCCTGCATGAGGCCCGCGATACGGGTGAGGTTGGACTCCAGCCAGTCCTTGGCGCGGGTGGTCTCGCGGAGGTTGGCCACCATGAGGTTGACGTTGTTCTTCAGCTCGGCGACCTCGCCCTCGGCTTGCACCGAGATGGATCCCGACATGTCGCCCTGGGCTACGGCGCTGGCGACTTCGGCGATCGCGCGGACCTGGGTGGTGAGGTTCGACGCGAGCTCGTTGACGCTCGTGGTCAGCCGCTTCCAGGTCCCGTAGACGCCCTCGACGCGGGCCTGGCCGCCCAGTTGGCCCTCGCTGCCGACCTCGCGGGCCACGCGGGTGACCTCGCTGGAGAAGGAGGAGAGCGTGTCGACCATCGTGTTGATGGTGGTCTTCAGCTCCAGGATCTCGCCACGTGCGTCCACGTCGATCTTCTTCGACAGGTCGCCCTGGGCGACGGCGGTCGCGACCTGGGCGATGTTGCGGACCTGGGAGGTGAGGTTGTCGGCCATGAAGTTGACGTTGTCGGTGAGGTCCTTCCATACGCCGGAGACGCCGCGTACCTGGGCGCGTCCGCCCAGGTTTCCCTCGGTGCCGACTTCGCGGGCCACGCGGGTCACCTCGTCCGCGAACGCCCGCAACTGGTCGACCATGGTGTTGACCGTGTCCTTCAGCTCGAGGATCTCGCCGCGTGCGTCGACCGTGATCTTCTTCGACAGGTCGCCGTCAGCCACGGCGGTGGTCACCTGGGCGATGTTGCGGACCTGGGAAGTCAGGTTCAGCGCCATGAAGTTGACGTTGTCCGTGAGGTCCTTCCACACCCCCGAGACGCCCCTGACCTGCGCCTGACCGCCCAGGTTCCCTTCGGTGCCGACCTCGCGGGCGACACGGGTCACCTCGTCCGCGAACGCCGACAGCTGGTCGACCATGGTGTTGATCGTCGACTTCAGCTCCAGGATCTCGCCCTTCGCCTCGACCGTGATCGTCTTGCCGAGGTCACCCTCCGCGACCGCGGTGGCGACCTGGGCGATGTTGCGGACCTGGGAGGTGAGGTTGTCGGCCATGAAGTTGACGTTGTCGGTGAGGTCCTTCCACACGCCGGAGACGCCGCGTACCTGGGCGCGCCCGCCGAGCCGCCCTTCGGTGCCGACTTCGCGGGCCACGCGCGTCACCTCGTCCGCGAACGCGGAGAGTTGGCCGACCATCGTGTTCACGGTGCTCTTGAGCTGGAGGATCTCGCCCTTCGCGTCCACGGTGATCTTCTGGCTGAGGTCGCCGTTGGCGACGGCGGTGGTCACCTGGGCGATGTTGCGGACCTGCGAGGTCAGGTTCGACGCCATGAAGTTGACGTTGTCGGTGAGGTCCTTCCACACGCCGGAGACGCCGCGTACCTGGGCGCGCCCGCCCAGCTGCCCTTCGGTGCCGACTTCGCGGGCCACGCGCGTCACTTCGTCCGCGAACGCCCGCAGCTGGTCGACCATCGTGTTCACGGTGAGCTTCAGCTCGAGCAGCTCGCCCGTGGCCTCCACCGTCACCTGCTGGGTCAGATCGCCGCGCGCCACCGCCGTGGTGACGACCGCGATGTCGCGCACCTGCGCCGTCAGCCGCGAGGCCATGGTGTTGACGGCCTCCGTCACGTGGCGCCAGTCGCCGGACAGGCCCTGGACCTTGGCCCGGCCGCCCAGCCGGCCTTCGGTGCCGACCTCGCGGGCCACCCGCGTCACCTCGCCGGTGAACCGTGACAGCTGGTCCACCATGCGGTTCACCCCGCGTCCCAGGCGGCGCAGATCGCCGCGGAGCTGCCGGTTTCCGGCGTGCAGGTCCACGTGTTGGGTCAGGTCGCCGTCGGCGACCGCGTCCAGCACCCGCGTGGCGTTCGAGACCGGCACCACCAGCGCTTCGATCAGCGTGTTCGCGGCTTCCACGCTCGTCGCCCAGCCTCCCTGGCCGGGGCTGGGCGCGATCCGCTCGTCGAGCCTGCCCTGCCGCACCATCTCGCGCCGTACGCGCTGCAGCTCGGCGGCCAGATGCTCGTTGCGCGCCACGATCTGGTTGAACACCCCGGTCATCTCGGCCACGGCACCTTCGCCGCCGCCGTCGACACGAACGGTGAAATCTCCGTCGCACAGCGAGTTCATCGCCGTGAGCAGGGGGCGGAGATCTGCTGCCCTGACCCACGCCTCAGCCGGGGCGGAGCCTGGGGGGCCTGGGGAGGCCGGGGACCGACTGGCGGTGGACGCTGAAACAGGCGGGGCCGGATCGAGTGCCATAACAGCCCATTCTCCGTGATCTACGCATACAGGCGTGTCCTAGTATAAGACCGTCAAAAGAGACGAAATTGCCGGTAAGCGTCCGAGGTGCCCATGGAGCTCTCGCCCACGTACCAGCAGGTGTCCGAGGCGCGAACGAGGCTGCCAGCCGACCGCCTCGCGGCCTCGGCGGCGCGTACGTTCGTGCGGAGCGCGCTGATCGAACGGGCCGCCCCGTGGGACTCCTCGTCGGACGCGATCACCGACCGGCTGGTGGACGACGCCGTGCTCCTCGTGGACGAACTGGTCACGAACGCGGTGATACACGCCGGCACCGAGATCGAGGTCGTCTGCCGTCTGGAAACCGGACACCGGCCTGTCGCCTCGCCGCTGCTCGTGGGGGAGCCGGCCGACGAGGCGCCCCTGGCCGAGGAGGGCCCCGTGGGGGTGGTGGTCGAGGTGGTGGATCACCACCCGTCCAGCCCGGTGAGCCGGGGGCCGGACGCGCGGCACGGCAGGCGCGGCCTGGGCCTCCAAGTGGTGGGCGCCCTGGCCGAATCGTGGGGCGTGACGTACCGGCCCACCGCCAAGACCGTGTGGTTCCGCCTGGTGGCCGGGGATGGTGAGCGGGAGGCCGGCGGGCCGGCCGGCGGCGAGCACCGCCGCGATACGCGCTTTGTGGCGGCCCCCGCGCCTGCCGAGGCGCCGGTCCGCCGCGATCGCACCGGGAGGCGGGTCGACCGCATTGGACCGTCGTTCCTCGCCGAGGCCAGCGAGCTGCTGGCCGGGCAGCTCGACCAGGACATGGTGGCCGCGCTCGCGGGGCAGCTCCTGGTCCCCAGACTCGCGGACTGGTGCGGCGTGTGGCTCAGCGGCGACGGTGGCAGGATGCGGCTCTCCCGCATCTGGCACATGGACGAGCGGCTGATCGACGCACTGCGCCCGCTGCTGGAGAAGAACCCGCCGCCTGCCAGCCTCCGCACCACGGGATTCCCCTGGCCCTGGCCCGGGGGCGGCGGCGGAGTCGGCTCGGCGCTGGCCTTCCCCCTCGTCGCGGGCGGCGCCTGCCAGGGCGTGATGCTGCTCGGCCGCGCCGGAAGGGAGGAGATGACCGACACGGTCATGCGCAAGGTCGAGGACGTGGCGCGGCTGGTGGGGCAAGCGGTGGTGACGGCCCGTCAGTACACCCAGCAGACCACGATCAGCCGGGCGCTCCAGCGCAGGCAGCTCCCTCCCTCCCTGGCGAGCGTCCCGGGCGTGGAATCGGCGATCGTCTACGAGCCGTACTCCGAGCATCAGACCGTCGGCGGCGACTTCTACGACGTGTTCCCGATGGGCGGCCGCCGCTGGTGCTTCCTGCTCGGCGACGTACAGGGCAAGGACCCGGAGGCGATGTCCGTCACGGGCCTGGCCCGGCACCTCGTACGGCTGCTGGCCCGCGAGGGCCACGGCGTCGAGTCCGTGCTCCACCGGCTGAACATCGCGATGGCGGAGGAGAGCGCGGAGGCCGTGGCGTACGGCGGCGAGCACGTGAATCCGCGGTTCCTCAGCCTGCTGTACGGCGAGCTCGAGCCCGACCTGGTCAGGGGCGGTGCGCGCTGCACCATCGCGAGCGCGGGCCACCCGCTGCCCCTGAGGCTGTTCGCCGACGGAAGGGTCGAGCCCGCGGCGGATCCGCAGATGCTGCTGGGCATCGACAGGAGCACCCGGTTCACCGCCAACTCCTTCGACCTCGCGCTGGGCGAGACGCTGCTGTGCGTGACCGACGGCGTGACCGAACGCCGCAACGGGAACCGGCAGTTGGACGACGACGACGGCCTGTCCGAGGTGCTGCGCGGGTGCGCCGGGATGAGCGCCCTGGCCGTGGCGGAGCGCGTGCGGCAGGTGACGCACGACTTCGGCCCCGAGCCGCTCGAGGACGACCTCGCGGTGCTGGTGCTGCATGCGGTACGCGGTCCGGTGCCGGCCCAGTCGCCCGGACCCGGCGCTGGCCGGGCGACGGGCCGTTGACCGGTTGACCTGGGCTGATTCTGCCCTGAGGTACGGTTTGCGACCTTTATGCAGGCATACGAGCATGAAGAGGAGCCTTACGGAGGTGGCGTATGTCTGCACGCGGTCCGGCGCTCACGGAACGTGGCCGAACACTCGAGGAACGCGGTCCGGGCCCGGTCCGGGTCACCTTGTCGGTCAACGGAGTTGAACACGCCCTGGAGATCGAGCCGCGTGTCAGCCTGCTCGACGCCCTGCGGGAGCACCTGCACCTGACTGGGGCGAAGAAGGGCTGCGACCAGGGCACGTGCGGCGCCTGCACGGTGTGGGTCGACGGGGCCCGGGTGCTCGCCTGCCTCACGCTCGCGATGACCTGCGAAGGCCGGGAGGTCACCACCATCGAAGGGCTCGCGGAGGGCGGCGAACTGCACGACATGCAGAGGGCCTTCATCGCCGAGGACGCCTTCCAGTGCGGCTACTGCACGCCCGGCCAGATCATGTCCGCCGTGGCGCTCCTGAAAGAGGGCCACGCGGCCGACGACGACGGGATCAAGGAGGGGATGAGCGGCAACATCTGCCGCTGCGCGGCCTACCCGCACATCCGGGCCGCCATCCGCGCCGTCCGCGACCAAGCCTAGGGAGTCCGTACCGTGCGGCCCATCACCTACTCCCGCGCGACCGACGCGGCCAGCGCGGTCGCCACCGTCAGCGCCGACCCCACGAGCGACTTCCTGGCCGGCGGCACCACCGAGGTCGATCTGCTCCGGCAGAACGTCCTCACCCCGCGCCGGCTCGTCGACATCAACGACCTTCCCCTGACCGGCATCGAGGCCCTGCCCGACGGAGGCCTGCGCATCGGCGCCCTGGCCCGGATGAGCGAGGTCGCCGCGTCGCCCTTCGTCCGCGAGCGCTTCCCGGTGATCTCCCAGGCCCTGGAGCTCGGAGCGTCCGCGCAGCTGCGCCACATGGCCTCCATGGGGGGCAACCTGCTGCAGCGGGTGCGCTGTTCGTACTTCCGCGACGCGGAGTCCCCCTGCAACAAGCGGGAGCCCGGGACCGGCTGTTCCGCGATCGAGGGCTTCAGCCGGGGACACGCCGTGCTGGGCACCAGCGAGCACTGCATCGCCACGCACCCCTCCGACGTGGCCGTGGCCTTCATGGCGCTCGACGCGCGCGTGCACACCCAGAGCCCCGGCGGCGAACGGGTCTACCCCATCGACGACTTCTACCTCCTGCCCGGCGACTCCCCGCACCGCGAGCACCCGCTGGAGCACGGCGAGCTGATCACCGCGATCGAGGTGCCCGCCATGCCCGTGGCCCGGCACTCGCTGTATCTGAAGGTCCGCGACCGGGAGTCCTATGAGTTCGCCCTGGCCTCGGTGGCGGCCGCGCTGTCCATCGTGGACGGCACGATCGCGGACGTACGGCTGGCGCTCGGCGGTGTGGCCACCAAGCCGTGGCGGGCCATGCACGCCGAGGACTTCCTGATCGGGGCGTCCGCGCAGCGGGACAACTTCGCCCACGCCGCCCGGGTGGAGCTGGCCGTCGCCCGGCCCACCCCCATGAACGCCTTCAAGATCGAACTCGCTCAGCGCACACTCGTACGCGCCCTCGAGACGCTCACGGGGAACGGGAGCCCCGCATGACCACGGCCATCGGACAACCCCTCGACCGCGTGGACGGCCGCCCCAAGGTCACCGGCGCCGCCCGCTACTCCGCCGAGATCCCGGTCCCGGACATGGCGTACGCCTATCTCGTCGGCTCCCGCATCGCCGCCGGCCGCATCACCGCCATCGACGCGAGCGCCGCCCGGGCCGAGGAGGGCGTCCTCGCCGTACTGACCCATGAGAACCTGCCGAAGATCGCGTCGCAGCCGCCGCTGATCCCGTCGCTGGCCGGCACGGCCGCGCCCGGGCAGACGTTCTTCCCCATGCAGGACGAGGCCGTGCACTACGCGGGCCAGCACGTCGCGATCGTCGTCGCCGACACCTACGAGCGGGCCCAGCACGCGGCGAGCCTGCTGCGCATCTCCTACGAGGAGACTCCGCCGGTCACCACCATCGAGCAGGGCCGGGACCAGGCGTACGAGCCCGAGGCCATCTTCGGCGGTTTCCTGCCGGCCCGCATGGAGCGCGGGGACGTCGAGGCGGGCCTCGCACAGGCGGAGATCCGGCTGGACGCCGCCTTCACCTGCGCCGCGAACCACCACAACCCCATCGAGCCCTGCGCCACCACCGCTCAGTGGGACGGCGACGAGCTGGTGCTGCACGACACGACACAGGGCGTCAACGCCACCCAGATCACCGTCGCCCGGCTCCTGGGGATCCCGCTGTCGAAGATCCGCGTCATCGGCCACTACGTCGGCGGCAGCTTCGGCTCCAAGGCCATGATCCACAACCATCCGGCGCTGGCCGCGATGGCCGCCCGGGAGGTCGGAAGGCCGGTCAAGCTCGTGCTCACCCGGGAGCAGATGTTCACCTCGGCCGGCCACCGGGAGGAGCAGGAACAGCACATCACCCTGGGCGCCACGCGCGACGGCCGCCTCACGGCGCTGCGGCACCACAAGCTCTCGCCCACCTCGCACTTCGACCACTGGGCCGAACCCTCGCTCGGCGGCGCCTCGCAGCTCTACGCCTGTCCCAACTACGAAGGCGTCTACCGGCTCATCCGGGCCAACACCATGACGCCGACGTTCATGCGCGCGCCCGGCGAGGCGACCGGTGTGTTCGCCCTCGAGTGCGCCATGGACGAGCTCGCCGAGCGGCTCGGCCTCGACCCGCTCGAACTGCGCCTGCGCAACCACACCGACGTCGACCCCATGACCGGGCACCCCTGGTCCAGCAGCGGTCTCAAGGAGTGCTACGAGCGCGGCGCCGCCCGCTTCGGCTGGCAGGACCGCGACCCGCACATCGGCTCTCGGCGCGACGGGAACTGGCTGCTCGGCACCGGCATGGCCACCGCGGCCTACCCGGTCCACCCGCCCAGCAACCCGCAGCGCGCCCGCGCCCGTATCTACGCCGACGGCACCGCCGTCGTGCAGGCCGCCACCCCGGAGTTCGGCACCGGCGTGGCCACCGTCATGACCCAGGTCGCCGCCGAGGCACTCGGCCTGCCCGCGGACCGATGCCGCTTCGAGAACGGGGACACCGACCTGCCCAACATCGCGGCCGCGGTCGGCTCCGCGGGCTCCGGCATGATCAGCGCCGCGGTCCACACCGCCGCCACCGCGCTGCGCGATCAGCTCATCGCCCAGGCCGTCGCGGACACTGGCTCCCCGCTGCACGGGGCCGATCCGTCGGACGTCGTCGTACGCGACGGTGTCATGACCGCCGGCACCGCATCCGAGTCGTACGCCGGCCTCCTGCAGCGCAACTTCCAGCCCGACGCCGAGGCTTACGGATCCTGGAGCCCGCCGGGCCAGGACGTCCCGTACGGGATGATGACCTTCGGCGCGCAGTTCGCCGAGGTCGCGGTGGACCCGGAGCTGGGACTTGTCCGGGTGCGGCGGATGACGGGCGCCTTCGCTCCCGGCCGGGTGCTCAACCCCAGGACGGCCCGCAGCCAGCTCATGGGCGGCATGCTCTGGGGCCTGGGCCAGGCGCTTCTGGAGGCCAACTCCATGCAGCCGCGCACCGGCCGCTGGGCGAGCTCCAGCCTCGGCGAGTACCTGGTCGCGGTCAACGCGGATGCGCCGGATGTCGACGTCGAACTCGTCGAGGTCGAGGACACCGTCGTGAATCCGCTGGGCGTCAAGGGCGTGGGCGAGGTCGGCCAGGTCGGAGCAGCCGCCGCGATCGCCAACGCCGTTCACCACGCCACCGGCCGCCGCTTCCGGAAGCTGCCCATCACCGTCGAGGACTTGCTGCTCTGACGGGTGGCACGCGCGTGTGGCTCGGCCATCGCGCTACCCGGGGTGATCGCTCCTACCGCTCCGATGAGATCGTTTCCGCCCAGGGAAAGCCATGAGGATCGTGGACGGCGGACCGGCATGGCCGGCCCGCTCATGGGTACCGCGGCGTACATGACCGGAATCGAGCTGCACAGCGCAGCATTCAGCGACCACAGCACCATCCCCCTCCGCTACTCGAAGGACGGGGAGAACGTCTCGCCACCCCTGACCTGGTCGGGAGTGCCGGACGACACCGAAGAGCTGGTCCTCCTGTGCGAGGATCCCGACGCCCCCTCCGGAAGCTTCGTCCACTGGCTGGTCACCGGCATCCCGCCGGACAGCCACGGCGTGGACCCTGGGCAGGCACCCCCCGGCACCGCCTTCACCAACGGATTCGGGGACCGGGGGTGGGACGGGCCGCTGCCACCGGTGGGTGACAATGCGCACCGGTACATCTTCCACCTGTACGCCCTGCCCGACCGGATCTCCCTGTCCGGCCGCCCGACGGCCCGTGAGGTCCACCGCGCCATCGACCGCCAGGGCGAGCTTGCCAGCGGCACGCTGGTCGGCCTCTACCAGCGCTGAGTCACGGCCCCGGCGGGCTCGGGACCGGGCGCCACGGCGGGTTCAGGACCGGGCGCCACGGCAGGACCGGGCGCCGCCCGGAGCCGCCTGTCCGTCAGGCGGTCCCTGACGCGCCACAGCCACGCGATATCGCGTCCGAAGGACCAGACCAGCAACGCCAGCGCCAGGAGGACCGCTGCGGCTGCGGGAAGGCGCGGGAGGACCCCTGCGCCGGCCACGACGAGGACGATCCCCTGCAGCGCGGCCACCGCCTTGCGGGCGGTGCTCG
Organism: Streptomyces sp. 7N604; assembly: GCF_052245475.1. NCBI lineage: Bacteria > Bacillati > Actinomycetota > Actinomycetes > Kitasatosporales > Streptomycetaceae > Streptomyces > Streptomyces sp. 7N604. Next base: position 238,802 of record NZ_JBQQBX010000003.1, on the reverse strand, counting down.
GAGGGAGCGGCCCGCGCAGCCATGGCAGCACCCGGGCCGCCGCGACGAACGCGTACCGCATCGCGCCGATCAACAGCACCCATGCGCCCAGCGACCTGGCGATGTGGACACTGAGCACCAGTATGAGGAAGGCGTCGACCTCCATATCGAAGCGGGCCCCCAGCGGGGACGCCGTCCCGGTGCGCCGGGCGACCTGGCCGTCGACCGCGTCGAGGATCAGTGCCACCGTGGCGAGCACGACCAGGACCGCGACCGGCGGTCGGCTCCCGAAGGAGTCCGCGACCAGCGCGGTCACCCCGCCGACGAGCGTCGCCCGGGCCAGGGTGACGCCGTTGGCCGGCCCGAAGGACCGGGTCCACGACCGGCGCAGCGCGAGCGTGAGCATCGTCCAGGTGGCGAGGGCGAACGCCGTACCCGTCAGCCACCCCACGGGTCCCAGACCGGCCGCCGTGCCGAGCAGGGCCAGCAGGAGGATCTGCGCGCCCAAGCCCGCTGTTGTCTCCTGCCGGAACAGTTTTGTGCCGTACTCGCTGTACCTGTCGTAGCCGTCGTATCCGTCGTACCCGTCGTACAGGGCCACCGTGCCCCCTCCGGCTCTGTGGCAGAGTCGATCAGTGCCGCGTACCGTATCCGCGGACGTCGTGCCTACTAGAACGTGCACCGCCACCCGAATGTTCAGGAGGAGGCCGATGAAGCGCGACGCCCGCGCCTTCTGGCTCCGCTATCCCGGCCACGGTGAGATCCGGACGGTCGCCCTGCCGGAACCCGCCGCCGGCGAGGTTCTGGTGCGTACGCTCTGCTCCGGTGTGAGCCGGGGAACGGAGACGCTCGTCTTCCGCGGCGGCGTACCCGAGAGCCAGTACACCGCGATGCGGGCGCCGTACCAGGACGGCGAATTCCCCGGTCCCGTCAAGTACGGCTATCTCAACGTCGGCCTCGTCGAAGAAGGACCGCCGTCCCTGCTCGGCCGTACGGTCTTCTGCCTCTATCCGCACCAGACGCGTTACGTCGTCCCCGCCGGCGCCGTGACCCCGGTGCCGGACACGGTCCCCGCCCCCCGGGCCGTACTGGCCGGGACGGTGGAGACCGCGGTCAACGCCCTGTGGGACGCCGCACCGCTGATCGGCGACCGGATCGCCGTGGTCGGGGCCGGCATGGTCGGCGCCTGCGTCGCCGCCCTCCTGGCTCGCTTCCCCGCCGTCCGCGTCCAGCTGGTCGACGCGGACCCCGCGCGTGCGGACATCGCCAAGGCGCTCGGCGTCGGCTTCGCGCTTCCCGAGGACGCCGCGGGCGAGTGCGACCTCGTCGTCCACGCCAGCGCCACCGAGGACGGCCTCGCGCGCTCACTGGAACTCCTCGCCCCCGAGGGGACGGTGCTCGAACTGAGCTGGTACGGCGACCGGCGGATCAGCCTGCCGCTGGGGGAGGCCTTCCACTCCCGCCGCCTGGTCGTGCGCGGCAGCCAGGTGGGCACGGTGGCACAGGCCCGGCGCTCCCGCCGGACCTTCGCCGACCGGCTCGCGCTCTCCCTCGACCTGCTCGCCGACCCCGCCTTCGACGCGCTGATCACCGGCGAATGCTCCTTCGAGGAGCTGCCGCAGGTACTGCCCCGGCTCGCCTCCGGCGACCTCCCGGCGCTGTGCCACCGCGTCCTGTACGACTCCGTCGCGGATTCGGTCTGAACAAGTCCGAGCAGGACTGAGCAAGGAGAACGGACCGGCCGTACTACACCACACACCTCGGCAGAGGGAGACGTCCCGCACCCTGGAGGGCCATCCGTTGTTCAGCGTCACCGTCCGCGATCACCTCATGATCGCTCACAGCTTCCGCGGCGAGGTCTTCGGACCCGCACAGCGCCTGCACGGAGCGACCTTCATCGTGGACGCCACCTTCCGCCGCGCCGAGCTCGACGCCGACAACATCGTCGTCGACATCGGACTGGCCACCCGGGAACTCGGCGGTGTGGTCGGCGAGCTCAACTACCGCAATCTCGACGACGAACCGGCCTTCGCCGAGACCAACACCTCCACGGAATTCCTTGCCAAGGTCATCGCCGACCGCCTCGCCGACCGTATTCACGCCGGCGCCCTGGGCGAGGGGGCCCGCGACCTCACCGGCATCACGGTCACCCTGCACGAATCGCATATCGCCTGGGCGAGTTACGAGCGCACCCTGTGAAGGCCCACCCTGTGAAAGCCCACCCTGTGAACCGCGGCGACGCCACCACGACGGCCGTGCGCTCGGTGCACATCGTCATGCCCGGCGACGTCCGGGACCCGGCCGCACCGAGCGGCGGCAACACCTACGACCGACGGGTGTGCCGGGACCTGCCCGGCCTCGGCTGGCAGGTCCGCGAGCACGCCGTCGCGGGCACATGGCCACGGCCCGGACCTGCCGCCCGCGCGGAACTGGCCCGGGTTCTCGCGGAGCCGACGGACGGCGCCGTCGTGCTCCTCGACGGGCTCGTCGCCTGCGCCGTCCCCGACATCGTCGTCGCCGTGGCGCGGCGGCTGCGGCTGGCCGTGCTGGTGCACCTGCCGCTGGGCGACGAGACGGGCCTGGCTCCCCGCGTTGCGGCGGACCTGGACGCCCGGGAGCGCAGGACCCTGCACGCCGTGCCGGCGGTCGTGGCGACCAGCGGCTGGGCTGCCCGCCGGCTCGTGGACCACCACGGGCTCGCACCCGGCCGGGTCCATGTCGCCGCGCCCGGCGCCGACATCGCGCCCCTGGCGTCCGGCACCGACGGCGCCTCGCGGCTGCTGTGCGTCGCCGCGGTGACCCCGCGCAAGGGACAGCACAGGCTGGTGGAGGCCCTGGCGACCGTCGCCGGCCTGCCCTGGAGCTGCACCTGTGTCGGCGGACTGCGCCACAACCCCGGCTATGTCGCCCGAGTCCGCGAGCTGATCGAGAAGTCCGGCCTCGGACACCGGCTGCACCTCACCGGCCCGCAGGCGGGCGCGCAGCTGGACGCGAGCTACTCCGCCGCCGACCTCCTGGTGCTCACGTCGTACGCCGAGACGTACGGCATGGTCGTGACCGAGGCCCTCGCGCGCGGAATTCCCGTCCTGGCGACGGCCGTTGACGGCGTCCCGGAGGCGGTCGGTCGCGCGCCCGACGGCAGCGTGCCGGGCATCCTCGTGCCGCCGGACGACCCGGCGGCGCTCACCGCGGCGCTGCGCCGCTGGTTCGGGGAGCCCGGCGTGCGCCGCCGGCTGAAGGCGTCAGCACGCCAACGGCGCGCCGTGCTGGACGGCTGGGAGACGACGTCGCGCAGTATCGCCGGTGTGCTGGAACAGCTCCGACACGAGCCGCGGAGGGCCGCATGAGTACGACCGACGCGCCTCGTTACACCCCCGAGTGGCTGGAGCTGCGGGAGAGCGCCGACGCCGCCGCCCGCGCACCCCAGCTCCTCGACTCGCTGCGCCGTCACCTGGCGGACCCGCCGCGGCGCGCCCGAGAGCTGGTGATCCGCGATCTCGGCTGCGGCACCGGCTCCATGGGACGCTGGCTCGCCCCCCGGCTGAACGGCCCTCAGCACTGGATCCTGCACGACCGCGACCCCGATCTGCTCGACCGGGCACGCGCGGCAGCGTCCCGTACGGCCGCCGACGGCAGCCGCGTCACGGTATCGACGGAGCGCGGGGACATCGCCCGGCTGACCGCGGACGGCCTTGCCGGCACCTCGCTCGTAACGGCCTCCGCTCTGCTGGACGTGCTCACCCGCGACGAGGTGGACGGGCTCGCCGCGGCCTGCGCCGGTGCCGGATGCCCGGCGCTGCTGGCGCTCTCCGTGGTGGGGCGGGTCGAGCTCACACCGGCCGACCCGCTGGACACCGAGATCGCCGGGGCCTTCAACGCCCACCAGCGGCGCAGCGATCGCGGCCGCCGCCTGCTCGGCCCCGACGCCGTCGCGGCGGCCTCCGAGGCCTTCGCCCAGCAGGGCGCCACGGTACGGGTGCACGCCAGCCCGTGGCGGCTCGGCCCTGGGGGCACTTCCCCTGCCTTCGGCGGGGGCACCCCCACCCAGGGCGAAGCCTCTGGGGGAGAGTCCGCGCTGACGGCGGAGTGGCTGCGGGGCTGGGTCGGCGCGGCCTGTGAGCAGCGGCCGGACCTGGCGTCGCGCGCCGACGCGTATCTGCGGCGCCGGCTGGCAGCGTGCGCGGCGGGCGAGTTGCGGGTGGTGGTGCACCACAGCGATCTGCTCGCACTGCCCCGGCAGCAGGCGAGGATCTCGTGATCCCGCGCGCGGCCTGGGCCCGGATCCGGACCGTCGCCGGACTGGCCATCCTCGCGGTGCTGCTGTGGCGGCTGGGCACCGGCGCCTTCCTGGAGGGCCTGGGCAGGATCGACGGCCCGACCCTCCTGGCCGCTCTCGGTCTCGGCCTGATCACCACCGTGTTCAGCGCCTGGCGCTGGTGCCTGGTGGCCCGGGCCCTGAGCCTCCGGCTGCCGATGGGCCGCGCCGTCGCGGACTACTACCGGGCACTGTTCCTGAACGCGGCGCTGCCCGGCGGCGTCCTCGGCGATGTGCACCGCGCCGTACGGCACGGGCGGAACGCCGGTGACATGGGCCGGGGCGTACGTGCGGTGGTCCTCGAACGGGCCGCGGGGCAGGTGGCCCTCGTCGTCGTCGGCGTGACGGTACTGCTCGCCCGGCCGTCCCTGGCCGTGACAGGGGTCCACCATCTCGCCACGACGCCGGGCGCCGCACCGGCCTTCGCCGTGGTGTGCGGGCTCGTGGTGATCGCGGCCGCCGTCTGGCTCCGCCGGAAGCCGGGCACCTCGCGATGGCGCCGCGCGGTCCGCGCCGCGCTGGCCGAGGTGCGCCTCGCGCTGCTGGCCCGCGGTAGCTGGCCGGGAGTGGTGATCTCATCCGTCGCGGTGGTGGCGGGGCACCTCGGCACGTTCCTGCTCGCCGCCCGGGTCGCGGGATCCGCCGCACCATCGGCCGAGTTGGTGCCCCTGATGGTGCTGGCGCTGCTCGCCATGGCGCTGCCGCTGAACGTCGGCGGCTGGGGGCCGCGCGAAGGCGTCACCGCGTGGGCCTTCGGCGCCGCGGGCCTAGGCGCGGCCCAGGGGCTGACCGTCGCCGTGGTGTACGGAGTGCTCACCTTCGCCGCGAGCCTTCCCGGCGTCGGCGTGCTCGCCGGCCGGTGGCTGGCCGGGCTGCGGCCCGAGCGGTCCGAGGGGCCGCAGCTCGAGTTCGAAGAGGGTGTCCTCGCCGAGGGCGGCGCGTCGCACCGGCGGGCGGAGCGCGTCCCGCATCACCGGCGTGCCGGGGAACCGGAGACCCGGAACGCCGTCGCCGAGCAGGACCGGTGCCACGGTGACGTACAGCCGGTGCAGTTGCTGCTCGTGCAGGAAGCGCGACACGGTGACGCCGCCGCCCTCGATCAGCAACCGGCCGAGGCCGCGCCGCGCGAGGGCCTGCACCAGGCGCTGGGGCGAGAACGCATCGCTGTCCGGCAGAGTCAGCACGTCGACGCCGTCCGGGACGGTCTGCTCCCGGTCACTGCCGGCGCCCACCACCCACAGGGTCGGCGCGGCTCCGTCGGTGAACACCCGGCGCCGCAGCGGCACCCGGCCGCGCGGATCGAGGACGACGCGCACCGGGTTGGCCCCCGCACAGGCGCGCACCGTCAGTTGGGGGTCGTCCGCGACGGTGGTGCCGGCCCCGACGACCACCGCGTCGGCGAGCGCACGCAGGCGGTGAAGATGGCGGCGGTCCTCCTCGCCGGTGACGAAGTCGGCGTCGCCGGTACGGGTCGCGATGAAACCGTCCAGGCTCTGCCCGAGCTGGGCGAACACCAGGCGCGGACCGGCCAGGCACAGCGGCAGATAGCGGTCGGCGAGCAGTGCCGCCCCGGGTGAGGCGTCCTGCCCCCACCGTCGGCAGCCGTCGGGGCCCAGGACCAGCCCCGCGGCCTCGGCGTCGGCCGCGGACCGGATGCGGTGCAGCCGGTCCCAGGCCTCCGCCGTGTCCAGCACGCTGCGGCGGTGCTCGGCGCGGCCGGTCATCGTATGTCCCGCGGGGCTTCGGCCGACGATGCGAGAAGTGAGAAGTACTCACCGAACGAATCGACAAGTCCGGCCAGCAATTCCTTTCCCTTCCCGGCGGACGCCATTGACGGGCGGCCGATGACGCCGGATTCCGTGTAGGCCGTCATACCGAGGGTGAGCAGATGTTTCCGGTCGTCGGCGAGACAATCGGAGGTTTCATAACCGGGGCGGACCAGTTCTGGATGGGCATGCAGCAGGATGGAGGTCTCCACTTCTCCCGCGTGCATATCGCTGTTCGACGGGGTCTGCACACCCGCCCTGGCGCGCGCCGCATCCCAGTCCGCCGGGCCCGGGAAAAGCGCCATCCGGGTACCGCCGCCGGCGGATTCCTGAACCACGTTGCGTAGTACGTAATTTCCGCCGTGTCCGTTCACCAGAATCAGGGTGCTGATACCGGACCGGCGGAGCGAGTCGGCGATGTCCCGTACGACGGAGTAGAGGGTCGTAGCGGAGATGCTGACGGTCCCGGGCCAGGCCGCATGCTCGTGTGAACAGGAGATCGTGACGGGCGGGAGGTGGTGGACCGGATACGCGGCGGCGACCTCCCGGGCGATGGTGCAGGCGATGACCGTGTCGGTCACCAGCGGAAGAAAAGCGCCGTGTTGCTCGAAGCTGCCGACGGGAAGGACCGCGACATCGGGCCGTCCGGCCCTCACGTCTTCGGTTGTGCCCAGCGGCAACAGGCCTGGGGCGGTTCCATGCGTTCCCCAACCTCCCATGTTTTTCCGGCCTTTCACTCTTCGCTCTCGGTTCTGCGGGATGCGGCCAGGTTACGTTACCCGGGAACCCCCTGCCCACCGGCCCGAACACGACGAATCGGACGCCCGGTTGAAGTTTCCCCCGCCATTATTCGCTTACGCCCGATGAGGATTTACCAGCAGGAGTAAGATCCGCGCCATGACGGAAAGTGAAGTCGTGTTCGACCGCGGTGCTCGTCCATCAGATGTCGAACGAGTGGTGAATGTCCGACTCCCCACCGTACACGGCGATTTTCTCGCTATTGGCTACCTGGACCGCAATGGCGGGGATGAGCACGTAGCGCTGGTGCACGGCGACGTCGGGGGAGAGAGAGCGCTTACCCGCGTGCATTCGGAGTGCCTGACCGGAGATGCCTTCGGGTCCGCGCATTGTGAGTGCGGGGAGCAACTGTCGGCAGCGCTGCGCGCCATCGTGGCAGAGGGGCGCGGCATTCTCGTCTACCTCCGGGGCCACGAGGGCCGGGGAATAGGGCTGTTGGCCAAGCTGCAGGCGATGAAGCTCCAGACGGAGGGACTGGACACGGTCGAGGCGAATCTCGCTCTCGGGCTCCCGGTGGATGCCCGTGACTACCGGGCGGCGGCGGAGATCCTGCACGACCTCGGTGTGGAATCCGTACGGCTGCTGTCGAACAACCCGCGCAAGCGCGAGGCGCTGCTGCGGCACGGCATCAAAATCGCCGAACAGGTCCCGCTGCTGATACCGCCGGGTGAGGAGAACATCCGCTATCTGCGGACCAAGCGAGAGCGCCTCGATCACTACCTGCCGCACTTGGACGGCGCGGCCGACTGGTCGTGACGACGACGTGCGTGACCCGGGCGGCCGTACGTGACCGGGCGCTCTCGCGGTGTCCGTTATCGGGCCGTTCCGAAGTCCTGCGTCCAGTAATGGCCGGGCTGCGCGAGGCCGACACCGATCTCCTTGAAGGAGCAGTTCAGGATGTTGCGCTTGTGGCCGGGGCTGGACATCCAGCCCTCCATGACGCTTTCGGGTGTGGTGTAGCCGTAGGCGACGTTCTCGCCGTAGGTGCTCCAGTTGTAACCGGCACGCGTGATCCGGTCGCCCGGAGACGATCCATCGGAGCCCGTGTGTGACATGTTCCGGCTGTCCGCCATGTCTTTGCTGTGATCTTGAGCGGCCTTCGCCAGCTTGTCGTTCACGGTCACCGGTGCACATCCGGCCTTGCGGCGCTCGTTGTTGACGAGTTCCACCACGCGGGCCGAGTCACTGGAGGCTGGGGCGGTGGAGGCCGGGGCGGTGGACTTCGGAGTGGTGGACTTCGGAGCGGCGGACTTCGGAGCTGAGGATTTCGAAGCGCTCGGAGACGCGGTGGGGGTCTTCGATGCTCGCGAAGCCGGCTTGGCGTGCGATCGGCCGTCTGCCCACCGGTGATGGGAGGACTCCCACCGGCGATCGGAGGACTCGCTCTGCCAACGGCTGTGAGACTCACCGCCCTTGTTCTCCTGCCAGTCCATACAGGCCATGGCGGCGGAGGGCACACCCACGGCGGCTATGGCGATGGCGGCGATGGTTATCTGCCGGTAATGCGTATTCCTGCGGTGCTTCGACATGGGTGACCTCGCTCGTAAATCGCGGGGCGCCTCGAGTGGGGTCGGCTCTGCACGGACCCTGTGCCTGAGCTGCGGAGACGCCTTGCGGAGCCGTCATTCTTAGGACCGCCGGACGTGCAGGGCAACGAGCATGTGCTACTAAGGAGCTTCGTAGGAACCGAGGGCTCTTGCGATCGGGGCAAGGGAATGCGTCCCGCCTCTCGGAGCATTTCCGGCCATTCTGTCGCCCTGTCAGAAGCCTTTATTCGCCGCATAGGCGGGCGGATGCGGCTGAGCTAGCCACAGGCCATCGAACCCTGTGCGAAGTATGTCGGTTTCGGGGCGGACAAATCCCCTATTCCGCATGGCGGTCACCTACTATCCCGCCGCGTTGGTGCCGGATATCGGTGTGACGGATGTCACGAGTCTGCGGGTTTGGGTATCCGGGCGTGCACTCCTGGTGACGGAATGCGCCCGTGGTGCTCACGCGCGTGCGGCCCCCGTGCGCGCCCCCGGAGGCCCGTCAAGCCGACGCGCCGCTACTCCCCTCGGCCCAACCCGTACGGCCCCCGGCTGCGGGCCCCCGGACCTCGGTACACGCTGCGAAGAGGCGTGAGAAGTGCACCGAGGCGAGAGGAGACCGGCATGCGCTGCGCGCTGCGCACAAAGGCGGCGGCCTGGGGGCTGGCGCTCGGGGCGCTCGCCGCCTGTTCCGCACAGGGGACGGCGCCAGGGGGACCCACCCAGCCCAGCGGCCCCAAGAAGGCCGCGCGGGGTGAGGCCTCCGCAAAGGGTCGCCCCTTCACCGTCGTGGCGACCGGCGACGTGATCCCGTACCCCTCGGTCATCCGGCAGGCGCAGACCGACGCGGGCGGCGCCGGCTTCGACTTCAGCCGCATCCTGGCCGGGGTCAAGCCCGTCGTCGACCCAGCCGACCTGGCGGTCTGTCACATGGAGACCCCGTACGGACCCCCGGATGGGCCGTTCACCGGCTACCCCATGTTCCAGTCCCCGCCGGACGTCGCCCAGGGCCTCCGCGCCACCGGATACGACAGCTGCTCGACCGCCTCGAACCACACCCTCGACGCCGGTGCGGAGGGCCTCCACCGCACGCTCGACGCCCTCGACGCGGCAGGCGTACGGCACGCGGGCTCGGCCCGCAGCGCCGGCGAGGCCGCCCGGCCCGCACGGCTTCGGGCCGGCGGCGCGGACGTGGCCCACCTCGCGTACACCTATGGCACGAACGGCGTGCCGCTGCCCGAGGGGCAGCCGTGGGCGGTGAACCTGCTCGACCCCGAGCGGGTCATCGCCGACGCGCGGGCCGCCCGCCGCGCCGGGGCCGACGTGGTCCTGGTCAGCGTCCACTGGGGCACCGAGTGGCAGCAGGCGCCCGACGGGAAGCAGCTGGACCAGGCCCGGCGGCTCACCGCCGCCCGTACGGGCGGGAAGCGGGACATCGACCTCATCATCGGGACGCACAACCATGTGCCGCAGCCGTACGAGAAGGTCAACGGCACCTGGGTGGTGTACGGGCTCGGGGACCAGGTGGCGAGCTTCGTGCCCGGGAAGGCCCGGGGCAACGAGGGCTCGATGGCCCGCTTCACCTTCGCGCCCCAGGGGGACCGCTGGACGGTCTCGAAGGCGGAGTTCCTCGTCGGGCACTCGGACGTCGGGCCGCCGTTCCGGGTCGTCACCGCGACGCGGAACCGATTCCCCGAGGTACGGGACCGGGTACGCGAAGCCGTTCTGAGCCGGGGCGCGGCTCAGGACGGCCTGACGGAAGCGACTGCGGGGGAGTGACGCGGAGTGGCGGGCTCCGGGTCAGCCTGCGGGGTCAACGCGGGGGCTCAGCACACGGAGGTCTCAGCACGCGGGGTCATCCCGCGGGGTCAGCCCGCGAGTTCAGCCCGCGGACTCGCCCGCCTGCGGATCCAGGGCTCCCGTCCCGACCAGGATGTAGAGCGCGATGCCCAGCAGGATCCGGTAGATCACGAAGGGCATGAAGCTCTTGGTCGAGATGAAGCGCATGAACCAGGCGATGACCGCGTACCCGACGAAGAAGGCGACGATGGTCGCGAAGATCGTCGGCCCCCACGACACATGGCCCTCGCCCGCGTCCTTCAGCTCGTACAGTCCCGACGCCAGGACCGCGGGGATCGCGAGCAGGAAGGAGTAGCGGGCGGCGGCCTCGCGGGTGTAGCCCATCAGCAGACCGCCGCTGATCGTCGCGCCCGACCGCGATACGCCGGGGATCAGCGCCATGGCCTGGCACATCCCGTAGATCAGGCCGTCCCGGACACCGAGCTCGGCGAGCGTCTTGCGGTCCCGTACGGCGCGGTGCTTGCCGCCCGCCTCGTCCCGCGCTGCGAGCCGGTCGGCGACGCCCAGCACGACGCCCATGACGACCAGGGTGGTGGCGATCAGCCGCAGATCGCGGAACGGCCCCTCGATCTGGTCCTTGAGCGTGACTCCCAGCACGCCGATCGGAATCGACCCGACGATCACCAGCCAGCCCATCTTGGCATCGTGGTCGCTGCGCATCGCCTTGTTGAACAGCGACTTGACCCAGGCGCCGACGATCCGCGCGATGTCCTTGCGGAAGTAGATGATCACGGCGGTCTCGGTGCCGATCTGGGTGATCGCCGTGAAGGCGGCGCCGGGGTCGTGCCAGTCGGCGAAGGCCGCGGTCAGCCGGAGATGAGCGCTGGAGGAGATCGGTAGGAACTCGGTCAACCCCTGGACGAGACCGAGGATGAATGATTCGAACCAAGACATGAAATGCTATGCCATCCAAGAGACGATCACGGTCTGACCAGGAAACCTGTGGGTCAGAGGCCCAGGGTGGGCTGCCAGGCGATGCGCACGTTCGATCATGTGAATAGGGTCATGGGCGTACTCATGCTCACCTTTGCTGGCTTGGCTGACGGTGCGTCAGGTCCTCTGGGCGGCTTGTGGACGCTGTAGCAGGTGATGATCGCGCCCAGTCGGAGGCAGCGTAGCGCCCCTGGATGTTCGGCCGTCGCCGGGCCCCTCGCGGGGGGAGGGAGGCGGTGTCTCGCGGCAGCCGTGCGGCGGCGGTCCACAGGGACGACCGGCGGCGGTCACAGGAGTTCCGAGACGATGGCCGCTCCCACAGCGCCGGCGCTGAGATAGCGAGACATGTCGTGGGCCGCTGTTCCGTTGCTGACGGACACGTCCTCGACCCGCGCACCGAAGGTCGTGGCAAGGCGTGGTTCCAGGGCTACGAGGTCTCGGGGGTCGCACACGTTCACCCACCGCACGACCGAGCCCGGCCACGCGCCGACGCCGTTCACCGGGGCCGGCTTGAGCCGGTCGAAGAACAGATGTCTGACGCCGAGCGGCGAGCCGGTGGTCACCAGCGTGCGCACCGGCCATTCCGGGTGGGCGCACAGCGCCTCGTAGGCCACGATCGAGCCGAGGGAGTGCCCGACCAGCACGCGGGTCCGCGGCGAAATGGCCTCCGCCACCCGGTTGATGACGCTCTCCCGGAGCCCTTCCTCCTGGAAGTAGCGCAGGAGTTGCTTGATGTTCCCCACCAGCATGTGCTCCGCGACTCCCATGAAGAACCGCGACCTGCCGAGCGCACTGACCACGCGCTTGATCGCAGAAGTCCGCGAGGGATCGAAGAGCGACTGTGCCGCGTCCTGGAGAGTCCTGGTGTCCGGCCGTGGTACGGCGAGATCGGCCCGGGCGGCAGTCTCCCACCACTGCAGCAGCAGGTCCGTCTCGAGCCCGGGTGCGACATCCCGGGCCGAGAGCCTCGGTCCCGTAAGCGCCTCCGGAGCCCCCGCGGCACGAAAGAGGTCCTGGTAGCCGGGGAAGGACACCTCCCACCGCAGCTCGCCCGCCCGGGCCCGCACATCGGGATCGTCGCGCACGGCCCGGTCGACCGCATCGCGCAGGGCTGCCGTCAGCCGGCTGCGCCCGGCGGCCCTGTCCTCGTCAGCCCTGCCCATCCCGTGGAGTACGACGACCTGCGCGCCGGGGCTCGTCGCCCGGCCCGACCGCGGGGTTTTCGCCGGCCGGGAGAGGTGCCGCAGGGCGGTGCCCAGCTCTCCTGGATCGTTCAGGCGTCCGGCGGCGGCGGCATGCACGGACAGATAGCGCGAGACGTAGGGCTCGGCGCGGGACCAGTCGTGGGTGCCGTCGGCCGCACGAGGGAGGTGCGAGAGGAGCACCTCGGTGATCGCCGTGTGCGCGGCCACGTCGTCGCAGTCCTCGCGCAGGGCGTCGGCGAGCGACTGATGGCACAGGCGGTAGCCGGCCCTGCCGTCCTCGTGTCCCTCGACGACACAGATGCCGGCCAGTCGCCGCAGCCACGCCACGTCCTCGTCCGTATACCTCCGGCGGGACATCCGGGAAGCCACTTGGGCCCACAGCCCCGCGGACGGAAGTCCGGGGCCCTGGCAGAAGGCGAGGGGGCGCAACAGGTCGCGGGCGGGCTCGGCGGCCGTGCCGAGCTCGGAGTCCAGCTCCCGGAGCAGCGTGAGCCCGATGTCGCGCGGCAGCGACGCTCGCCATGCGGGGTCGCGGGGGTCGGGGACGGCGTCCGCGGCGGCGAGGGCGCGGGCGACGATCCGGGCCGTGAGGAAGGATCCGCCCACCGCGGTCACGGCTTCCGCCACTTCGCGGACCACCGGTGGCGGTGCCTCCCGGTAGGGACTGTGGGGCGAGGACTCGAGCAGCATCAGGACGGTGTACGCCGTGAGGTCCGCGGGATCGCTGAACCTCTCCGTATCCAGGTCGAGCATCGTGAAGGCCCCGTCACTGTCTCCCAGTTGGGGCAGAAGAGAGCGGCGGGTGCCCAGAAGCAACCGGATGCGGCCCCGACCGTGATCCATGAGCGGACGCAGCACCGAAGCGATGAGCGTGTCCGGGGTGGCCGCCTCGTCGAGACCGTCGATGACCGCGGTCAAGGGCCGCGGGGACCCTTCCAGACCCGCCAGGAGTTCCCTGGGGTGGTCGGTGGAGAGCTCGGCGGCGGCCGCCAGCTCCGCCACCACGTGCCGGTCGGTCAGTTCCCGGGCGGAGAGGGCGACATCGACACTGCCCAGGGGCGGGATCGCCCGGGAGGGCAGCTCCAGGGTCGACAGGGGCACCCTGCTCCTGAGCTGGGGACTGGTGAGCGCGGCGATCGCCCCCAGGACCGTGGACTTGCCGGAGCCGGGATCGCCGCAGACCACCAACGCCGGTGGGTGCGGTCGCGGCTCATTGAGCCAGGCGGAAATCTCGGTCAGCGCCTGGTGACGCGCGGTGAAGGACCAGCCGCCGCCCGCCGTCAGCGATGCCTGCGCCCCGGCCAGGAAATGGGAGTTGAGGCGCGCTTCACGGCGTGCTGCGTGCCCCGTCCCGGCAGCCCTCGCGGTCTGCGGCGCACTGGAGTCCACCGGTGAAGGCGCGGGAAGGTGCCGGGGGCTGGGCAGGAACGCCGGCTCGTCGGGCGGCCCGAGGCGGGACAGGTGAATCCGGGGACCGGAGCCGGGGCCGGCGAGCTCGGTCATGCGCCGGGCGATGGCGTGCAAGGGCAGGCAGGGGTGATCCTCTTCCGTCGCCAACTCGTCCACCGCGACTCGCAGAAGGCGGGGAAGATTCCCCGCGTCCGCGTGACCCGATGACACGCACTCCAGGACGGAAACCGCGGCTTCCGCTCCGGCCCCTGCTGTATCGCTCCGCGACGGCGGGGAGAACGCCGCACCCGCACCGGGTGCATCGGCACCACATCTGTCCACCAGCAACAACAGATGGCGTACGCCCATGCCGCCGAGAAACCGGTGGACCCGCTCCGCGAGGCTCACGGCGTGTGCCGCCACGTAGACCGTGAGGAGGTCGCCGGGGCGGCGGTCCGCGGACTGGCAGAAGGCGTGGATCTGCTGGGCCAGCTCCTCAGGTGTCAGGTCCTCGGCGCTCGTTGTGGCGTCCTGGTATCCGAGGCCGGCGAACAGTTCCACCACCATGCGGCGGGACGCGGTGAACTCCTGGGCGTCCGTGAGCGTCACGGCGATGAGGAACCTTCTCGCCTCCCGCGCGCCGACGGACGGAGCACGCTCCGAGGCGCCGGACTCCGTGCCTGCCGGCACCCCTCTGAGCAGCCGCAGGCCGTCGCGGTGCGCCGCGGCGAAGGGCTGGAGGTCGGCCGGCAGAGCCAGCGGACCGCTGGGATCGACGAGGGCCGCGAGGAAGGTCGGCTGCCCGGTCTCCTTCTCGATGAAGCGACTCAGCGCCCAGTGGACCTTCCAGGCGTCCTCCCGTGCCAGGGACCGGTGCAGCACCTCCCGAACGCCGGGGCGGAAGGTGAGAAGCAGCTCGCTGTCGCCGGTGCGCGGCGGAGGCTCCTCGAACAGGCCGCTGACCACCACTTCGGCGAGGTCGCTCACCTCTGCGTCGGGAAGCATCGTGTGCTGGATGAGGCGCATCACCGGCAGCGACAGCGTCCGCTGGCCGGAACAGAGCACCGCGAGTCGGCGGGCCTCGGGGGAGGCGAGCATTCTGAAGGCCCTGACGGTGTCCTCGGGGTGGGCGGGACCCAAGCCGTCGTCCTCGTCGTCCTCGTCGTCCCAGGGTTCGTCGACCTGGGGCTCCGCATCCTCCGCCCCGCTCCCGGAGCCTGTGCGTGCGGTGAGGGAGGAGGGCGAAGGCAGGAGTACGCCGCCGCAGCCGCCTCTCTCGGTTCCCATGAGAGTGCCGGACCATTGCCCCAGTGAGTCGGGCGACAGGTCGGTCGTCGGCAGCGCAGTCCAGCCGGCGTCGTCGTCGCGGCCCGGGTGCAGCCAGGAGAACAGGGGCGCGGAGAAGGAGAGATCCCCTCCGTGCGCACCGCGCCTGCCCGGACGCAGCCGGGCTGCCTGGGCGTTGAGACCGGTGTGCTGCCATAGCCGGTCGGGGAGCGGGTTGAGCAGTACGGTGGCGGTCGAAGCCGCCCAGTTGCGCAGGTCCTGCCAGATGCCCGTACGGTCCCAGCCCCTGGCCACGCAGTCGGAGCAGACCAGGACCAGGCGCCGGGCTGCCGGGTCCCTCAGCCGGCCCGACGTGACGACGTGGCCTGTCGGGTCGCGCAGTACGGGGTCGTCCTGCGAGACGTCCAGTCGCCAGGTGTGGACGGTCTGGAAGGCGCCCAGTTGCTGCAGCATCCGGATCAGTTCGTCGAACGGCTCTCGCCACACCTCCATCGACGGACTGTCGTCCAGAACCACGTCGAGGTGGAACCACCGCTCCGGCACTGCGGAGAAGACCGGCACCACATCACCGCTGCGCACATACGCGTGAATCGTGCTCTCGACGTCGAGGGTGCGCCTGCGGCCACGCGGGAACTGGTGCTTGAGCGGGCGCAGGGAGCGCGCGACGTTCAGCTGCCGGGGGAGGGAAGGGCCTCGTTCGACGTACACTCTGCTAGCGCGCTGCAGGCCCGCCCCACCGACGTTGTCGTACAGGTCTCCCGTGCCCGCCGCGGGGGCGGGCTCGTCCATGCCCCCGCCGCAGGCCGCCGTGGTGTCGGCGGCCGGGTCCTCCGCCGCTTCCCGCTTCCCGGGCTGTCCGACGGCCTCGCGGGGAAGCTCCTCGGCCCCGTGACCGGCCTGGCGGTCGATGGCGTCGGCCAGCCAGAGGGCATCGGCGAACCCCACGGCGTCGACTTCGGCACCGACGTCAAAAAGGCGCTGCAGCAGCCACTCCAACTCGACCATGTCAGGTGCTGGAGAGGTCGCGGAGGAGAAGAGCCTCCAGTTCCTCGCGCTGGCGCCCCTCTGGAGGCAACTCACCGGTCACCAGGTACACGGCGTTGAGCAACTGGTCGGTCGCCAGCGTCGCCCGTCCCTCGAGACGTTCGGCGAAGCCCTGGATCAGTTGCTGGACGCTCGCCACGGCCTCGTCGCCCAGATGGGCACGGACGATTCTGGCGAGCCGCTCGGCGCTCGGATCCTTGACCTGGAAGCGGACACAACGCCGCAGGAACGGCGGCGGAAAGCTGCGTTCTCCGTTGCTCGTCATGACGATGACCGGGAAGTGCGTGCAGATGACCCGGCCCGACGAGATGTCCTCCGCACCGGTGGCGTCCCAACGGCGCACGCTCACCGTGGTCTTGTCGTGCCGCGCCAGCTCCGGAATCTCGAACTCGCCGCGCTCCAGGATGTTGAGGAGGTCGCTGGGCAGATCGAAGTCGCTCTTGTCGATTTCGTCGATGAGGAGTACCCGCGGCCCGTCGGACCAGGCCAGCGCCGTTCCGAGGGGGCCGAGGCGGATGAACCGGCCGATGTCGTCGTCCTCGTGGTGGCGCGTGGCGTCCAGACGGCCGAGCGCGTCATACCCGTAGAGCGCGTCGGGGAGCGTGCTACGGGAGGTGATGTGCCAGCGGAGCACCTCACCCAGGCCCAGTTCGCGGGCCACCGACTCGGCGACGGCGGACTTCCCGGAGCCCGGCGGTCCGGTGAGCAGCAACGGCCGCCGCAGGTACAGGGCGGCGTTGACGGCATCGACCAGACCCTCCGGTGGGTCGAAGCGGAAGGTGTCCTCGGCATCGCCGCCCTCGCCGCTTCCGTCGCCGCCGGCTGAGCTGGACGGCAGACGGCGCCATGGCGGGGGCGGGGGGAGTTCGACGGCTCGCTTCTCACCGTCTCCGCGGTAATAAGGGGCCCACGTCACAGTTGTCCTCCTGAGGGAGCGAAGCCCGCTCGATGCCGTTTCAACACATCACAGAACCTCTGCCACTCCCGGTCGTGCCACACTGCCCGGAGCTTCGCCAGAGCCGGGAGCTTCTCCGACGCGTCGGCCCGCCACGCCGTGCGATAGGCACGGAGAAAGGCGGCGGGCAGGTCCGGCCACCAGTCGCGTACATCGCACTCGACCTCGTCCCAGTCGGCCACCGACTCCTCGGGCCACATCAGGATGGGCACGTGCAGGAGCAGAAGGTCCAGCAGCCCCTCGGGGTCCGCCGACGGCAGGGAGCGAAGGCCCACGGCCTTGTAGTCACCGCTGTGGATGCGGCGGGTCAGCGTGGCACGGTCCCGGGCGTCGGCGTCGGGTATCCATTCGATCGCCGTGTCCAAACCGTCCTGCTCCATCTTGGCCAGCCGGAGACGGCACATGCGCAGGGCGCGTCGGCGCTCGGGAGGTTGCGGGCGCAGATGGTCGCTCCACCGCACGACGACATCGTGGTGCGCCCCGAGGCGGTCCCCGATGCGGCACTCCTCGGGTTTGTAACGCACCATCAGGGAGGTGGGTACGGCGACGTCCACCCGGCCGATGAGGAGCCCATGCTGTTCAGCGATGTCGAAGGCGTCCTCATAAATGTCCGCCATCGCCTCCTCGAGGCTCTTTCCCTCGGCCCGGTCCTCACCGGCCGTCCACGGCGGGGCCAGTACCTCGTCACCGTCGAGCAGCCAGGCGCGGAGCCGCTCCGCCCGCGCCGTCGTGCGTACGGCGTGCAGGTCGACGACGAGCCGCACATCGGAGGTACGCGTCTGGGCCGTGAGGCGGTTACGTAGGTCGTTGACGTGCGCGATGTCCGCCACGCTCTCCGCCCAGGCTTCGAACCCCGGGTCGCAGACATCCAGTTCCGCACTCATGGCCAGCCGCAGGGTGAACTCCACGACGGCCCTTCCGCAGCCGTCGTCCGTCACCGGATGGCGCAGCGCGATCAGGTCCAGGTGGTCGTCGAGGCCCACCGGCGACTCGCGCAGCGCGCCGGGCAGAGTGGCCAGCAGCGCCTTGCGGAGTGCTGCCGAGGTGAGGCGCTCCGCCGGTATCCACTGTCTGATGAAGGAGGCGGCGCGCAGGGCCAGCGACAGGTCCTCGACCAACTGCCGCAGATGGTCCGTGACATCGGGCGGGCCGACCTGATGCGAGCCCAGCCACTGACTGAGTCGGCGCAGATCCGGTTCGGTCCAGCGGTCCCCGTGAGGCGGCGCGCCGTCGCTCTGCGCCAAGGCATCGAAGAGTGCCTTGGCGCCGCGGTCGCCGAGCCGCGCGGTCGGGGCGCCCGCGGTGGGGTGCCCCGACGCGACCGGCAGGTCGTACGGCGTGTAGAGGCGGTTGCCGTGCAAGTAGGCGATGTCCAGGAGGTCGATGAGGCTGCCGTGGCGCAGCCGCTCGTGCCCGGCCAGGACGGCTTCGTCGAAGGTGAGTCGCCCGGCGGCCCCGTGCAGCGTCTCCGAATAGGCGAAGCCGGTGCATTCCACCAGGATGAAGGAGTCCGTCTCGACCATTCTCAGCAATGCCGCCTTGACCGCGGGATCACCGGCATCGCGGATCCTTCCGCCGCTGAGAATGGTGTGATCTCCCGGCGCAGGCCGCCCGGTACGGACCAGAGGGTCGACGTCCGCCTCCAGCCAGAGCGCGAGCAGGGCATGGCCTTCCAGGAGCACGACCAGCGGCCGGAGGCGCTGGTGTTCGCTGAGCCCGGCGAACACCAGCGCCAGTTCCAGACAGTTGCCGCCCTCCTGGCGTACCCGGTGCGGTGGGCGGATGACCTGCTCGGCCTCATGGCCGTTCGCGAAGTCCAGACGCGCGGTCTCGTAGGCGATGTTCAGCGCGGCCATGTGGTCGTACAAGGCGCGCACGGTGGTGCGGCGGTCCGTCTGACGCTCGTCGAACGCCGTGCCGTTCCTGGGCGCGGGGACCCCGAACCAGTGCACGATCGCGTTCGGGTCGACATAGCGGGCGAGCCGCTGCGGTTCGGTCTGTTTCCAGTTGACCCACGCCCGGTCGGGGTTGTGGGAGGCCGTGGGAGTCACCAGACCTCGAAGACGTCGGCGACGGTCCGGCTGCCGTAGGTGACGGTGGCCTCGTAGGTCCCGGCCGGCAGTCCTTCGACGACCCAGGCGGCCCCGTTCTCCTCGTCGGTTCGAGTGACCCGCTCGGGCCGCCCGGGGCCGGTGAGTTCCATGCAGGGCGTCGGGTCTTCGGCCGGGGATTCCCGCACAGCGCACCGGAGCGTGACGGGCTCGCCGCCGAGATGGACGTCTTCGACTTCGAGCGCGATGACCGGTCTGTCCTGGTGCGCGTCCCCCGGTTCGGTCAGGGCGGGCGCACCGTCAGGTCCTTGGAGATCGCTGATGCCCGTGCCGTACAGGCCCAGGGTGCGCAGAAGGCGCGCCAGCGCTCGCTCGCCGGTATGGCACGAGGAGTGCGTGCCGTTCTCCCACCAGTGAACCGGTCCCTCGCTCAGTTCGACGGGGATGGCCGACAGGGCCGGCACGGTGCCGTCCCCTGTTCCGAGCCATCGGCGGCCGCTGCCCAGGGCCAGGGGCTCTGCGGATGTCGCGACGCCGCTGTCGGACAGCACCGCGGCTTGCAGTGTGCTGTGCCCGTAACCCACGACGGGGATGAGGTGCCCCTGCCCCGGGCCTGTCCGTTCGGCCGCCTCCGGTCCCATTTCCTGGTGGAAGTCCGTATAGGCGCAGCGCGCTCTGGTCACGGACAACGAGCCGGCCGACTTCTCCTCCAGTTCAGAGACCCGCAGCGGAGCAGTGGGCCGGTCCGGTCCTGACCTGCGGTCGAGGACGACGGGATGGCGGGGCAGCAACTGGTAGACCGAGGTGTAGCCGGCCAGGAGTTCTGAAATCGGAGCGATCTCGATGCCGCATTTCCGATAGCCGTTGGAGAGGAATTCGAGCGCTTGGACCGACCCGCGAAAGGGGGTGCCGAAGGTGATGATGGACCGGGTGTGCGTCCAGCCGCCGAGGACGTCGGCGTAGAACTTGGCGACGAGTCCTCCCATGCTGTGGCACACGAATACGACTTTCGGCCGGCCGTAGGGGAGTGCGGAGCGCCACTTGGGAAGCTCACGGTCGATGAATTCCTTGAGACGGAGGGCGGAGACGCGGTTGTCGCGGCGCCAGTCGTAGGCGAACTCGAAATAGTTCGCGGGCGGTCCGTCCACGGAGGGATCACCCCGGACGACATCCAGACCGGAGAGGATCATCCTGCGCAGCGCGCGGTACTGATTCACCTTGGCGAGCCCGGGGATGGTGACCGGTGTGCCGATGAGTCCAGCGGCGGTCACCCCGCTGTCGTGCTCGGCGTCGTCCAGGTCGGCGCGGTCGCCGGCCAGCGCCTCGAGCAGCTCGGTGCGGTTGCGCAGCAGCCCGCCCGCCAGCTTCAGGGACGGTTCCCACAGGGGCGTCTGCCCTTTGCGTAAAACGCTTCCCCCGATACCGGGCAGTAGCACGATCACGTCGTTGAATCGGATTCGCTCTGTCAATGCCTGGCCTCCCCCCGGAGCCGCACCTGTGCTGCCGACATGATGCCGGGTCATGCGGGAGATGGTGCCCGGAATGAAGAAAGATGGTGCCGCATTGAAGAAAGTTGGGGTGCTTGATCGCGAAGGGGGCGCGCACTTGCTGCGTTCCTGACTTAACGCGCCCCCTCGATCGCTCCCGCACGCCCCCGAGTTCGAGTCATATTTTCGGTGTGCGTGTGGTTGTCTCGAAGGGTGCCAGTCTCCGTCCAGAGGTTACGGCGCGTCAGTTCACCGCTCATGCACCTAGGACCCGCCGTTGCTCATCCATCGTTCGACGATTGCCGGGCCGGCCTCGGCGCGCTCAGCAGAGGGGCGGTCTCGTCCTGTGGCCTGCCCGCCGGCGGCAGAGGCGCTCGGATGACCACGATCGAACCGAGTCTGGACTTCGACAGCTACTTCCACTTCAACTTCGAGGACCTGTCGGTCACGGCTGCGCTGATGCTGGCCGCCGACCTTCCGGCCGAACTGGCGCGCGCCGAGTGGCTGGTCAAGGAGGTCTGCTCGCAGGCGTACAGCCAGTGGGACGCGATAGGCGACCCG
The DNA here is from genome assembly GCF_052245475.1 of Streptomyces sp. 7N604. NCBI lineage: Bacteria > Bacillati > Actinomycetota > Actinomycetes > Kitasatosporales > Streptomycetaceae > Streptomyces > Streptomyces sp. 7N604. The sequence goes on along the minus strand of NZ_JBQQBX010000003.1, from coordinate 217,643 downwards.
GACACCTGGATCAAGGCCAGGATCGCGCGGACGGTGATCGCGGCCTACGGCAGGCGACGCTCCTGGTGGCCGAGAGCAGTGCAGCCGACAGGCCCCGCCCGCCCCGCGCGCGCATCCGGCGACCCGCTCATCGACGTCCTCGACGAGATCCCCGCGCGACAACGGGCTGTCGCCGTTCTCTGGCTGCGCGAGAACTGGCCGCAGGGGAAGATCGAACGCGAACTGGGGATGAAACCGAGGGTGGTCAGCTCACAGATCGCCCGAGCCGAGGCCACGCTCAAGCGCAGGCTCAAACAGCTCGATGAGCCGGACGACTTCAAGGGGGATCAGTCGTGAAGCCGTTCCGCAGGAAGGTCTACGAGCAGCGGCCCGATCCCTTCGTCGCCGCCCGCCTCGCCCGGTCCGGCGCGTCGCTGCAAGCCCGCCTTGCCGACCCCGGAGGCGAGCGCCGCAGCGCGGCGCTCGCCGAGATCAAACGCCGGGCCGGCGGCCAGGAGAGCCCGGTACCAGCTGTCGTGCCAGCGCTCGTGGGCGTGGGCGCGCGGACACGCGAGGCACAGCCCGAGGGCGAGCCACCCGCCGACCCCGAAGAGCCACCGCGACGGGCGCCGCGGCGCAGCACTCCCCGAAGGCCGCGCTGGTACTTACTCACCGCCATCGGCGTGGACATCCTCGCCGCCGGATTGCCCACCCTCCTGCTCCTGCACGCCGCGGACCAGCGGGCCGCGGCGCTGTGCGCCCTGATCGCGGCAGCGGCGTGGATACTGGTCTGCGCCGTCCGCGGGCGCTACGCCCGGTACGCACTCGGCGAAATCAGCTCGCCGCGGCCGGTGTTCTACGACTGGGCGACCCTGCTCGGAGTGCTCGCCATCCTGCACGCCATCACCGACGCCACCACGGATCCCTATGTGGCACTCCTCGCTCTGACGCCGACTCCGGTGCTCAGCGCGACGGTGCGCAGGTCCCTGCACCGCCACCTGTCCGACAGGCGGCGCCGGGCCTCGGGAGTGCGCCGGGTGCTCGTCGTCGGGGAACCGGTGACCGCCGATCATGTCATCAACCTGTTGTCCCGCCACACCGATCACGAATACGTCGTCGTCGGGCTCTGCGCGGTCGGCGCGGGAGAACCGCTGATCGGCCTGCCCATCGCCGCCCGGCTCGACGAGGCCCCACCGGCCGGTACGGCCGACGCGGGGCAGGTGCGCAGTGCCGCCCGCTTCCACCGAGCCGACCTGATCGTGGCCATCCCCGGCGGGGCCATGGTCGGCGAGCGCTTGAGCCGCTTGATCTGGGGAGTGCACGACTCGGGACTTTCGCTGGCCGTCCTGCCCGGGCTCGCCGAGGTCGCACAGCACCGCGTTCGCTCCTCCGAGGCCGGTGGGCTGATGATGCTCCACATCGCGCCGCCGATCCGGCGGGGCGTCGAGTTGCAGACCAAGTATCTGATGGACCGGTTCGGGGCGGCGACGCTGCTGATGCTGCTGGCCCCCGTCATGGGTGTGATCGCTCTGGCCGTGCGGTTCGACTCGCCCGGGCCGGTTTTCCACCGGCAGATGCGGGTCGGCCTTCAGGGGCAGGCCTTCCACACGTGGAAGTTTCGGACCATGGTGGCGGACGCTGAGGCCCGCAAGCGGGCGCTGCTGTCGGAGAACGAGCACGACGGCCCACTGTTCAAGATGCGCCGGGACCCCCGGGTCACCCGGGTCGGCCGTTTCCTGCGCCGGTACTCGCTGGACGAACTGCCGCTCCTGATCAATGTGCTGCGCGGTCAGATGTCCCTGGTCGGTCCGCGCCCTCCGCTGCCCGACGAAGTGGCGCTGTACGACGAGACGGAGCGGCGCCGACTGGCGGTGCGCCCAGGACTCACCGGCATCTGGCAGATCAGCGGGCGGTGGGACCTGTCGTGGGACGAGACCGTACGGCTCGACCTGCGGTACGTGGAGAACTGGTCCCTCATCGGGGACATCGCCATCATGGCGCGCACATTCCGCGCCGTCATCGACGGCCGTGGCGCCTACTGACCCTGGGACCAGCCCCGGCGCAGCCGGCCCCGCTTGCGCCAGGCGACCGTAAGACCCGCGATCCCCGTCACGGCGATGAAACCGATGGCGATCAGGAACGCGGGCGAGGCCGGGGCCGTGGCCCTGCTGCCCGCGATGGCGTACGCGGCCGTGTTCGGCACGCACCCCAAGCCCGTGGCGAGCAGAAACGGCAGCCAGCCCATGCGCGAGACGGCGGCGCAGTAGTTGGCCGCGGCGAACGGCACGCCGGGGAAGAGCCGAAGCGCCAGCATCGAGCGGAAGCCGTGCCTGCTGAGCTGCCGGTCCGCCGCCGTCAGCCAGCGGGCGCGCAGCAGCGGCCGCAGCGCGTCCTGGCCGAGCACCCGCCCGAGGCCGAACGAGATGCCCGCGCCGAGCACCGTGCCCGCGACGGCGGCCGCGAGCCCGAACTGCGCGCCGAACAGCGCACCGGCCGCGAGGTTCAGAATCGGCCGCGGCACGAGCGCGGCCGTGCCCACCCCGTACGCGACGGCGAACAGCACCACGGCCGCGCCGCCCGAGACCCGGGGCGGCCAGCCCTCCGCCAGCAGCTGCTGCGGCTCGAACAGCACGACGGCCGTCGCGGCCGCGGCGAGCAGCACGACGAGCAGGGCGAACCGGGCCCATGGGGACAGCAGCGCCCTGGCATATGTCAGGGCCTGCGGGCGCTGCGCGGCAGGGGCAGGGGCAGGGGCAGGGGCAGGGACGGGCATCGGGGGAGACTAACCGACGCCGGTGTCCGATCGCCGTATGTTGGGCCCATGCGACCCATCACACCGGGCCCGGAACCCGTCGCGCCGGGCCCGGAACCCGTCACTCCGGGTCCGGGACCCGTCATTCCGGGTCCGGGACCCGTCATTCCGGGGCCGGGACCCGTCATTCCGGGGCCGGGACCGACCACGGGCGGGCCGGAGAGTGAGCTCGCGGACACCGTGATCGAGCGGCTGACCGCCGTCTACCCGTCCGCCGCCGATCCCGTACGGGCCGAGGGTGCCGCCGCGTACATGAAAGGCATCGCCCCCTTCCTCGGGATCCCCACCACCGAACGCCGCGCCCTGTCCCGTACGGTCCTCGCCGGCACCGCGCGCCCCGGCGAGGCGGACTGCACGGCCATCGCGCTGCGCTGCTGGCAGCTGCCCGAGCGCGAGTACCAGTACTTCGCGGTCGACTACCTGCGCCGGTACGCGGGCCGCTGCTCGTCCGGATTCCTGCCGGTCGCCCGCCATCTCGTCGCCACCAAGTCCTGGTGGGACACGGTGGACCTGCTCGCCGCGCACGTCGTCGGCCCGCTGGTCGCCGCCGACCGCCGGCTCGTGGCGGCGATGGACGAATGGATCGCGGACGACGACATGTGGATCGCCCGCACCGCCCTGCTGCACCAGTTGCGGTTCAAGGGCGACACGGACGCGGACCGGCTCTTCGCATACTGCCTGCGCCAGTCCCGCCATCCCGGCTTCTTCATCCGCAAGGCCATCGGCTGGGCGCTGCGCGAGTACGCGAAGACCGATCCCCACGCGGTCCGCTCCTTCGTCGAATCCGCACGGGACCGGCTGGCGCCGCTCTCGGTCCGCGAGGCGCTGAAGAACCTCTGACCGGCGGAGGGTTGCGGACAGCGTTCTGAACTGGCGCCTCGCGCAAAATCGTTGGACGCGCGGCCGACCGGGCCGCGATCATTGGCGGCATGTTCCGGCACGCCTTCCTCGCGCTTCCGTCCGCAGTCGCGGACGCGCCGAAGGCTGCCTTCGATCCCTCGGCCATCGCCCTGACCGCCGTTGCCGCAGTGGTCGCCGCAGGCGCTGCTGCCGCCGCTATTGCCGCCGCCGCCGCTGCCACCGACGCAGTCGCCGCGGCTGCCCCGGCACCCTTCGGCGGCGCCCGAAGCTGACCCTTCCCGGATCGTCCGGCGGACCCCGCAGGGGGAGGGTCGGTCAGGCCCAGGGGTCCCGCTGACGCTGCTCACTTCCGAGGAAGCAACCATGTCCAAGCAGGCATACGTGCGGACCAAGCCGCACCTCAACATCGGCACCATGGGCCATGTCGACCACGGCAAGACAACGTTGACCGCCGCCATCACGAAGGTGCTCAGCTCGCGCGGCTCGGGCACGTTCGTGCCGTTCGACCGGATCGACCGGGCGCCCGAGGAGGCGGCGCGCGGCATCACCATCAACATCGCGCACGTCGAGTACGAGACCGACACGCGGCACTACGCGCACGTCGACATGCCGGGCCACGCCGACTACGTCAAGAACATGGTCACCGGCGCGGCCCAGCTCGACGGCGCAATCCTCGTCGTCTCCGCGCTCGACGGCGTCATGCCGCAGACCGCCGAGCATGTGCTGCTCGCCCGGCAGGTCGGCGTCGAGCACATCGTCGTCGCCCTCAACAAGGCCGACGCGGGCGACTCCGAGCTGACCGACCTGGTCGAGCTCGAGGTGCGCGAGCTGCTGTCCGCGCACGGCTACGACGGGGACCGGGCGCCGGTCGTACGGGTCTCCGGGCTGCGTGCGCTGGACGGCGACCCGCGCTGGACCGGAGCCATCGAGGCGCTGCTCGACGCCGTCGACACGTACGTACCGACGCCGGTGCGCTACACCGACGCGCCGTTCCTTCTGCCGGTGGAGAACGTCCTCACCATCACCGGGCGCGGGACGGTCGTCACGGGCGCGGTGGAGCGCGGCCAGGTGCGGGTCGGGGACCGGGTCGAGGTGCTCGGGGCGGGCATCGAGACCGTCGTCACCGGTCTCGAGACCTTCGGCAAGCCGATGGAGTCCGCGGAGGCGGGCGACAGCGTCGCGCTGCTGCTGCGCGGCGTGCAGCGGGACGCGGTGCGGCGCGGGCACGTGGTGGCGGCGCCGGGCAGCGTGCTCCCGCGGCGGCGCTTCACGGCTGAGGTGTACGTGCTGTCGGCGGCCGAGGGCGGCCGGACCACTCCGGTCGCCACGGGCTACCGGCCGCAGTTCTACATCCGTACGGCGGATGTGGTCGGGGACGTCGACCTCGGTGACGCGGCGGTCGCCCGGCCCGGCGACACCGTCACGATGACGGTCGAGCTGGGCCGCGAGGTTCCGCTCGAGCCCGGCCTCGGCTTCGCCATCCGCGAGGGCGGCCGCACGGTGGGCGCGGGCACGGTGACCGCTCTCGCGGACGCGTAACCCGCGGCCGCCGGGGGCAGCGCAGCGCCAGGGGGGCGGCGCCTGCACGATCCCGTGGGCCCGGCGGCGCGGCGCCGACCCGCAGGGCGGCCCCTGCCCCACCGGCCGGCCCTCGGCGATTTCCCATCCACCCGCCCTCAAGAGGGCGGGTGGATGGGAAAACACCGGGCGCGAAGCGCCCGGGCCGCGGCCGCGGAGAAGCCGTGCGGCAGTGTCGGGCGGCCAGCGCCCGGGGGAGGCCGGGGCGGCAGCCCGTGTGGGCTGTCGGTCTTCGGGCAGGGGTGCCAGACTGCCCGGAAGCGCGGCGGCGGAGGGAGCGACACGTGGCGGATACGGCGCTGGTGCTCGGCGGCGGTGGCATCACCGGCATCGGCTGGGAGATCGGCATGCTCGCCGGACTCGCCGAGTCAGGAGTGGACTTGAGCACGGCGGGCGCGGTGATCGGGACCTCCGCCGGTTCCGTCGTCGGTGCTCAGCTCACCTCCGGTCTGCTCACGCTCGACGAGCTGTACGAGCGCCAACTGGCCGACCCCGCAGGGGAGATCGCGGCCCGGATGAGCCCCGCGCTGATCGCCCGCTACGCCTTCGGCGTCCTCCGGTCCCGCGACGGCGCCGCTCTCGGTGCCCGTATCGGCAGGCTTGCCCTCGCAGCGCGTACACCCCCTGAGGCCGAGCGGCGGGCCGTCATCGCGCAGCGGCTCGTCTCGCACAGCTGGCCGGACCGGCGGCTGGTGATCACCGCTGTGGACGCGGTCACGGGTGAGTTCGCGGCCTTCGACAGCTCGAGTGGCGTGGGGATCGTCGACGCGGTGGCCGCGAGTTGCGCTGTCCCGGGCGTCTGGCCGCCGGTCACCATCGACGGCCGGCGCTGGATCGACGGTGGCATCCGGTCGTCCGCCAACGCCGACCTCGCCGCCGAGTACGGGCGCGTGGTGATCCTCGCTCCGCTTTCCCAGGGCGGCGGTCCCGTCCCGACCGTCCGCGCGCAGGCCGCGAAGCTCACCGCCGGCGGCGCCCGGGTCGTACTGCTCACCCCGGACCGGGCGGCCCGCGCCGCCTTCGGGCGTAATCCGCTCGATCCCGCGCGCCGGGCCCCCGCAGCGCGGGCCGGCCGCGCCCAGGCGGCCGCACAGGCCGAGGCGGTGACGGCGGTCTGGGCCGACTGACCGCCGCCCTGCCTGCCCTGTCCTGCCCGCCCCGCCTGGTCCGGTCCCGCCTGGTCCGGCCCCGCCTCACCCCGGCGACAATGGGTCCGTGGACGAGCCGATTCCCGTCACCCGAGCCGTGGACTCCGGGACCGCCAAGCTGCTGCCCGACGTCGACCGGCCGCGGGCCTGGCTGCTCACCGTGAACGGGGCGCCCCAGTCGTACGTCGATCTGGACGACCCGGCGCACCTGGAGTTCGAGTACGCGCGACGGCTCGGCCACGTCCTCGACACGGTTGCCCATCCGGGCCGCCCCCTCGACGTACTGCACCTCGGCGGCGGCGCGCTCACCCTGCCCCGCTACGTGGCCGCAGTCCGCCCCGGGTCGCGGCAGACGGTGATCGAGGCCGACCGGGGCCTGCTCGACCTCGTCGTCGAGCAACTGCCGCTGTCGCAGCGAACCGGAGCCGGAGCAGGAGCCGGGATCACGCTGCACGGGGAGGACGCCCGCGCGTGGCTGGAGAACGCACCGGAGCACGAGGCCGACATCCTGGTCGCCGACGTCTTCGGCGGCGCGCGCGTGCCCGCGCACCTCACGTCCGTTGAGTACGCCAGGGCCGCCGCCCGCGCCCTGCGACCCGGCGGCGTCTACGCGGCGAACCTCGCCGACGCCGCGCCGTTCGCCTTCCTCCGCTCCCAACTCGCCACGTTCGCTGAGACCTTCGGCCACCTCGCCCTGATCGCCGAGCCCGCCGTACTGCGCGGCCGCCGCTTCGGCAACACGGTCCTCGTTGCCTCGGACGCCGAGCTCCCGGTCGACGACCTGGCCCGCCGGACGGCCGCCGACGCCTTCCCCGCGCGCGTGGAGCACGGGGCCGCACTGGAGCGGCTGTACGCCGGGGCCTGGCCGGTCCACGACGCCGACGCCGTACCGTCACCGGAACCGCCCGACGGCGCCTTCAGCATCGGCTGATACGGCACCCGGCAGGCGAAGAACCTCGCCTCACCGGTCGGCCGCACCGTGAACAGGCCGCAGGAAGCAAGCGGTTTGGCGCCGGGGGAGCCGAGCCCAGGTCAGCCGCAGTGCGACCGACGCGCGCGCCGGGAGCAGGACAGGCAGCGGTCAAGAGGCCGATTCGAGCGGGCGCAGTGAGCTCATGATCTTCTGGATGGTCGCGTCGGGGATCTCGTCCGCGACGCCCTTCGCCGCGTAGAGCGACCAGATCGCGAGGTCGCCGCTCTCCGCCTTGTACGCCACCGTGAAGGACTTGCCGTCGGACGAGCACTTGTCCGTCTTCTTCACGCCGGTGACGGTGGCGGAGGAGGAGAAGCCGGTGAGGCCGTGCTTGCTCGCGAACGGCTTGGCCTCGGTGACCTTGCGGGTGCCCGTCTCGTTCTGGTCGTAGCCCGCGTAGACCCACATCTCGGCCGCGTCCTGGGCGGCGCTTGCGGTGCTCTTGGCGCCCTGGGCGCCCTTGGTCCCGGCAGCCCCGAGGGCGGTGGTCGAGTCGTAACCGCTCTCCGTCTTGACGGTGCACCACTTCTCCTTGGCGAAGGCGGGTGCGGACATGACGATGAGGGCCCGCGGTATGTCCGACTTGTCCTTGGAGTCCTCGAACCCGATGGAGGTGCCCTGCGACTCCACCGACCAGTCCGGCGGCACGTCGAAGGCGTTCTGCCGCTTGGCGTTGACCACGACCTTCCAGCCCGGGATGACCGGCTTGACGTCCGAACCACCACCGCCGCGCGGGTTGTCCAGCTCACCTTCGCCGGACGGGGAGCCGCCGCCCTCCGGCGAGTTCCCGGGCGAGGGCGAAACCCGGGTCTTCCGGTCCTGCTTCGCCTCGTCGGTCTTCTCGTCGTCGCCGCCCAGGACGAAGACCCCCGTGATGACAGCTGCGGCCACGACGGCGACGGCCGTGACGATCGCGATCGTCGCGACCTTCTTGTTGCGGTTGTCCTGCGGCGGCTGCGGGGCGCCGGGCGGCATGCCCGGGTTCCACTGCGGGGCCTGCTGCTGGTACGGATTCGGCTGCTGGTACCCCGGCTGCTGATAGGGGTTCGGCTGGTGATACCCCGGCTGCTGGTACGGATTCGCGTTCGGGTCCTGCGGGTTCTGCTCGCCCCCGGGCGGCTGCTGTCCTGGCCACATGGCCCGTAACGATAGAGGGGCATGTGCATGCCTGCCACGGCCGCCCCTCCCCAGCTTTGCTACTCGCTGGTAACGTGGCCGCATGTCCGAGACCCTGCCGTCGATCGGCGAGATGCTCACGGCCACCGTGCCGATGGCCCGCACCCTCAACCTCGAGTTCGCCGAGACCACCGCGGAGCGCGCCGTCGTACGGCTGCCCGACCAGCCTGACTTCCACAACCACGTGGGCGGGCCGCACGCCGGCGCGATGTTCACGCTCGCCGAGTCCGCCAGCGGCGCCATCGTGCTCGCCGCCTTCGGCGACCAGCTCTCGCGGGCCGTCCCCCTCGCCGTACGGGCCGAGATCGGTTACAAGAAGCTCGCGATGGGGCCGGTCACCGCCACCGCCAGGCTCGGCCGCCCGGCCGCCGACGTCGTCGCGGAGCTCGACGCGGGGCAGCGCCCCGAGTTCCCGGTCGAGATCGAGATCACACGCGAGGACGGGGCCGTGACCGGGGAGATGTCGATTGTGTGGACACTGCGCCCCAACGGCTGACAGCTGACGGCTGGCGGCAGGGGCTGACGGCAACGGCTGACGGAACAGCTGTCGGGAACGCGGGAAACGGCCGACGAGAACGCGGGGAACGGCCGACGAGAACGCGGGGAACGGCTGACCGGAGTTGACCGGAGTTTTCCCGGAATCAAGTAGGCTGCCCGGCGTCCGCCCAAACGGCGCGCGCGCCGGGCAGCCCTGTACAGATCACGGGAGGAACCGGCTTGCACGTCCAGGAATGGCTCGAGACCGTGCCCGCGGTCAGCATTTATCTGCTCGTCGGGATCGTCATCGGCCTGGAGAGCCTCGGCATCCCGCTGCCCGGAGAGATCATCCTCGTCAGTTCGGCGCTGCTGGCGTCCCAGCACGGCGAGATCGACCCCGTGATCCTGGGCGCCTGCGCCACCACCGGCGCCATCGTCGGTGACTCCATCGGCTACGCCATCGGCCGCAAGGGCGGCAAGCCCCTTCTGACCTGGCTCGGCGGGAAGTTCCCCAAGCACTTCGGGCCTCATCACATCGCGTCCGCCGAGCGGTCCTTCGAGAGGTGGGGGATGTGGGCGGTCTTCTTCGGCCGCTTCGTGGCTCTGCTGCGGATCTTCGCCGGGCCGCTCGCGGGCGTGCTGCGCATGCCGTACTGGAAGTTCCTCATCGCCAACGTCCTCGGCGGCATCGTATGGGCGGGCGGCACGACCGCGGTCATCTACTACGTCGGCGTGGTCGCCGAGGCGTGGCTGAAGCGGTTCTCGTGGCTCGGCCTGGTCGCCGCGCTGCTGATCGGGCTCACCTCGTTCCTGGTGCTGAAGAGCAGGGCCAAGAAGGCCGCAAGGGAGCAGCAGGAGAAGCAGGCGGAGCAGGCTGCGGCGGGGGCGACCGGCGAGGCGGCCGAGCGGCAGCCCGCACCGGCGGCCGACTGAGGCCGCCGGCCGAGGCCGCCGACCGCTGCGGCGGCGCTCGCATGGCCCGACCGCTGCGGCGGCGCTCGCCAGGCCCCGGGCCGGGGCTTCCCGGTCACCGGGTGGTCGCTTTTTTCGCTCCCCGCCTGCCGTCAGCCTCCCAGCGCCTCCCGGTGCTCCCGCGCCAGGTCCACGTACACCGCAGCGTTGAACCTGACGCCTTCGAGCTCCTCCTCGGTCAGCTGGCGCTTGACCTTGGCGGGCACTCCGGCGACCAGCGAGCCGGGCGGGATCTGCATGCCCTGCGGTACGAGCGCCTGGGCGGCGACCAGCGAACCCGTGCCGATCCGTGCCCCGTTGAGCACCGTGGCTCCCATGCCCACCAGCACGTCGTCCTCGACCGTGCAGCCGTGGAGCACCGCGTTGTGGCCGACGGACACGCGCTCGCCGACGGACACCGGGAAGCCCGGGTCGGCGTGCACGGTGGAGTTGTCCTGGATGTTGCTGTCGGCGCCGATGGCAATCGGGCCGCCGTCGCCGCGCAGCACCGTCTGGTACCAGACGCTCGCCCCCGCGCCGAGCGAGACCTCGCCGAGCACGACGGACGTCGGCGCGGTGAACGCCTCCGGATCGATCTTCGGCTCCTTGCCGTACACCCCTGCGATCAACGCCCGCTCCGCCATCTCGTCCGCTCGCTCTCGTCTCCGGTCGTCCCCCGGTGGCACGTCCGGTCGTCCCTGGTGGCACGCTCTACCGGCACGGTAAGGGAAGGGCCGGGGAGGCTTACGGGCGGGTGGGGTGAAGATCACAGCACGGGGCGTACGCCGCCCGGCCGACGGCTGAGTACCGTGAGCGGGTGCCGAGAAACCGGAACACGTTCTCATCGCTCGCGGACTGGCGCCGCCGGGCCGTCACGCGCGCGGTGCACCGGTGCTGGCGCTGGATGCAGAACGCCGGCGCGGTGACCGCCGAGCGTCCAGGACGGCACCGCTTCGGACGGATAGGCCGCGGCACCCGGATCGCCTTCCCGCAGGGGACGCTCTTCGGCGAGCCGTGGATCCACCTCGGCGATCACTGCATCATCGGCGAACAGGTCACCCTGACCGCCGGGATGATGCCCGGTCTCGATCTGGGTCCCGAGCCGGTCCTGCGGCTGGGCGACGGCGTCGTCCTCGGCCGCGGCAGCCATGTCGTGGCCTCGCGTCCCGTGGTCTTCGGAAACGACGTGTTCTGTGGCCCGTACGTCTACGTCACGAGCGACAACCACAGTTACGACGACCCGGAGCAGCCGGTGGGCCGGCAGTGGCCGCGCACCGCACCCGTTGAGATCGGCGCGGGCAGCTGGCTCGGCGCCGGGGCCGTGATACTTCCCGGCGCCCGCCTCGGCCGGAACGTGGTCGTCGCGGCCGGCGCGGTGGTACGGGGCGAGGTGCCCGACCACGCGGTGGTCGCGGGCGCGCCCGCCCGTGTCGTCCGCCGCTGGGACCCGGATTCGGGCTGGCAGCCGCCGCTGCGCACGCCGCCCCCGGTGCCGATCCCCGAGGGCGTCACCCCGGAGCAACTGCTCGCGCTGGCCGAGCTGGACGAACTGAACGGGCGGGGCGCCGCCCCCGGCACACTGGACCTGTCGGCCGACCGCTGAGGCTGCGGGGGACGGCCGCGAGGAGGTTCGGACGATGAGCAACCGGAATCTGCGCATCCTGCTGGCGATCGCGGTGGTGATCCAGGGCATCGCGCTGGCGCTGTACGCGGCGCGCAGACTCTGACCGAAGGCTCTCAGGCCGTATGCGGCAAGCTCGGGCCGTATGCGGCAGGGGCCACGGCAGGGGCCAGCCCGTACGCGGCAGGCCTCAGGCTGTACGCCGCGGGCTCAGGCCGTACGCGACCCGGACGCGGGCGTCCGGGCCGCAGGTTCAGCCCGCCGCGAGAAGCACCGTGCCGAAGAGCGCGAGCCCCGCGCCCGCCGCCTGCACCAGCCGCAGCCGCTCCTTGAGGACGCCGCGCGCGGCCAGCGCGGTGATCACCGGGTACAGCGAGGCGAGCACGGCCGCGACGGTCACCGGGCCCTGCTGGGCCGCCATGGCGTACGTCCCGTTGGCGGCGACGTCCGCGAGCCCCACGAATCCGAGCGCCGGCAGCGAGGACCGTATCGTCCGCCAGCCCCCGTCCTCCGGCAGCGCGGTGGCGCCGCGCCGCACCGACACGTACAGGGCGGCGCCGCCGACCGCGATGTTCGACAGCCGCTGGACGAAGAGGGCGAGGAAGAGCCCGGTGACGGTGGAGGACGCCTCCGCGATGAGCGCCATCACCGAGCCGAAGCCGAAGGCGGCGACGAGCGTCAGCAGGATGGCCTGCCGCTGCACCGGCGCGCCGCGCAGCTGCGGCCCGCCGGCCAGCACCACTCCCGCGACGGCGACCACGATCCCGGCGACCTGCAGCAGCCCCGGCCGCTCGCCGATCACCAGGCCGACCCCCACGGGCACCGCGACTCCGATCGACCCGAGCGGCGAGACGACGCCCATCGGGCCGAGCGCCAGCGCCCGGTAGAAGCACAGCATCGCGGCCGGACCCACGACGCCCGCCGCGACCGCGAACCACAGCTGGGGTCCGGCCTCCTGCCAGCCGCCGGTCGCGACCACGATGGCGCCGAGCACGGCCGCGGCCATGGTCTGCGAGACCACGACGACCGTCAGGGCCGGGATGCGCCTGGTCAGCAGCCCGCCGCCGAAGTCGGCCAGCCCCCACAGGAAGCTGGTGGCCAGGGCGAAGACGGCTGTCATGGCGAAACCTCGCAGTACAGTGGAGTGAACAATGCAGTGCAGCACACAGTAGTGCATTAAAGTGAACTCTGTCATCCAGGATATTGGACGGAACGTGACGGACCTCGACCACCTCACCCAGTCGCTCGCGCGCAACCTCAAGCACTGGCGCACCGAGCGGGGCTTCACGCTGGACGGGCTCGCGGCCCGCGCGGGAGTGAGCCGGGGGATGATCATCCAGATCGAGCAGGCCCGGACGAACCCGAGCGTCGGCACGACCGTCAAGCTCGCCGACGCCCTCGGCGTCAGCATCACCACGCTGCTCGACTACGACCAGGAGCCCAAGGTCCGCGTCGTCCCCGCCGGCCAGGCCGTACGGATGTGGTCCACCGAGGCGGGCAGTTCGACCTCGCTGCTCGCCGGCGTCCAGACCCCCGGCCCCCTCGAGCTGTGGTCCTGGCGGCTCATGCCCGGCGAGGGCAGCACCTCCGACCCGCACCCGGGCGGGACCTTCGAGCTGCTGCACGTGACGGCGGGTGAGCTGACCCTCGTCGTCGACGGCGAGGAGTACCGGGTGCCGACGGGTGCCGCCGCCAGCTTCGAGGCGAACGGCGCGCACGCGTACCGCAACGACGGCACGGAGCCCGTCGAGATGACCATGACCGTGGCCGTCCCGCCCGTGCGCTGAGACGATCAACCGCGATGTCCGCGCCGCCTGTTAGCGTGGCGGACATGCGCGCTCCCATCGGAAACTTCGACTCCGTCCGGCCCGCCGCCGAGGTCCTGGACGAGCTGAGCCCGCCCGTCGCCGGTGCCGTCCGGGCATGGCGCGGCCCGGTGCCAGTGGAGCAGCTGCTGTACGTCGACACCGCCCCCGAGAGGGCCGACACCGCCGTCTTCGCCGAGGCATACGGGCCCGGGCTCCTCGAGGCGTCGGCGAACTGCGTGGTCGTCGCGGGCAAGCGCGGCCAGAGCGTCACGCTGACCGCCTGCGTGGTCCTCTCCACCACGCGGGTGGATGTGAACGGAGCTGTGCGCCGCCACCTCGGAGTGCGCAAGGCGTCCTTCGCGTCGATGGACACCGCGGTGGGGGAGACCGGCATGGAGTACGGCGGGATCACGCCCATCGGGCTGCCCGAGGGCTGGCCTCTGCTGGTGGACGCGGCGGTCGTGGACGCGCCGTATGTGGTCATCGGCAGCGGCCGTCGGCGCGGCAAGCTGCTCGTCCCCGGCAAGGCGCTCGCCGGGCTCCCCGGCGCGGTGGTCCTGGACGGCCTCGGCATCTGATCCATCCGGCCCGAGGTCGCCGCGGTGCCTCAGCTCAGGAGCGCCGCCGCACCCTCAGCTCAGGAGCGGGATCTCGATCGCCGGGCAGCGGTCCATGACCATGTCGAGCCCCGCCGCGCGGGTGCGCTCGTAGGCGTCCTCGTCCACCACCCCGAGCTGGTACCACACGGCCTTCGCGCCGATCGCGACCGCCTCGTCGGCCACTTTCCCGGCCAGCTCGCTGTTCACGAACACATCGACCACGTCCACCGGGAACGGGATGTCCGCCAGCGTCGCGTACCCCGGCTCGCCGTGGACCGTCTCCGCCTTGGGGTGCACCGGCACGACGCGCTTGCCGAAGCGCTGCAGCACCTTCGCCACCCCGTAGGCGGCCCGCCGCTCGTTGGTCGACAGGCCCACCACCGCCCAGGTGTCGCCTGTGCCGGTCAGAATCCTGCGGATCGTCTCTGCGTCTGCGTACATGCCCCCGACAACCACCGGCCCGGCGGCGCCATTCCCGGCACCCGGCATAGGGTGAGGTGATGCAGGAGCAGTACCGGACGGTCGCGCGCGAGGGCGTGCACGAGACCGAGATCAGCAAGTCGCGGTTCATCTGCGCGCTCGCGCCCGCCGCCACCGAGCAGGAGGCGCAAGACTTCATTCAGCGCATCCGCAAGGAGCACCCCACCGCGACCCACAACTGCTACGCGTACGTCATCGGCGCCGAGGGCGGCATCCAGAAGGCGAGCGACGACGGGGAACCCGGCGGCACCGCGGGCGTGCCCATGCTGCAGATGCTGCTGCGCCGCGAGGTCCGGTACGTCGTCGCCGTCGTCACCCGCTACTTCGGCGGCGTCAAGCTCGGCGCCGGCGGACTGATCCGGGCGTACGGCGGCGCCGTCGGCGAGGCGCTCGACGCGCTGGGCACCATCACCTGCAAGCGATTCCGGCTGGCCACCGTCACGGTCGACCACCAGCGGGCCGGCAAGCTGGAGAACGACCTGAGGGCAACGGGCCGCGAGGTGCGGGACGTCCGGTACGAGGCCGAGGTCACCATCGAGATCGGGCTGCCCGAGGCGGACGTGGACGCCTTCCGCGCCTGGCTGGCCGACACCACAGCGGGCACGGCCGTGCTCGAACTCGGCGGCGAGGCGTACGGAACGGTTTGAATCACCGCAGCGCTTCCCGCAGGGCATGCGGCAGCGCACGGGTGTGCACGAGGCCCAGCGACTGGGTCGCCCGGGTCAGCGCCACATACAGGTCACTGGTCCGGTACGCGGCGGGCTCGACCACGATCACCGCGTCGAATTCGAGCCCCTTCGACTGGCGGGCGTCGAGCAGGACGACCGGCCGGGTCAGGTCGGGTTCCGCGCCCGCCGTCACGCCCGGAAGTTCGGCGGCGAGAGCCCCGTGCAGGGCGCCCGGGGCGATCACGGCCAGGCGGCCGTCCACCGGGGTCTCGTGCGCCACCGCCTCGGCCACGGTGCGGGCGAGAGCCTCCGGGGATGTGGCGCGTCCCCAGGGCCGTACACCCGTCGACCGTACCGAGCTCGGCGGTTCGAACCGGGGGTTCTCCGCTGTCCGGACCGCTGCCGCGACCGACAGGATCTCGGCAGGGGTGCGGTAGTTGACGGCCAGCCGGGCGTGCTGCCAGCGGTCCTCGACGTACGGCGCGAGGATCTCTTCCCATGAGTTGCAGCCCTCCGCCGCCCCGGTCTGCGCGAGGTCGCCGACGAGCGTCATGGACCGGGTGGGACAGCGGCGCATCAGCAGCCGCCACGCCATGGGCGACAGCTCCTGCGCCTCGTCGACGATGATGTGTCCGAACGCCCAGCCGCGGTCGGTCGCGGCGCGCTCGGCGGCGCTGCGATGGTCGGCCTCCTCGTGGCGCTCGGCCATCCGCTCGGCATCGATGATGTCGTGCGCGGACAGCACCTCCGACTCCTCGTCGCCGAGGTCCTCGAACTCGAAGGTGCGCGAGCCGTAAGACAGGTCGAGGACGCCCTGTGCGTAGGCGATCCGCTCCTGGCGCTCGGCCCCCGCCGCGGCCCGGTCGGCCCGGTCGTCCTCGCCGAGGAGCTCGGCCGCCTCGTCGAGCAGCGGGACGTCGGCGGGAGTCCACTCCTGTGGCGTACGGCGTATCAACTCGGCGTCGGTGTCCGGCAGATATCCCTCCGGGCCCGCAAGAAAGTCGGCGATCAGGCGCTGCGGGCTCAGATACGGCCACAGGGAGTGGATCGCCGCGTGCACCCCGGGGTTGGCGTCGAGCTCATCGCGCAGCTGCTCGATGTCGGCGGGCCCGAGCAGGTTGGGCCCGCCGTACGGGTCGGCGCCGATGCGGTCGGCGAGCTGGTCGGTGAGGGCGCCCAGAACGAAGCCCTCGAAGTACTCACGGGCGAGGTTGTGCGGCAGCCCGGTGTCCCGGGCGCGGTCCCGGGCCGTGCGCACCGTCCCCTCGTCCAGGAGCAGCGTGTCGCGGTCGTGCTCGATCGCGAGCACCGGGTCGGGCAGTGCTTGCCGGTCCCGTACGACGGCGGCGAGCACATCGGCCATCTGCGCCCGCCCTTTGACCGCGGCCGCCTCCGGAGTGTCGGTCCCCGTG
Organism: Streptomyces sp. 7N604; assembly: GCF_052245475.1. Classification (NCBI taxonomy): domain Bacteria; kingdom Bacillati; phylum Actinomycetota; class Actinomycetes; order Kitasatosporales; family Streptomycetaceae; genus Streptomyces; species Streptomyces sp. 7N604. The sequence goes on along the minus strand of NZ_JBQQBX010000003.1, from coordinate 201,100 downwards.
GCGCGTACGCCGGGGAAGAGCTCTCCCATGGTCGCCAGCAGCACTCCGGTCTCACCGAGGGAGGGCAGCACTTCGCCGATATAGCGGAGGAAGGCGAGGTTCGGGCCGACGATCAGGACCGCGCGCCTGGCCAGCAGCTCCCGGTGCTCGTACAGCAGATACGCGGCCCGGTGCAGGGCCACCGCGGTCTTGCCGGTGCCGGGGCCGCCTTCGACGACGAGGACGCCGCGGTGCGGGGCGCGGATGATGCGGTCCTGCTCGGCCTGGATGGTCTGCACGATGTCCGCCATGCGTCCGGTGCGTGCGGAGTTCAGCGCGGCGAGCAGCACCGCGTCGCCGTGCCGGTCCTCGTAGCCGGAGCGCTCGCGGTCGGTGAGATCCAGGATCTCGTCGTGCAGGGCGGTGACCGTGCGGTCTTCTGTGGTGATGTGCCGTCGCCGCCTGAGCCCCATGGGCGTGTGACCGGTGGCGAGATAGAAAGGGCGGGCGACGGGTGCGCGCCAGTCGATGAGGAGCGGGGTGCGTCCCGCGTCGGCCGCGTGGATTCCCATGCGGCCGATGTGATATGTCCCACCGTCAGTGAAATCGAGCCGACCGAAACACAGCCCGGATTCGTTCGCTTGGAGCGCGGCCAGGTTCCGGGCCTGCTCCGCGACGGTCACATCGCGCTCGAGCATGGCCTGAAACCCGCCTCCCACCTGGGCCATCGACGTCTGAACGGCCGTCTCGGCCGCGGCGCGCAGACGGTCCAGGCGGTGGTGAAGCAGGGAGACGAATTGTTGCTCGTGCCGCCATTCCTCGGTTGACAATTCAACTCCTCGCCGGATAGGATGATTTCGGAAAGTGAGACCTGAAATCTTTTGCCATGGCTCACAGAACCACCCAATATACGCAGCGAAATGCCCCGGACGTCAATCGGTCCGGGGCATTTCGCTGCGTATATCCGCGACGATCTGCGTATCGGCGCACCGGACCCCCGACCCGGGTGAGAAACTGGGGCTGGTGAGGGATAGCGTGCTGTCCGGGCCGACGGGGGCCGGTGTGACTTCCGGGTCCCGTGCCGGTTGGGTACCTCGGAGGCGAAGGGAACGGGAAGCGTGGGGGTCGGAGCGGTACGGTGAGGCTTCTGCACACGTCCGACTGGCACTTGGGCCGGTCCTTCCACCGGGTGAGCCTCCTGCCCGCCCAAGCGGCGTTCCTCGACCACCTCGTGGAGACGGTCCGCGAGCAGCGGGTCGACGCGGTGCTCGTCGCAGGCGATGTGTACGACAGGGCCGTGCCGCCGCTGGCCGCCGTGGAACTGTATGACAGCGCCCTCCACCGCCTTGCCGGACTCGGCGTCCCGACGGTCATGATCTCCGGCAACCACGACTCCGCCCGCCGGCTCGGCGTCGGCGCCGGGCTGATGGAGCGTGCGGGCATCCACCTGCGTACCGATCCGGCGGGATGCGCGGACCCGGTCGTGCTCGCCGACGAGCACGGCGACATCGCGGTCTACGGCCTGCCCTACCTCGAACCCGCCCTCGTACGGGAGCAGTTGGGCGCGGAGAAGGCCGGGCACACGGCCGTGCTCCGGGCCGCCATGGACCGGGTGCGGGCCGACCTCGCCACCCGTACCCCCGGGACCCGCTCCGTCGTCCTCGCCCACGCCTTCGTCTCGGGCGGCGCCCCCAGCGAGAGCGAGCGCGACATCACCGTCGGCGGCGTCGCGGCCGTGTCGGCCGAGCTCTTCGGCGGGGTCGACTACGCGGCCCTCGGCCACCTCCACGGCTGCCAGATCATCGGCGAGCGCATCCGCTACTCCGGCTCCCCGCTCGCCTATTCCTTCTCGGAGGCCGGACACCGCAAGAGCATGTGGCTCATCGACCTCGGCGCGGCTGGCTCGTTCGCGGCCGAGCGGATCGACTGCCCCGTACCGCGGCCGCTCGCCCGTATCCGCGGCCGCCTCGAGGACCTGCTCGCGGAACCGGGGCTCGCGCGGCACGAGCAGGCGTGGGTGGAGGCGACCCTGACCGACCCCGTCCGTCCGCACGAACCCATGGCGCGGCTCACCGAGCGCTTCCCGCACACCCTCCGCCTCGCCTTCGCCCCCGACCGGGCCGCCGAGGACTCGCTCGCCTCCTACGCCGAGCGGCTCAAGGGCCGTACGGACCGGCAGATCGCCGAGGACTTCGTGGCCCATGTACGCGGTGGCGCGGGGCCCGACGACAGCGAGCTGGCCGTGCTCCACGGGGCGCTGGACGACGTGCGCTCCGGTGGCGCCGAACGCTCCGGTGGCGCCGATCGGACCGGTGGCGCCGATCGGACCGGTGGCGTCGCCCGCGAGGTGGGCCGGTGAGGCTGCACCGCCTGCGGATCACCGCCTTCGGCCCCTTCGCCGGCTCGGAGGAGGTCGACTTCGACGAGCTGTCGGCCGCCGGACTCTTCCTGCTCCACGGGCCCACGGGCGCGGGCAAGACCTCCGTGCTCGACGCGGTCTGCTACGCCCTGTACGGCGGCGTACCCGGCGCCCGGCAGGGCGGCCCGTCGCTGCGCAGCGACCACGCCGATCCGCTCACGCCCACCGAGGTGCTGCTCGATCTCACCGTCGGCGGGCGGCGGCTGGAGATCACCCGCCGCCCCGAGCAACTGCGCCCCAAGAAGCGGGGCGAGGGCCTCACGCGCGACAGGGCCCAGACGTGGCTGCGCGAGCACACCGTCGGCGAGCAGGGCGGCGAGCAGCACGGTGAGTGGAAGGCGCTGAGCCGCTCCCATCAGGAGGTGGGGGAGGAGCTCGGGCAACTCCTGGGCATGAGCAGGGAACAGTTCTGCCAGGTCGTCCTGCTGCCCCAGGGCGACTTCGCACGCGTTCTGCGCGCCGATGCCGAGGCCCGGGGCAGGCTGCTCGGCAGGCTCTTCGACACCCGGCGCTTCGCCGCGGTCGAGGAGCGCCTCGCGGAGCTGCGGCGCGCCGCCGAGAAGCAGGTGGGCAGCGGCGACGAACGACTCCTCGCGCTCGCCCACCGGATGGCCCAGGCCGCGGGCGGCAGCGCCGACGTCCGGACACCGGGGGGCCACCCGCTGCCCGAACTCACCCCCGGCGAACCCGGTTTGGCCGACGCGGTCCTGGAGTGGGCGGCCATCGCCCGTACGAGTGCGCGCGAGCGCCTGGACATCGCCGCGGCCGCCGTCCGCGCCGCCGAGAGCTCCCATGAGCGTGCCCAGCGGCACGCCGAGGCAGCGCGGGAGCTCGCCGCGTTGCAAGCGCGACACGCCGAGGCGCGCCGCCGCGCCGCCGAACTCGATGAGCGGCGCGACGACATCGACCGCGTACGGGCGCGGCTGGACCGGGGACGGTCGGCGGAGGGTGTCGTGCCCGCGCTGGAGCTGCGCGAATCCGCCGAGCGCGAGCACCGCGCCGCCACCGCGGCCCTGCGGGACGCTCGCGCGGCGCTGGCCCGGGAACTGGCAGGGCGGGCGGGGGACGGGGCGCCCGACCAGCCCTGCGCCCGCGGGGGCGCGCCGGGTGCCGTCGGTGAGTGCGCGGCCGACCCGGAGCAGTCCGCCCAGCTGGGGCGGGAGACCGCCCTGTCCTCCGAGCGCGCCGTGCCCTCCGAGCGCGCTGTGTCCTCCGAGCCCGCCGTGCCCTCCGAGTTCGCCCCGCCCTTCGGCTCGGCCATGCTCTCCGATCTCGCCGAGGCCGGTGCGGAGCGCCTCGCCGCCCTTGAGCGCGAACTCCGCGAGGAGCTGGGCGGCTTGGCCGCCGCCCGGCGCGCCGAGCAGCGGGCCGCCCGGATCACCGCGGAGCGCGCGGACCTCGACCGCGAGGCGCGTGCCGACGAGGAGGTGCTCAGGGAAGCCGCGCACTGGCTCGCCGACTGGGACAACACGCGCCGGCGGCACCAGCGGCGGATCGAAACCGCCCAGGAGGCCGTCACCCGGGCAGAACAGCTCGCCGGCCAGATCGAACCGGCCCTGCAACGCCTCGACGCGGCCCGGCGGCGCGACCGCCTCGCCACCGAGTTGCACGACGCCGAACAGCAGCTGCTGCGCGCCCGCGAGCGCGCCACGGCAGCCCATGAGCACTGGCTCGACCTCAAGGAGCGCCGACTGCGCGACATCGCCGCCGAGCTGGCCGCCGGTCTGCGTGAAGGCCACCCGTGCGCGGTGTGCGGCGCCACCGAACACCCTGCCCCCGCGCAGGAACAGGCCGGCCACGTCGACCGGGACGCCGAGGAATATGCCCTCCAGGCGTACCAGCAGGCGGAGGACGGCCGCGCGGATGCCGACAGGGACGTGCAGTCCCTGCGCGAGGCCCTGGCGGGAGCCGCGGTGGCAGCCGGCAGCGCCACCACCGCGGAACTCGCCACCGTCGCCGAAGAGTTGCGCCGGTCCCACGCCGAGGTCCGTGGTGCGGCCGCCGACCTGCACGCCGGCCGCGAGGCCCTCGCCCGCGCCGAGCGCGAACACGAGCGGCGCCGCGCTCAGCAGCAGGACGCAGAGCGCCGCGCCGCCGCCCGCACCTCCCGGCGAGAGGCCCTCGCGGGTGAACTGGAGGCGCTGGAGGAGGAGTTGGAGCAGTCGCGCGGCGGTGCGGCGAGCGTCGCCGCGCGAGCCGCACTGCTGGAGCGGCACGCCGTCCGGCTCGCGGAAGCGGCCGAGGCGGTGCGCGCCGCCGACGTCGCAGCACAGCGGCTGAAGGAGGCCGACGCGCGACTCGCCGACGCCGCCTACCGGGCGAAGTTCGACACGCCGGAGTCGGCGGCCGATGCGGTACTCGCCGAGCCCCAGCGGCGCGAGCTGCAGTGGCGCCTCGACCAGTGGCAGGCCGAGAGCGCCGCGGTCGCCGCCGAGCTGGCGGACCCGCGGACCGCCGAGGCCGGGGCCCGCCCGCCCGCCGACCCCTCCTCCGCCCAGGTGGCCGTGGACGCGGCCACCCGGCGGCTGCGCGCCGCCTCCGCCGCAGAGGCCGAGGCCCGTACGCGCTGCGCCGAGCTCGACCGGCTCAGCGCCCGCGCCACGGCCGACGCGCGCGAACTGGCCCCGCTGCGCGAGTCGTACGACCGCGTGGCGCGGCTCGCCGGACTCGCCGCGGGCACCTCGGCCGAGAACGAGCGCAGGATGCGCCTGGAGTCGTACGTCCTCGCCGCACGGCTCGAACAGGTCGCCGCGGCGGCGAGCGTGCGCCTCCAGCACATGTCCTCCGGGCGCTACACGCTCGTCCACTCCGACGCCAAGGCGGGCGGCCGCGGCCGCTCAGGCCTCGGCCTGCACGTGATCGACGCCTGGACGGGCAGCGAGCGCGACACCGCCAGCCTCTCCGGCGGCGAGACCTTCTTCGCCTCGCTGTCCCTGGCCCTGGGCCTCGCGGACGTGGTCACGGAGGAGGCGGGTGGCACCCGGCTCGACACGCTCTTCATCGACGAGGGCTTCGGCAGCCTGGACGAGCAGACCCTCGACGACGTGCTCGACGTACTGGACGCGCTGCGCGAGCGGGACCGTACGGTGGGCATCGTCAGCCACGTTGCGGACCTGCGGCAGCGCATCCCGGCGCAGCTGGAAGTGGTCAAGTCCCGTACGGGCTCGGCCATCCGCCGCCGGGCGCCGGGTACGGCGGGCTGAGCCGCGCCGGGGAACGCACAGCAGCGGTAGCCGGGGGAGGGCGGGTCAGGGGAGAGGCCCGCTGAGCGGCCGTCGCCGCAGCGGCGAGGAGTACACCACGCTGGTCGTCACCGAACCGAGCCCGGAAATCCGCCCGGAGACCTCCTCCAGGTGGGACATCGAGCGTGCGGCGACCTTCAGGGCGAAGCAGTCGTCGCCCGTGACGTGATGTGCCTCCAGAATCTCCGGTGTCGTGTCGAGAAGGTCATGGAACGGCTTGTAGTTGCCGGTCGGGTACCGGAGTCGTACGAAGGCCAGGATTGGCACGCCCAGCCGCTCCGGCTCCACGACCGCCGCGTAGCCCGAGATCACCCCCGCCTCCTCCAGCCGCCGCACCCGCTCAGTCACGGCGCTTGCGGACATGTTCACGGCGCGCGCCAGCTTCGCGTAGCCGGCGCGGCCTTCGCGCTGGAGGACATCGAGAATGCGCCAGTCGGTGGGGTCAGGGGAATAGCCGGTCATGGCGCATCAATAGCAGGGTAATCCCCGGCAGAACAAGGGAGATGCCGGGGAATCCCACTTCATGAGGCCCTGGCGCCGCCCATAGATTTCCCGGCATGACACAGCACATCGCACCGGCCGTTCCGTCCCCGTCCGCCACCCCGTCCGCCGACCCCGTCCTCCGCGTGCCGCCCGCCGCACCCGAGGACGCCGCCGCCTACTTCGCCGCGAGCCTGGCCTTCCACACCGACGTCGCCGATGTCGCCGCCGCCCTCGAAGCGGGCGGCCGCGGCTTCACTGTGGCCGACTCCCGCAGCGCCGAGGCCTGGGAGCAGGGCCGCATTCCCGGCGCGCTGCACCTGCCCACCGCCCAGATCCCGTACCTGGCAGGGAAGTTCCTCGATCCGTCCGTGCCGGTCGTCGTGCACTGCTGGGGACCCGGCTGCAATGGCGCCACGCGCGCCGCGTACGCGCTCGCGCGCCTCGGCTACCAGGTCAAGGAGATGCTCGGCGGCATCGAGTACTGGATCCGGGAGGGCTTCCCGGTCGAGACCGGCGACGGCACCGAGCGGCGCCCCGCCGACCCTCTGACGGCGCCCGCAGGCGGGGGCCACTGCGGATGCTGACGACCGGTCCGTTGCCCCCGGCCCTGCCGGCCGGGCGGCTGATCCCGGCAGCGGTCCTCTGCCCACGGTTCCCGTCCACGGTCCGCGCCCGAGCCCCCCGGCAGGCCCGCCCGGCGCTCACCAGGCCCCTGACTCCGCAGGCTCCTGTTGCACCGGGGCGGACATGATCGTGTCCAGCATGCCGCGCGCCGCCTGGAGTTCGTCGATGGCGGTGATCCGGTCACGCTCCAGGGAGAGGCGGCCACACGGCCGACACGCCCGAACGTGCCCGGGAGACGGCGAGTTGGGCCGCCGCTCGCGGGGCCGACTACCTCGACGGGGCGATCATGACCCCGACGCCCACCATCGGGGAGCCCTCGGCCGTCGTCCTCTACAGCGGACCGGAGGCGGTCTACGCGGCCCACCGGCCGGCACTGGCGAGCCTCGGGGGCACGGCCACCCACCTCGGTACGGACCCCGGCCGGGCAGCGGCTTACGACGTGGCGTTGCTCGACATCTTCTGGACGGCCATGAGCGGCTCTGCCCACGCCCTCGCCCTGGCCAAGGCAGAAGGCATCGCGGCGCAGGAACTCCTGCCGTACGCCCGGGGGATCAGCGATCTGCTCTCGGACATCATGGGCGAGTTCGCGCGCAATGCTGACAAGGGGCACTACCCGGGCGAGCAGTCCACCATCGTCTCGGCCGCCGCCGGCATGGCCCACATCATCGACGCGGCCCGGGCCCGCGGCATCGACGCGAGCGTGCTGAGCGCCGCAAGGGCCGTCGCTCGGCGGGCCATCGACGCGGGGCACGGCACAGACGGCTTCGCGCGCCTGGCCGATGTACTCGGCAGGACGTCTCCCGAGGAGTGACGTCGGCGGGGCGGCGGGGCGGCGGGGCGAAAAGCGGATGACAGCCGCCCGCCCCCGCACCATGATGGCCTGCCGTGCCTAAGGATCATCGGCAGCCCGCGGAGCCCACTGCACACACGTCGCGCACGACGCCACCCAGCCCTGGGGCGCCGACGCGGACGGGCCCGAGGCGCTCGCCGGTGCCGTGCGCGAGGCGCTCGGCGACCCGGACGCCCGGGTCGCTCACGGCCCGGCCGACCTCGCGGCCCCGGAGGCCCCGGCCGAGCTGCTGACCGCCGCCGCCGAAGCCCTCGGCGGCCGCGTCGACATCCTCGTCGCCAACCACGCGCTGAGCGGGCACGACGGCACGCCCGACACCATCGACGCGGCGATGCTCGACGCTCACTGGGCGACCGACACGCGGTCCGTCGTGCTGCTCGCGCAGCACGGTGAACCCGGGACCGGTCGACACCGGATACATGACCGGTGACACGCACGCCGCCATCGCCGCGATGTTCCCCGCGGGCCGCTGGGGCGCGCCCGACGACCCGGCGCGGCTCATCGCGTGGCTCGCCACGGACGAGGCGGCCTGGATCACGGGCCAGGTCATCGACTCGGAGGGCGGCTTCCGCCGCTGAGCGGTCCGGCCGGTGGGCGTACCCCACCGGCCGGACCCGGGCGACCGCACGCGCAGACCGAGCCGGATACGCGCAGACCGAGCCGGATACGCGCGGGCAGAGCCGGATACCCGTACACCGAGCCGGATACCCCGCAGACTGAGCCCGATACGAGCAAACCGAGCCCGATACAAGCGGACCGAACGGGATCCGATGGACCGTCAGGCCCCGTGGCCTCAGAGGCGGGACAGTTCCTCGACGAGGTCGTCCAGGCCCAAGGAGCCCAGGGACAGCGCCGCCATATGCCACTTCTTCTGGTCGAAGGCGGCCCCGTGCGCCGCGCGGGCGGCCTCCCGGCCCTTGAGCCAGGCGCGCTCGCCGAGCTTGTAGCCGATGGCCTGCCCCGGCATTCCCAAGTAGCGGATCAGCTCGCTGTCGACGAAGTCGGCAGGCCGCCCGCTGTGCATGCCGAAGAACTCGTGCGCCAGCTCGGGCGTCCAGCGCTCGCCGGGGTGGTAGGGCGAGTCCGCGGGGATCTCCAGCTCGAGGTGCATGCCGATGTCGACGATCACGCGCGTGGAGCGCATCATCTGTGCGTCGAGGTAGCCGAGCCGCCGCTCCGGGTCGGTGAGGAAGCCCAGTTCGTCCATCAGCCGCTCTGCGTACAGCGCCCAGCCCTCCGCGTTGGCGCTCACCATGCCGACCGTCGCCTGGTACCGGGAGAGCCGGTCGGCGACGTGTGCCCACTGCGCGAGCTGCAGATGGTGCCCCGGCACGCCCTCGTGGTACCAGGTCGACACCAGGTCGTAGACGGGGAAGCGGGTCTCACCCATGGTCGGCAGCCACGTGATGCCGGGGCGGGAGAAGTCCACCGACGGCTGGGTGTAGTACGGGGCCGCCGCGCCACCGGGCGGGGCGATCCGCGACTCGACCCGCTTCACGCGCTCGGCGAGTTCGAAGTGCGTGCCGTCCAGGGATTCGATCGCCTCGTCCATCAGCCCCTGGAGCCAGACCCGCACCTCCTCGACACCTTCGATGTGCTTGCCGTGCTCGTCCAGGTACTTGATGGCCGCCCAGGGGGTGGCCGCACCCGGCAGGATCTTCTCGGCCTCGGTGCGCATCTCGGCCAGCAGCCGGTGGTACTCGGACCACCCGTACGCGTACGCCTCGTCGAGATCGAGGTCGGTGCCGTTCCACAGGCGCGACCAGCGGGCGTAGCGCTCGCGGCCCACGACGTCGCGGGCGCCCTCGACCGCGGGCGCGTACGTGTCGCGCAGCCAGTCGCGCAGATCCGCGAAGGCCCCGGCCGCGGTGGCGGCCGCCGTGTCGAGCTCGGTGCGCAGCTCGCCCGGGCCGGCGGCGGTGAACTCCGCGAACCAGCTGCGGTCCTTGCCGACCCACTCGTCCAACTGTCCGATGACGGTCTCCACTTGCCGGGGTCCGGCCGGCAGCCCCAGCTCGATGCCTTCGGCGAGCGAGGCGCGGTAGCCCTCCAGGGCCGCCGGGACGGCGCGCAGCCGCTCGGCGACGGCCGCCCAGTCCTCCGGGGTCTGCGTCGGGGTGACCGTGAAGGCGGCACGGACCGAGTGCGCGGGCGAGTGGATGTTGCTGACGGCCCGCAGGCCCTCGTGGGCTTCGTGGACGGCGAGTTCGGCGGTCAGCCGCTCGCGCAGCAGCCGGGCGCAGCGACGCTCGGCGTCGCTGTCGCCGCCCGGCCGGGCCTCCGCCTCGGCCAGCCGGTCCAGCGTCGTACGGGCCAGGTCGGCGAGGGCCTGCTGCCCGGCGGGGGAGAAGTCCGGGAGCCGGCTCGAACTCTCGGCAACGCCCAGGTAGGTGCCGGTGATCGGGTCGAGGTCGACAAGCGCGTCCACGTAGGCGTCGGCGACCTGGCGGGGCAACGGGCTGCTGATGTTGTCGGACATGGGCTCATCCTCGTACGGGACGGGCCACCGCGTCACCACCACCCGGCGACAGGCATGCGCCTGGCAGGGCGTGTCCGGCGGATCTTTCCCCTATGGGCCAGGAGCCGGCGGGAGCAGGGGGCCGCACTCCCACTGCTGGAAGATCAGCCGCGTCTCGACCCGTGCCACCTCGCGCCGCGACGTGAACTCGTCGATGACCAGACGCTGAAGGTCAGCGGTGTCGGTGACGGCGACATGGACCAGATAGTCGTCCGGACCCGTCAGATGGAACAGGGCGCGCGACTCCGGCAGCGCGCGGATCCGCTCCACGAACGGGCCGATCAGCTCGCGGCGGTGCGGTCGCACCTGCACCAGCAGCAGGGCCTCAAGACCGCGCCCCAGCTTCGCGGGGTCCAGCCGCAGCTCGTGCCCGAGGATCACCCCGGCGCGGCGCAGCCGCGCCACCCGGTCGAGGCACGTCGACGGCGCGACCCCGACTTCGGCCGCGAGGTCGCGGTACGTGGTCCGGGCGTCGTTCTGCAGAAGCCGCAGAATCTGCAGATCCACCGGATCCAGGGGTACGGAATCGGCCATTGGCCGAACATAGCACGGAGAATCGCCGCCGTACCCCGTCGAGTGTTCAGCATCGGACCATGGACACGACAGCGACGACAACCGCGGCGACGCCATCCCGCTCGCTCGCCACCGAAGCCGTGCACGCCGGCCGCGAGGACCTCGCCGAACTGGGCCTGCACGCCCCGCCCCTGGACCTGTCGACCACCTATCCGTCGTACGACAGCCGGGCCGAGGCCGCCCGGCTCGACGCCTTCGCCGCCACCGGCGCGCAGCTCGACGGACCGCCGGTCTACGCCCGGCTCGACAACCCGACCACCGCCCGCTTCGAGACCGCACTGGCCCGGCTCGAAGGCACCGAAAGCGCGGTCGCCTTCGCCAGCGGCATGGCCGCCCTCACCGCCTGCCTGCTGGCCAGGACGAGCCTGGGGCTGCGCCACGTCGTCGCCGTCCGCCCGCTCTACGGCTGCAGCGACCACCTGCTCACCGCGGGCCTGCTCGGCAGCGAGGTCACCTGGGTGGACCCGGCTGGGGGTACCCCCGACGAAGTCAGGGGGAGCGTCGCCGACGCCATCCGGCACGACACCGGCCTGGTCATGGTGGAGTCACCGGCGAACCCCACGCTCGCCGAGATCGACCTGCGGGCTGTCGCCCACGCGTGCGGTGTGGGCCCCTCCTCCCCGAAGGGGGGCGAGGAGGGAGTGCCGCTGCTGGTCGACAACACCTTCGCCACGCCCGTCCTCCAGCGCCCCGCCGAGCAGGGCGCGCGGATCGTGCTGCACAGCGCGACGAAGTACCTCGGCGGGCACGGCGACGTACTCGGCGGAGTCGTCGCCTGCGACGAGGAGTTCGCCCGGAAGCTGCGACAGGTACGGTTCGCCACCGGTGGGGTGCTCCACCCGCTCGCCGGCTATCTGCTGCTCCGCGGGCTCGCCACCCTCCCCGTACGCGTGCGGGCCGCCTCGGCGTCCGCGGCGCGGCTCGCGGAGCGGCTGGCGGCCGATCCGCGGGTCGCCCGCGTCCACTACCCGAAGCTCGGCGGGGCGATGGTGGCCTTCGAGGTGTACGGGGACCCGCACGAGGTGATCGCCGGGGTGCGGTTGATCACCCCGGCGGTCAGCCTCGGCAGCGTCGACACGCTCATCCAGCACCCGGCGTCCATCAGCCACCGCATCGTGGACGAGGGCGACCGCCGCTCCGCCGGGGTGAGCGACCGGCTGTTGCGGATGTCGGTGGGGCTCGAGGACGCCGAGGACCTGTGGCGGGACCTCGACCGCGCGCTCGGTGATCCGCGCGCTTCCCGCGGTGCCGTGGCCGACAGCCCGGGCGCGGGCCTGGGCGTCCCGGTCAGCGCTCGGCCGACGGCTGGTACACCGGCCCGTACGACTCCCCCCGCCCCGGGGCCGGCTCCTGCGGGCCGTGCGGGCCGTGCGGGCCGGGGGTCACGACGGGTGTCGGGGCCAGCCGGGCGGTGATGACGAGCGTGCCCTCCTCGATCTGGTAGTCGAGCGGCAGGCCGAGGCCGCGCATGGCGGCGACCATCCCGGTGTTCGACGACTGCGTGACGGCGTACACGCTGTCGCAGCCCGCTTCGACGGCCAGCGCGACCAACCGGCGCAGCAGCTCAGCGCCGACCCCGCGGCGCTGCCAGTCGTCCTCGACGATCAGCGCGACCTCGGTCTCGTCGCCGTCCCAGAGCAGATGGCCGAGGGCGACGAGCCGTCCTGACGGGGTCTGCACGGCGAGCGTGCGGCCGTAGCGGGGGCTGAGCAGGTGGGCGAGGTAGCGGTCGGCGTCGCGGACCGGGCCGTGGTAGCGCATCGACAGCGTCCGGGCGGAGCAGCGCGCCTGCATGTCGCGGGCGGCGGCCAGGTCGTCGGTGTCCGCCCGCCGCACGGTGATCTCGTTGCCCTCCGGCAGCGTCAGCACGTCCCGGCTGCTGGGCACGCGCGGGCCGAGCCGCGCGTCCAGCTCGACGAGGGCGCGGGCGCGGGCGAACTCGGTGGGCGTAAAGGGCAGATACGGCCGCTCGACCGTGATGACCCCGCCTGAGGGGTCGGGCAGCCGCAGCACGGTGTCCTCCAGGACGCCCTCCTCGGGGACCGGCTCGGCGAGCGGCTGCCCGCTGAGGGACTGCGCGGGCAGCGAGTGGATCGTGCAGCGGCCGAGCAACTGCCGTAGCGCGAGGGGGAGTTCGGCCGCGTCCAGGGCGGTGCGCGTTGCGAGGTTCAGCACCCGGGTCGGGGCGTCGACCAGGTCGTGGGCGTCGGCGCGCTCGATCCAGGTGCCGCGGCCGCCGACCGCGGCGATCTCGCGCGTCAGCTGGGCGGGAGCCAGTTCTTCCGGGGCGCGCAGCAGGAACTCGTCCACCGTGCCGTCGGACAGCGGGTGCGTCTGGAGGGTCAGGATGTCCACGCGGCGGCGGGCGAGGGCGGTGCACAGCACGGCGAGGCTGCCGGGAACGTCCCGTACGGTGGTCCGGAGGCGCCACAGCGTCGTACCGCCCGCATCCGGGCCCGCCGTGGCGGCGGGGGCCGACGCGGACGCGGCGGCGACGCCGTGGCCGGTATCGCCGGTATCGCCGGTATCGGGCGTATGGCCCAGCGGCGGGGCGTGGCCGTGGCGTCGTGCCCACCATGTGTGGAAGCCCGCCGTGGCGATCATGGCGACGGCGGAGGTGATCAGCAGTACGGGGCCGTGGGGGCCGTGCACGATCATGTTCGCGACGGCGTCCGCGACCGCGACGGCCGTGAAGAGGGCGGCGAGTTCGATGAGATCCCGCCGCCAGTGGTGCGGGCGGCGGGAGCTCTTCGCAGATGTCACATCAGTCATGGGATCACCCTGCCTGAAGGGTGTTGCGTGATCACGAACGCTTTGTGACCGACGGGTTAAGGGTGGTTCTGGTCGCCTAAGGCCCGGTTTTGGTCATTTATGAGCGGCCCGTGACGGGCGAGGTCTCGAGCCCCGGCAGGCACGAGCGCGTCATGGAAAGGACGGTAGGCCCCGGCACTGACCGTCAACGGGCTACCGCCCCACCATGGTCAGCGGTTCACTGCCCGACCCGCCCCGGCTCGAGGACCTTCGTGAACAGCACCGCGCCGCCGTCCTCGCGCAGCCGCACCGTCAGTTCCCCACTGTGCCCGTCGATGTCCACCTCGCCGTAGAACTGGTAGCCCTCGGCGGGCGAGACGTTCGCCCTCGCCGGGGCCTTCACGAAGACCCGGTCCGGACCGAACGTCCCGTCCAGCGCGTTCGCCGGGAACGAACCCGCGTTCAGCGGCCCGGACACGAACTCCCAGAACGGCGCGAAGTCCGTGAACGCCGCCCGCGACGGGTCGTAGTGCTGCGCCGACGTGTAGTGCACGTCCGCCGTCAGCCATACCGTGCCCGTGATCCGGCTGTGCTTGATGTACCGCAGCAGCTCCGCGATCTGCAGCTCGCGGCCGAGCGGCGCGCCCGGGTCGGCGTTCGCGACCGCCTCGAAGTCCGTGGCGCCGTCCGGCACCACGAGCCCCAGCGGCATGTCCGAGGCGATCACCTTCCACGCCGCCCGCGACCGGCCCAGCTCGCGCTTGAGCCACTCCAGCTGCTCGCGCCCGAGGATGCCCTGCGTGTCCTCCGGCTGCCGGTTCGGCGAGTTCCGGTTCCGGTACGTCCGCATGTCCAGCACGAAGACGTCCAGCAGCGGACCGTGCCGGACCACCCGGTGCACCCGCCCCTCCGTCCGGCCGGGCCGCAGCGTCGGGATCGGGAAGTACTCCGAGAACGCCTGCCGCGCCCGCCCCGCCAGGACGTCCACCGACTTCTCCGTGTACCGGGCGTCGTCCAGGATCTCGCCGGGATACCAGTTGTTGACGACCTCGTGGTCGTCCCACTGCACGATCGACGGCACCTGGGCGTTGAAGCGCCGCAGGTTCTCGTCCAGCAGGTTGTAGCGGAAGTTCCCGCGGTACTCGGCCAGGGTCTGGGCGACCTTCGCCTTCTCCTCGGTGGTGACGTTCCGCCACACGCGCCCGTCCGGAAGCGTCACGCTCCCCGTCAGCGGCCCGTCGGCGTAGACGGTGTCCCCGCTGAAGAGGAAGAAATCCGGGTTCCTGCGCCGCATCTCCTCGAAGATGCGGTAGCCGCCGTGCTCCGGGTTGATGCCCCAGCCCTGCCCTGCGAGGTCGCCCGACCACACGAACCGTACGCCCTCGCGCCGCCGCACCGGTGCCGTGCGGAACGTCCCGTACACCGGCTCGCCCGTACGCCGCGGGTCGTCGGGGTCGGCGAGCAGCACGCGGTAGTGGATCTGCTCACCCGGGGGCAGCCCGCGCAGCGGAGCCGTTCCGGTGAAGTCCGTGCCCGGGCCGACCACGGGGCCGTACTGGCGCTGTGCGTTGCGGAACGACTCGGTGGCCGACGTCTCGACGATCACTTGGGCCGGACGGTCGGACCGCACCCACACCAGGCCCGACGAGGCGGTCACATCGCCGACCTGCACGCCCCAGCGGGCCTCGGGCCGTCCCGACAGGGCCTGCGCGGGCGCCGCCCCGGTCAGCGAGAGCGACGACGGCAGCGCGAGCCCCGCCGACGCCACGGCCCCGCCCCGGAGAAGCGACCGCCGCCCGACGCCTCTCCCGGATCCCTGCGATCCCTGCCCCATCTGGTACCTCCCGTTGCTCACACCAAGTCCTGCCCCGGCCGCCCCGGCTGTCCGCGGCGCCGTCACCGTTGCTACCGGTGCCAGATGTCAGGCACCAAAACGCGCAGCCAACTTCTCGGCCCTGAAGGACCGAGCTTGGTGACTCGGTGCCCTTAAGCCAAGTCGCGCTCGCGGCTGTCCCCTACGACAGGACGGCTCACAATGCCGCTCGACCAGCAACGCAGCCAACTCCGGTGCTTCGCCGCTCCGTTCCGACGACCCATTCTTCCCCGGCCTGAAGGCCGGGACTTCCTGAGAGAAACCCGGTGAACAACCCGCCGCTGCCCAGAAGCCCTCGCGCAGGGCGCTGGCACTGCGCAATCGCGTGGTTCAAGCCCCGCCCGCGCCCCGCCACGCAGCCCCGATCGCCCCTTCCCACGTCGCCCGCCGCAGGGCAGCCGGGAACGGCGCACCGGCGCCGGGGCGTTGAGCGGGCATGATGATGACGAGCCTGCTGTCCATAAGCCTGCTGGTGATGGTGCCCTTCATGCTGGCCTCGGCCCGGTACGTGGTGCTGCGACGGGGCCGTCCGGAGTGGTTGCACCGCCGCTTAGCCGTACGCAGGCCCCGCACCGGGGTGGGCGTGGGAACCACCGCAATTGAGGAGCTGCACGCGTTCCTGAATGCTAATAAGCGCGTACAGCTGGAGCAGCGCCAGGTGGAGCAGATCGTGCGGAACGATGTCCAGGACGGTGCTCCGCCGCGCGTGCGCGTCGACCTGGACGCGGGGCGGGCGGTGGTCCGGCGGCGGGATGAGAGGCGGTCATGATCTGACCGCCGATCCCAGCAGGCCCACGGCCCGGGCGATCTCCGCTGGAGGCAGCTGCGCGTAGCCGAGCACGAGCCGTACCGCCCCGTCATTGCCCCGCCCGTCGTCCACCGCCCCGCCCCCCATCGGCAGCGTGCCGTACTCGGACAGCGGCCGAAGCGCCACTCCCGCCGCGGCCGCGCGCGACACGAAGCGCGCCTCGGGCCCATAGCGGGCCGGGAGGCGGACGATCGCGTGCAGGCCTGCGGCGATCCCGGTCACCTCCGCGCCGGGAAAGTGCGCGGCCAGGGCCGCCACCAGGGCATCCCGCCGCTCGCGGTACGCGCGCTGGCAGCGACGAAGCTGCCGGTCGTAGTCGCCGCGGACGACGAAATCGGCCAGGACCGCCTGGCCCAGGGCGGGATTGCCGAGGTCCATGGTCCGTTTGCGGGCGACCAGTTCACCGAGCAGCCGGTCCGGCACGACCGCCCACCCGAGCCGCAGGCCTGGCGCGAGGGACTTGCTGACCGAGCCGGTGTACGCGACCCGGTCCGGGTCGAGGCCCTGGAGCGCCCCCACCGGCGCCCGGTCGTAGCGGAAGTCCCCGTCGTAGTCGTCCTCCACCACCAAGCCGTCCACCTCGCGAGCCCACGCGAGCAGCCGGGCGCGGCAGTGCGCGGAGTACGCGATCCCGGACGGGAACTGGTGCGACGGTGTGGTCACCACCGCCCGTACGCCCGACGCGGCCAGCACCTTCGTGTCCAGGCCGTCCGCGCCCAGCGGCACTGGCACCGTCTCGACGTCCGTCGCGGCGAACAGCGCGCCGTGCTCCGGACTACCCGGGTCCTCGACCCCGACCGCCCGCTGTCCGCGCCCGCGCAGCACGAGCCCGAGCAGGGTCATCGCCTGGGCCACGCCCGAGCAGACGACGATCCGGTCCGGGTCCGCCACCACGCCCCGGCGGCGGGCGAGCAGGTCGGCGAGCGCCCGGCGCAGCTCCGGCAGGCCGCGCGGATCGGGGTAGCCGAGCCTGCTGTGCGGCAGCCGGGCCAGGACTCTCCGGTGCGCGGCCGACCAGCCGGCGCGCGGGAAGAGCGCCAGGTCGGGGGTGCCGGGCCGGAAGTCGGCGACCGGCCTTACGTGCGCCGTGCCGCCTTCAGGTGCCCGCCGGGCGGCGGACCGCGCTGCCTGTCCGACCTGCCCGACCCAAGTGCCCGCTCCTCGCCGGCTGTCCAGATAGCCCTCGGCCGTCAACTGCTCGTACGCGTCCGTGACCAGTCCACGCGACACCCCGAGGTCCGCGGCCAGCTCGCGGCTCGAGGGCAGCCGCGTTCCGGGGGCCAGCCGACCTGAGCGCACCGCCTGGCGCAGCGCCGACTGCAGCAGCCGGCCGCGCTGCCGCGGCGGCGCCGACGCGGTCGGCAGCAGCAACTCCCATGCGGCGGTCCATGCGGCGGCCCGCGTGGCGGCCTGCGCGGCGGCCTGCGCGGCGGCTTGCGCGTCGGTCTGCGCGTCGGTCCGTTCGTCGGTCCGCGCGGCACCGTCGCCCCCGCCTCCGCCCGAAGCCGAAGTGGTCCCTGAATCGCTCATCGGATTGGACCTTAAGGCGGTCCGGTTCCGTGCCTAGCGTCGGGGGCGTCCGGCTGCCTCCGGGCGGGGGAGGGGCAGCCGGTGGACAGGCCCGCGGGCGCGCAGCGCCGGTGGCCGTACCGGCCCGTTCCCGACGCCCCGCGAGGTGGACCACATGAACACCGCACACCGGCTTGGGGCGCTCCTCGCCGCCTTCGCCTGCGTCCTCGTCGGCGGGTCCTTCACCGCCAACAGCGTGCTCGGCAACTACCCGCACGCCGGCGGGCAGGCCCTCCGCTACGGGCTGGCGGCCCTGCTCCTCCTTCCGCTGCTCGGCCGCGGTGGCACGGCGCCGCTGCGCTCACTGACGGCCCGTCAGTGGATGCGCATGGCGCTGCTCGCCGCCACGGGCATGACCGGCTTCAACCTGGCGGTGCTGGCGGCCGAGCGGACCGCCGAACCGGCCGTACCGGGTGTCTTCGTCGGCTGCGCCCCCGTCCTGGTCGCGGTGATCGCCCCGGCCGCGGACGGCCGCAGGCCCGCCCGCCCCGTCCTCTACGGCGCGCTGCTCGTCGCGGCGGGCGCGTTCACGGTCCAGGGCTGGGGGCGCACGGACGCGGCAGGGCTCGCCTGGTCGCTCGGCGCCCTCGCCGGTGAGGTCTGCTTCGCGCTGCTCGCAGTGCCCGTGCTGCGGCCGCTCGGCCCCAAGCTGCTCTCGGCTGTGGCCTGCGCCATCGCGGCTCTGGAGTCCGCGGCGCTCGGCCTGCTGCTCGACGGGGGAGCGGTGCTGCGGGTGCCGGGCCCGGCGGAGGCGGTGGCGCTGCTGTGGCAGGCCGCCGTCGTCACCGTCGTCGGCTTCGTGTGCTGGTACAACGGCGTCCAGCGGATCGGGGCCGAGCGCGCCACCCTCTTCTCCGGCCTCATCCCGGTGTCCGCCGCACTGACCGCACCGGCCGTCGGCACGGGTGCGTACGGCGTGGCGCAGGCGGCCGGCAGCCTGCTGGTCGGAGCGGGCGTCGCGCTGGGCTCGGGGGTGTTGGGCTCAGGGTCGCCGGGTTCGAGGGCGCCGGGCTCAGAGGCTCCGGATTCGGCGGCGCCGGCCCCCAGGGCACCGGCCCCCAGGGCACCGGGCTCAGGGGCCACGGGCGCCCAGGCCTCCGGGCGCTTCCGTGGAACGCCGCGCCCCGGGCCCTCAACTCCCCATCGGTGGACGACTGCCGTCGAGGATCACCCGCGCCACGAGCGCCGGGTCGTCGCTCATGGGGACGTGACCGCACCCGGGGAGCCGTACGAGCCGGGCGCCGGGGATCGCGTCCTTGGCGCGGACGCCCTGGCGGGAGAGCAGGAGGCAGTCGCGCGTACCCCAGGCGATGGTGACCGGCACCCCGGGCACGTCGTGGGTGAACAGCACGTCACGCCCCGCGGAGAGCGTGGAGTGGAAGCCGGTGGCCTCCCGCAGGGCCCGGGTCTCGGCGGCAGCGGCCTCCGGTGAACGCCGCCCCGGCCGCGCGTAGATGGAGCTCACCAGCACCGCACGCCCGGCCGTCGTCCGCGACAGCCGCTCCACCACGGGCGGCGGCAGCAGCCGGGCCCCGGTCCGCATGCCGCGCAGCACGCCGAAGGCGTAGCGGCGCTCGGCCTGCGTCCAGAACCCGGCGGGGGAGAGCGCGGTCACGGACCGTACGAGCTTCTCGCGGCCCATGTCGAGCGCGAGGAGTCCGCCCAGCGAGTTCCCCGCGACATGCGGCCGGTCGAGCTCCAGCGCCTCGCACAGGGCGCCGAGGGCCGGGACCACCGTCTCCAGGTCGTGGGGCACGCCGTCCGGCAGTGCCGGAGACTCCCCGAAACCCGGCAGGTCGACGGCGACGACCTCGCGCTCCGCGGCGAGGACGCGCAGCACCGGGTCCCACGCCTGGCGGTGGTGGCCGATGCCGTGCAGGAGCAGCAGGGGCTCGCCCGAGCCCAGGCGTTCGTACGCGACGGTGACCGGATGCCTGCCGGACTGGGAGTCGATCGTGAAGGAAACCGTCGCGGGCATGGGGGTGCGCTCCTGACCGTCGCGGGACGACGCCGAGGGACAGCCGGTGGGCTGAGGTAGACAGGGTGTCAGGAATAATTACCCTTCGGTAGCCCGGAGTTCAAGAGGGCGTCCGCCCCCGTCCGCGGGATCCGGTCGAAACGGCCACGGCGCGCCCGCCGCCTGGACACGGGACCCGCCCGTCAGGTGGGATGAGCGCGTGGGCACCGATACCGCGACCGACGTCTTCGAGGAGCACCGGCCCGTCCTGACCGGCGTCGCGTACCGCATGCTCGGTCGCGTCGCCGACGCCGAGGACGTCGTCCAGGAGGCCTGGCTGCGCTGGTCGCGCGCCGATCGCGAGACCGTGCGCGAGCCGCGCGCCTACCTCGTACGGATCGCCACCCGGCTCGCCCTCGACCGGCTGCGCCAGGCCCAGTCCCGGCGCGAGTCCTACGTCGGTCCGTGGCTGCCCGAGCCGATCGTCACCGACTTCGCGGGCACGGTCCCGGACGCCGCCGAGCGGGCGGTGCTCGCCGAGTCCGTGTCGCTCGCCGTGCTCGTCGTCCTGGAGTCGCTGTCGCCACTGGAGCGCGCGGTGTTCGTGCTGCGCGAGGCGTTCGGCTTCCCGTACGCGGAGATCGCCGCGATCCTCGAGCGCGGCGAGCCCGCCGTACGGCAGCTCGCGGGCCGGGCCCGCCGGCATGTGGAGGAGCGCAAACCCCGGTTCCCGGTCGATCCGGCGGAGCAGCGTGACCTGACCGAGCGGTTCCTCTCCGCCGCGACCGGCGGAGACCTCGACGACCTGCTGGCGCTGCTCGCCCCCGACGCCCGCCTGGTCGGGGACAGCGGCGGCAAGGCGAAGGCCCCGCTGCGGGTCCTCGAGACCGCGGACAAGGTCGGCCGCTTCCTCTTCGCGGTGGCCCAGCAGCCCATCCCGGACATGGAGTTCCTCTTCCGGGAGATCAACGGCGTCCCGTCCCTGCTCGTACTCTCCGGCGGGAAGCCGGACAGCGTCATGTCGCTCGACATGACCGAGGACGGCCGGATCGCCTGTGTCTACATCGTCCGGAACCCTGACAAGCTCGGCGCCGTCGCGCCTTGAGCGGCTCCCGGGACCACGGCCTACAGGCCGCCCGCGACCCGCAGCACCGCCCCCGTGGTGTACGAGGCCTCGGGGGACAGCAGCCACGCCACCGCGGCCGCGACCTCGTCCGGCTCGCCGGGGCGGCGCATCGGCACGCGCTCCGGGTTGCGCCAGGGCCGCTCCGGGTCGCCCATCGAGGCGTGGATATCGGTGAGGATCATGCCGGGCTGCACGGAGTTCACCCGGATTCCCTCGGCGCCCAGCTCCTTGGCCAGGCCGACGGTCAGCGCGTCCACGGCCGCCTTGCTCGCGGCGTAGTGCACGTACTCGCCGGGGCTGCCGAGCGTGGCCGCGCCCGAGGAGATGTTGACGATGGCCCCGCCGCGGCCGCCGTACCGGGTCGACATCTCCCGTACGGCCCGGCGCGCGCAGAGCAGGGCGCCCGTGACGTTCACGTTCACCACGCGGCGCATCACGTCGGGCGGGGTGTCCGCGAAGCGGCCCAGCGGGCCGGTGATCCCGGCGTTGTTGACCAGCCCGGTGACCGGTCCCAACTCCTCCCGCACGGCGTCGAACAGGGCGTCGGCCTGCTCCTCGACGCTGGTGTCCGCCTGGACGACCACGCACGCGGAGCCCGCGTCCCGCACGGCCGCGGCCGTCTCCTCTGCGGCGTCGCGGGCGCGCTCGTAGCCGATGCCGATCCGGTGTCCGGCGCGGGCCAGCCGTACGGCGACCGCCGCCCCGATCCCGCGACCACCGCCGGTGACCACCGTGACCTGGTCCATCGCCCGTCGCCTCCCGTTCCGCCGGTGATCATCGACGCTACATCGCGCCACTTCCCGGTCATCGGGCCGGGGCTACACGAACGCCGTGTGAATGCTCTGTCGCACGGCTGCGGAAGGCGGGCAGCCGATCGAGGATTGGTATTGACCAAGGATGAGAGCCGCCCTATGGTCGCAGAGATAGTGCAAGAACCTTTAATAAACAAGGGCGATAAAACCTCTACCCCGGCCTTCGGTGCGGGGGATCCCAGGGACACGGAGATTGCGGAGGACAGGGTGGGGACTACGCAGCTCGAATCGGTGCCGGAGCCGAAGTACTGGCACCTGAAGACCGTGCTCAGTGAAGCGCTGGACTCCGAGTTCGAGGTGGGCGAGATCCTGCCCAACGAGCGTGAACTCGCAGCCCGGTTCGGTGTCGCGCGTGCCACCTTGCGGCAGGCACTCGAGCAGCTCGAACTCGAAGGCAGGCTGCAGCGCCGCCGCGGCGTCGGCACCACGGTCGCCCCGCCCCGGGTCGGCGTGGCCGTCGGCCCCGAGCAGCACGGCTGGCCCGGTTCGGGCGGCGACGCCTGGCAGCCCGTCGACTGCGAGGAGACCGTTCCTCCGGCCGCGGTCGCCCGATTCCTCGGCACCGACCCGGAGGAGCAGGTCCACACGGTGCGGCGTACGCGCAGGACGCACGGCCAGCCGGTCGCCGCGGAGCTGCTGTACGTACCGGCCGGATCCGTGCCCGGCCTCGCGGCCATCGACCGGCTCGCCGGTGCTGCGCGGGCGCGGGCCGTGCTGCGCGAGCTGCAGCGGCTGGAGCTGGAGGGCCAGGACCGCGCCGTCGAACTCGGTTCCGCGCGCGCCGACGACGCCAGGCAGCTCGACCGGCTGCCGGGCGCGCCGGTGCTGGTGCTCACGACGCGGTACTTCGCGCAGGGCCGTACGGTCGCGGTCGCCGTCGCCACGTACCGGGCGGACACCTGCCGCCTCACCTTCGGCGAGACCGGCTCGGTCCAGATCACACATACCGGCGAGGAGCGCCGCGCGTCCTGAGCGGTGCGAGCCGCGCGCTCACGCCCTCTGCGCGAGATCTCCCACCTGCCCGTCCGGAAGTGATTCCGGGCGGGCAGGTCGCAAGTTCCCGCCGCGCAGCGGCCGTTCAGCCGCACCGCTCGGTTGGCTCAGGCGTAGCCCCACGCCTCGTCTCAGGTCTCATCTCAGGTCTCAGCGCCGAGCGGTGACCGTGCCCTCGACGGCGAAGAGCTGTTCCTCCACATGATCCAGGGCCAGCCGCAGGGCCCCCGTGGCCACCGCCGCCTCGCCCAGCATCGACAGCTCGACCCGCGGCGGCCGCAGGCAGTAGCGGGCCAGTTCGACCCGCAGCGGGTCCAGGACGCCGTCGAGGCCCGCGGCCCAGCCGCCCACCACGACCAGCTCGGGGTCCAGGGCCAGCACCAGCGCCGCCACATCGTGCACCAGCCGCCGGATGAACCGCTCCACGGCCTGCTGCGCCCGCTCGTCCCCTTCCCACGCCTGCGCGAACACCCGTGCCACCGCCGCCTCGTCGAGCGGCGGCAGCGGCTCGCCGGTCGTCGACAGCACCTGCTCCGGTGTGGCCTCCCGCCCCAGCAGGTGCAGCGCGCCGATCTCCCCGGCCGCCCCGCCGTACCCGCGGTGCAGCCGCCCGCCGATGAGCGAGCCCGCGCCCGGGCTCAGCCCGGCCAGCACGAAAACGATGTCATCGGAGCCTGCGCCCGCGCCCTTCCAATGCTCGGCGACCACCGCCGCGTTCGCGTCGTTCTCCACGAGCACCGGGCAGCGAAAGGACCGCCGCAGCCGCTCGCCGAGCTGCAGCCCGGTCCACCCGGGCAGCGCCGTGCACAGGCGTACGGTCCCGTCCGCCTCGACGATGCCCGGCGTACCCACGCCGACGGCGCGCAGCGAGCTGCGCGCCACGCCCGTGCGGCGCAGCAGGTCGGCGACCGCCGCGCGGACCCGTTCGAGCCGCTCGTCCGCGGACGCCTTCTCGGGCACCTCGCGCACCGCGGACCCCGCCAGGTTCCCGCTGAGGTCGGAGAGCAGCGCCGCGACCCGGTGCGGGCCGATCTCGACACCCAGCAGATGCCCGGCCTCGGCGTGGAAGCGGAAGTGGCGGGCGGGGCGGCCCTGACGGCGCGTCCCGCCCTCCTCGGCGGGCGCCTCCCGCACCAGGCCGGTCTCGATCAGCCCCTCGACGACGCCTTCGACGGTTGGCCGCGACAGCCCCGTGACCTGGACGAGATGGGTCAGGGTCGCAGCTCCGCCGTCCCGGAGCGCGTACAGCACCACCGCCGAGTTGATCCGTCGCAGCAGGGATGGGTCCCCGCCGGTGAGCCGCGCCAAACCCGGCCTCCCTACCAGTGTGTGTGAGCCGGATCGTAGCCGCTGAGCTGCGGCGCGGCGAGCGTCGTGCGCATCTCGTAAGGCACCCGGCACGCTATCCGGGCTCGACGAACCCCGACTCGTACGCGGCGATCACCGCCTGTGTGCGGTCGCGTGCTCCCAGCTTCGCCAGCACCGCGCTGACATGCGACTTCACCGTCCCGGCGCTGAGCACCAACTCCGCGGCGATCTCGGCGTTGGACAGGCCGCGCGCCCGATCGATCGGGCCCGACCACGCGGGCTGGCAGGTGATGCACCCGGTGCCGGAGGGCCCGCTGGGTGCGTGGGCGGGTCTGGCGGTGATGGCCGGCTGGACCGCAGCCGCCGTGTGGGCGGGGTGGTGGGCCCTGGAACGGCGCGACGCCTAACGCCCGTCCGGCTCGGCGCCTGACGGCCCGCCAATTGTCAGTGGCAGCAGTTTTACTGACGGCATGGACACCACGAGGTCGCACCTGACGGCCATCGAGCGGCTGTGTGCGCGCCCCTTCCCCGCGCAGCGGTGCGTGGAGGGCCGGGTCGAGAGCGGCCCGGGGTTCCATCTCGCCGAACTCGACGCCGTGGACGGGCTCTGGGGGCAGGACATGTCCGTCGTGCAGGATGCGCGCGAGGAGTTCGAGTCCGAGCTGCAGGTGCTCGTCCAGGTGCTGACCTACCGCTGGGGCGAGCCCGAACGGACCCGGTTAACCGGCCGCTTGGAACGGGTCGCGAAGGGCGAGCCGGTCCCGGAGCCGCTGCGGACGCTCAGCGCGCTCGTGGGGGAGGTGTACGCCTGGCGGGTCGAGGGCCGCTGGGTCGGGCTCGGCATCACCCGGGAGGACGACCCGGAGCCGCCGCCGCGGCTGCAGCTCTTCGCCGCGATAGGGGAGGAGGACGTGCGCTGAGCCCGGGCAGCGCGGTAGCGCATACGGAGTCGGGCATGCGGAGTCGGGCATGCGGAGCGGGGCAGACAGAGCCGCGCACACGGAGCCGCGCGCACGGAGCTGCTCCCATGGAGCCGGTCGCCGCCTCCACCAGGCGTTACTCCGGTGACCGCGTCCCGTCCCCGGCGAGAAGACGCGCGGCGTCCCGGGCGCCCCGCTGCAGCGCCCGCACCAGTGCGTCGCGGTGGGCGCGGAGCGCCGGGACGGGCACCGCCACGGAGACGGCAGCCAGCACCCGCCCGTCCGGTGCGGTCACCGGCACCGACACGCACGCCTCACCGGGTGCGTGCTCCTCGACCGCCATGGCGATCCCCCTGCGCCGCACGCGCTCGAGCTGGGTCTCCAGGCGGGCGACGTGTGTGATGGTGCGTCCGGTCAGCCTCGGCATGCCCCGCCCCTCCAGGTACCGCCGCCTGGCGGAAGCCGTCAGGCCGGACAGCAGGACCTTGCCGTGGGCCGTGGCATGGGCATGGAGGTCCGGGCCGAGCGGGAGGACGGACTCGGGGCCGACGCCGGGCGCGTGGGCTCCGCTCTCGATGACGACGCTGCCCCCGCGGAAACGGGAGTAGTACGCCGACGACGTGCCACCCGCCCGCCGAACTCCTTCGAGCACGGCGCCGACATCCTCGGCGGCAGGCCCGCGCCGCACCCTGGCCCGGTGGAGGGCGGATACCCGGTCGCCGAGGACGTAGCCCCCGTCCGCGCGTTCCAGGTAGCCGCCGGCCATCAGTGTGTTCACGAGGTTGTAGGCGGTGGACAGGGAACAGCCGAGCTCGCGGGCGAGCGCCTTGGCCGTCACCGGCTCGGACGAGGCCGCGGCGGCGTCCAGAACCGCCATGGCGCGTTCGATGCTCCGCAGAGCCTGCCCCTCGGACATCCTGCCGCCCTTCTGCCCTTCTTCCGTCCTCTTCGCGGTGAACCCGGCACCTTACCCGGCTGGTTCGCCGTCAGGCGCTGACGGGAGCGTGCTCGCGCAGCAGCTCGGTGAAGGCGCGCATCCACGCCGGGTGGTCGTTCCAGGCCCGGGCGGAGACCATGTTCCCGTCCACGACGGCGGCCTCGTCGACGAAGGTGCCGCCGGCGCTCTCGACGTCCGGCGCGCACGCGGGCCAGGCAGCCGTACGCCGCCCCTTCAGCACGCCCAGGGAGGCGAGCGCCACGGCCGCGTGGCACACATGCGCGACCGGCTTGCCGGTTTCGAAGAAGTGGCCGACGACGCGCTGGAAGTCGGCATTCAGGCGCAGGTACTCGGGCGCACGGCCGCCGGGTATGACCACCGCAGCGTAGTCGGCCGGGTCGACCTCCGACAGCGCGAGGTCGGCAGGCCAGGCATGGCCGGGCTTCTCGGTAAAGGTGTCGAAGTCCTCGACGAAGTCGTGCACCACGAACTGGAGCTTCTTGCGTGACGGGGCCGAGATGTGCACCTCGTAGCCCTCTTCCAGCAGCCGCTGGTAGGGGTAGAAGACCTCGAGGTCCTCGGCGGCGTCACCGGTGACGATCAGTACCTTGGGCATGGGGCTCACTCCTCAGTCCGTTTACGGCGGATGCCGCGGGCATGCGGTCCGCTGTGGAGCCACCCTGACCGATCACCGGCCGACCGGGGAAACCATCCCGGGGCGCTTTCCAACGATGCTGGAAAGCGCCGGGGAAGCCCTGGTGGTGTGCCGGGGCGCTCGAGCGGCCTACCCGCTCGGGCCGGCGGCGAGCAGGCGGGAGACGCGGGCGGCCCCGAGACGTACGGCCTCCTCCAACTGCCGCCGGCGCGGCGCGAACAGCGTGGTGGGAACCGAGGTGGCCACGGCTCCCGCCACCTCGCCGTCGCTGTAGACCGGGGCGGCCACGCACGACAGCTCGGAGCTGAACTCCCCGACCTCGACGGCCACACGCGAGGACTGCACCTGCCGCAGATGCCCTTCCAGGACGTCGGGTGCGGTGATGGTGGAAGCGGTGAGACGGGCCAGGCCCTGGCCGCGCAAGTAGTTCTGGCGCCTTCTGGCAGGCAGGGACGAGAGCATGACCTTGCCGAAGGCCGTGGCGTGCGGCGCCTCGTGGAATCCGATGCCGAGCGGTTCGGCCCGCGGCGCCTCGGGTGAATCCGCCACCTCGGCGACGACGATGTCCTCGTCCCGGAAGACGGTGTAGTAGGCGGCGGCCGTGCACTCCTGGTGGATCTCGTGGAGCACACCGGAGACACCGGGGGTGACATCGAGCTCCGCGCACAGGTGGCGGTGCAGGTCGGTGAGCTTGTAGCCCAGCCCGTAGCCGCGGGAGTGGTGGAGACGGACCAGGTAGCCGTCGTGTACGAGCGTGTTCAGCAGGCGGTAGGTGGTGGGCAGGGTCAGACCGAGGCGGCGGGCGACGGCCTTCGCGGTGATGCCGTCGCCGCACGTGGCCACCACTTCCAGCACCATCAGCGCGCGCCGCACCGATCCGAGCAGGTCATGGGGCTCGACCGCGTACTGGTCGTTGCCGTGCATCGTCGCCCCCTTTCATGGGCTTCCGTGGGCCCCCGGGGTCCGGCCCGACGGGCCGGTCGCCGCCACGTCATGCGACGGCGGCCGGCGCGCCACGCTAACAGTCAGGCCGTGGCCGTCCGAATTCTGCTGACCGCGACATAGGTGCGGCCGGCCAGCAGACCCCCCACCACCTGCGCCGCGAGGTACACCGGCAGCTGCGACCAGAGGGCCGTACCGCCTCCCAGCGCGGCGGTGACCAGCGGCCCCAGGGTCCGCGCCGGGTTGAGCGCGGCTCCGGTGACCGGGCCCACGGCGACCGCGATCGCGAAGACGGCGAAACCGATGGGCAGACCCGCGAATCCGCCGGGGGCCCGCTGGTCGATGACGCCGAAGACGACGAAGACCAGGATGAAGGTGCCCACGGCTTCGGCGAAGAACGCCTGGGAGGAGGAGGTGGGGGCCGCGTAGGTGGCGACGCCCAGCCCCAGCCGCACCGCCCGCGTTCCGAGTACGGCGACGATGGCCGCGGCGCCGACGACCGCCCCCGCGCACTGGGCCAGGATGTAGCCGGGCACCTCCCGCCGGCTCATCCTGCCGGTCGAGGCCAGGGCCAGGGTCACGGCCGGATTGATATGGCAGCCCGAGACGTGCCCGATGGCGAACACGGCGGCCACGACCGCCATGGCGAACGCGAAGGCGATCATGCCCAGGTCTGCCATGGTGAAGCTGGTCTTTCCGCTTTCCTGCAGCATCAGCGTGGCCGGAATCGAGCCGACGCCGAGGAAAACGAGAAATCCGGTACCGAGGAATTCGGCAAGAAGTCGCTGACGGAAACTGTTCTCTGTCATGGCTTCACCGGTGGCCGTGGCCGTGGACGGCGCCGGGAACCAGAATTCCCCGGCCCTGCAGACGCCCGTTGTCCAGGTCGTCCATCGCGTCGTTCACCGCGTCCAGCGGATACGTCGTGGTGTGCAGCCGCACCTTTTCCTGAGCGGCGAGTGTCATCAGCTCCTCGAGGTCGTTGAAGCTTCCGACGAGGTTGCCGACGACATTGATCTCCGCGGAGATGATGTCGATGGTGGGGACGTTCACCAGCCCCCCGTATCCGACGACGAAGTAGGAACCGGCTCTGCGCAGCATCGCGACGCCCTGCGACTCGGTGCCCTGCTCGCCGACGAAGTCGATGACCACGTGCGCACCTTGCCCGGCGGTGATCTCCCTGACCGCCGCGACCGGGTCCCCGGCGGCGGCGTTCACGGTGTGGTGCGCCCCGAGGTTCTTGGCGAGCTCCAGCGCCGCATCCGACCTGTCGACCACGACGATTTCGGCGGCGGTGAGCGCCGTCAGGCACTGGACCCCGATGTGGCCGAGGCCGCCCGCGCCGATCGCCACGACGGTGGCGCCGGGGTAGAGCAGGGGCAGCGCCTTCCGTACGGCGTGGTACGCGGTGAGGCCCGCGTCGGCCAGAGCTGCCACGTCGGCGGGCTGCAGAGCGGGGGCGAGCTTCACACACGAGCGGGCGCTCGTCCGCATCAGTTCGGCCATGCCGCCGTCCGAGTCGATCCCGGGGAAGGCGCTCGCCGAGCAGTGCACATCATCACCGGAACGACAGGCGCGGCACAGCCCGCATGTCATCAGGGGGTGGATGATGACGGCGTCGCCGACCTCCAGACCGGACACTCCAGAACCGGTCTCGCGGACCCATCCCGCGTTTTCGTGCCCGATGGTGTAGGGCAAATCCACACCGGATTTCTCATTCCACTGGCCTTCGACGATGTGGAGATCGGTACGGCAAAGACCGGCACCTCCGATTTCCACGATGACATCCAGCGGGGACTCGATCACGGGCTCCGGAACGTCCTCGACGACCGGCCGCTCGTGGTAATTATGCAAACGCACTGCCTTCATTTTCACGGCTCCTCATCGCTGTATCCCTTGGCGATTGAGGAAATGCTCGTTCGTTCTCGACCATGGGTCAACCACGAAAATTCCGGCTATTGGGAAAACGGACATTTCTCTACGAGTCGCCCCGGTGCCGGGCGTCCGCCACGCCCGCGGCCTCGCGGAGCTTTCCGAACTCCTCGGCCATCGTCCGCAGGGTCCAGTGGGCGTTCAGCCCGCTGGGGTTCGGCAGCACCCAGACCCGCGTCCCGCCGATCGTCCGCTCCTGCGGCCCGACCTTCGCGTGCCGGTCGCCGAACGCCACCCGGTAGGCGGTCACGCCGACCACGGCGAGCCACCGCGGCTCGTACCGGCGTACCTTCTCCCGCAGGATGCGCCCGCCCTCGCGCAGCTCCTCGTCGTCGAGCTCGTCGGCCCGCGCCGTGGTGCGGGCCGCCACGTTCGTGATGCCGAGGCCGTACGCCGGCAGTTCGCCCTGCTCCGCGGGGAGCAGCCGGCGAGGGGTGAACCCGGAGGCGTGGAGTACGGGCCAGAAGCGGTTGCCGGGCCGGGCGAAGTGGTGCCCCGTCGCCCCGGACATCAGCCCGGGGTTGATGCCGCAGAAGAGCACATGCAGACCGCCCGCGAGCACGTCGTCGATCGTGCGGTCGCGGGCGGCCTCCAGGTCCTCGGGCCGAAGGCTGGTCAGAGGATCGCCCCGGGCGCGTACGCCGCGGCGTCCGGGTGCTGCGCCGCGATCTCCTCGATCCGCCGTACGACCGTCGCGACCTGGTCGGCGGCGGCACCCGTGAACGACAGCCGGTCGGCCATCAGCGCGTCCAGCTGCGTGCGGTCCAGCGGGATGCGCTCGTCGTCGGCGAGCCGGTCGAGCAGCTCGTTGCGCTCCACGCCCTTCTCGCGCATGGCGAGCGCCGAGGCGACGGCGTGTTCCTTGATCACCTCATGTGCGGCCTCCCGCCCGACCCCGCCCCGCACAGCGCCCATGAGGACCTTCGTCGTCGCGAGGAAGGGCAGGTACCGGTCGAGCTCGCGGGCGACGACAGCGGGGAAGGCGCCGAACTCGTCGAGCACCGTCAGGAAGGTCTCCAGCAGCCCGTCGAAGGCGAAGAAGGCGTCCGGCAGGGCCACGCGGCGGACCACCGAGCACGAGACGTCGCCCTCGTTCCACTGGTCGCCCGCCAGCTCGGCGGCCATCGAGGCGTAGCCGCGCAGGATGACGGCGAGTCCGTTGACGCGCTCGCAGGAGCGGGTGTTCATCTTGTGCGGCATCGCGGAGGAGCCGACCTGGCCGGGCTTGAAGCCCTCGGTCACCAGCTCGTGCCCGGCCATCAGCCGGATGGTCTTGGCGAGCGAGGACGGTGCGGCGGCGAGCTGGACCAGCGTGCTCACCACGTCGTAGTCGAGGGACCGCGGGTAGACCTGGCCGACGGAGGTGAAGGCGTGCGAGAAGCCGAGGTGCTCCGCCACCCGCCGCTCCAGGTCCGCCAGCTTCGCGGTGTCGCCGCCGAGGAGGTCGAGCATGTCCTGCGCGGTGCCGACCGGGCCCTTGATGCCGCGGAGCGGGTAGCGGCCCAGCAGGTCGTCGAGGCGCGCGTACGCGACGAGCAGCTCGTCGGCCGCCGACGCGAACCGCTTCCCGAGGGTCGTGGCCTGGGCCGCGACGTTGTGCGAACGGCCCGCCATCACCAGCTCGGCGTGCTCGGCCGCCAGTCGGCCCAGGCGCGCCAGGACGGCGACCGTGCGGTCCCGGGCCAGCTCCAGGGAGAGGCGGATCTGCAGCTGTTCGACGTTCTCGGTGAGGTCCCGCGAGGTCATGCCCTTGTGCACGTGCTCGTGCCCGGCGAGGGCGTTGAACTCCTCGATACGCGCCTTCACATCATGCCGGGTGACCTTCTCGCGCTCGGCGATCGAGGTCAGGTCGACCTGCTCGAGGACCCGCTCGTAGTCGGCGAGCGCCTGCTCCGGCACCTCGATGCCGAGGTCCTTCTGCGCGCGGAGCACGGCCAGCCAGAGCCGCCGCTCCAGCGTCACCTTGTACTCGGGGGACCACAGGACGGCGAGCTCCGCAGAGGCGTAGCGGCCGGCCAGGACATTCGGGATGCGGGGCTTGGAGGTCACGTGTAGGGATTCTACTGGCGATCCGCGCAGGCCAGTGCCCTGCCCGTCCCGGTGGCCCGCTACGCGATGGGCCGCAGGACCGCTACGAGGCCGGGACCTCGTACGGCAGCAGCTCGGGGCGCTTGGGCGGACGGCCGTCGCCCGACGAGCGGCCCGTCAGCCGGCGCCCGATCCACGGCACCAGGTGCTCGCGCGCGAACCGCAGGTCGCCGGCGCGCCGGGCCGCCCACCCCGGCCGCACGGCGGGGGGCAGCATGGCCCGCCAGTCGTGCTCCGCCTCGAGGCCGAGGGTCTGCCACACCGCCTCCGCGACCCGCCGATGACCCTCGGCCGTCAGATGCAGCCGGTCGACGTGCCACAGGCGCTGGTCCGCCAGCACCGGAGCCCCGTACAGATCGACGACGAGGGCGCCGTGCCGCGCCGCCAGTTCGTCGACGAAGGAGAACAGCTCCTCCATGCGCGGGCGGAATCGCTCCATCACCGGGCCGTTGCGGCCGGGGCTGCGCATCAGCACCAGCTGCCTGCAGGAGGGGGCGAGCCGCCCGGCGGCGTCCTCGAGCAGCCCGCGGACCCGGCCCATGTCGCACTTGGGCCGAAGGGTGTCGTTGAGCCCGCCGACCAGTGTGATCACGTCCGCGCCCATCGCTGCGGCGGTGTCCACCTGCTCGTCGACGATCTGCCCGATGAGCTTGCCGCGCACCGCGAGGTTGGCGTAGCGGAAGCCGGGCGTGCGGGCGGCGAGCCGTGCCGCGAGGAGGTCGGCCCAGCCACGGTACGTGCCGTCGGGCAGCGCGTCCGACATGCCTTCGGTGAAGGAGTCGCCGACCGCGACGAGGCTGGTGTAGGGAGCATTCATCTGCATGGCGCGGTGATCCTACTCCCGGGTACGGCCGCCCCCAGCCGCGGCCCCCGGGGAGTACGGGGCCATGTCGCTCAGGCGGAATCCGGCGGCGAGGCCGACGCGTCGATTTCGTCGGCGAGGGCGGGATCGATGTGCCGGAGCGCGCCCACGGTGAAGGCTGTGGCGAATTCCCCCGCGGCCGCGGTGTCCAGGGATTCGGTGGAGAGCGCATAGCGGGCGCCCTCGACGGTCAGGCCCACAATCAGCGAGGCGCACAGCTCCGCGCTCACGCCCCAACGCCCCCTCCCGTGGCGCTCGGTGAAGTCGCGAATACGCCGGGCGAGTTCCTGGGCCGTGGTGCCGGTCATCCGCTGGCGGGCCTCCGCGACGGTGCCGACCGGGTCGGGGCCGAAGAGCAGCAGGAATTTCGACGGATGCCGGGCGGCGTAGCCGAAAAGGGTCTCCATGCTGGCCCTGACCTGGGCCTCCAACGGAAGTTCCGCGGCCGCCGCATACGACTCGAAAACCCGTGTACCGAGAGTGTCGGCAGCGAACTCTGCGCACCGCCGATAAAGATCGTCCTTGCTGCCGAAATGGGCATAGAGGGTGGGCTTCGTTGTTTTCGCGTGGGCCGCGATGTCCTCCATCGTGGCCGCGTGGAAACCGACTTCGGCGAATACCGCGCAGGCGGCGTCGAGCATGTCCTCATCACTCGGGCGATCGATCATGTACAGCACTTTACTTCTCGGTAAAGCCAAATTAGGGTCGTACCAGGCAGTATGACCGTGACAGTGATCCTGGGACGTGATCACTTTCCCGAGACGGGAAGCACAGCAAAGGCGGTCCCTACCAGGCCGGCATTCTCGAGCCGCCGGCCATGGCCCAGTGGAGACCCGATGCACCATCCCCACATACCCGGGGCCCGGGAGGTTGCCTTTCCGCAGAGGGCGGAGGGGCCGGTCCTCTCGGGCGTCCCTCGCCAGGACGGCCGCATATCCGGACCCTGGCATCTGCCGAGCGACCCCCTTGCGTGCCGTCGCGCCCGGACCGCCATACGCGCCGTACTCGCAGACTGGCAGCTCGGACATCTCACCCACACCGCCGAGCTGCTCGTGAGCGAGCTCGTCGGGAACGCACTGCTGCACACCGACGGGCCGCTCCAGCTCACCGTCGAGCGGCGCCAGGGTCTGCGGTGCCGGGTCGAGGACGGCAGCCGGAAGCTGCCCAGGAGGCGATCCGCCGCTCCCGACGACGAACACGGCCGGGGTCTGGAACTGGTCCACCTGATGTCCAGCGAGTGGGGTGTCGAGCAGACCCTGGAGGGCAAGTCGGTCTGGTTCGAACTTCGCTGAGCCCACCGCCGTACCCCGCCCCGCACGGCGCTCGTCTTGTCGCGCCGAGCCGGTCCCGCCCTACCTACCGATCTTCCAAGGGCAGCAGCCGCCCGTCCGCCATCTCCCGCCTCGTACCGGTGAACCGTGCCCGCAGCCTCCGGTCGTGCGACACCACCACGAGCGTGCCCGCGTACGCCGAGAGGGCCTGCTCCAACTCCTCCACGAGCTCCGGCGACAGGTGGTTCGTCGGCTCGTCCAGCAGCAGCAGCTCCACGGGCCGGGTGAGCAGCCGGGCCAGGGACAGCCTGCGTCGCTGGCCCACCGACAGGCCGCTGACCGGCACCTGGAAGTCCTCCTCGCGGAACAGCCCCAGCGCGGCCAGCGCCTCCGCGTGCTCCTCCGGCTCGCCCGGCAGACCCTCCGCGAACGCCGCGAGCAGCGGTCGCCGCGACGCGATGGCGGGCACCTCCTGCGGCAGCCTGCCGATCCGCTCAGGAAGCCGGACCCGGCCCCGGTCGGGCGCCAGCTCCCCGGACAGCACCCGCAGCAGCGTCGTCTTGCCCGCGCCGTTCGGGCCCATCAGCAGCAGCCTTTCGCCCGGGGCGAGCGCCAGCCGGTCCACCGACAGCCGCCCGTCGACCGCCACCCCCACCAGCTCGGCCGCCGGCTCGTCCGCCTCCGCCTCCGTGCCGTCGTATCTGCGGCCGCCGCCGATGGCCACGGTGAAGTGCAGCGGATCCGGCGGCCGCGGCACCGGCTCCGCGCGCAGCCGCCGCAGCCGCTCCCGGGCGTTGCGCACCCGCCCCGACAGCTGCCCCTCCACCGACCTCTGGTGCCTGGTCCAGGCAGGCCGCTCGCTCATCCGCCAGCCGGCCGCGATCCGCGCCGCGCCCGCCGAGGCCAGCTCCTCCTGCCGCTCGACCTCCTCGCGCCACTCGCGGTACCGCTGCTCCCAGCGGTGCCGGACCGCGGCCTTCTGCTGCAGGAAGCCGGGCCAGCCGCCGCCGTAGCGCTCCACGGCCCGCCGGTCGCCGTCCACCTCCACCACGGTGTCGGCCACCCGGTCCAGGAACTCCCGGTCGTGGGTGACCGCCACGACTGTGCCCTTGTGGGCCCGCAGCCGCTCCTCCAGCCAGCCGACCGCATCCTCGTCCAGGTGGTTCGTCGGCTCGTCGAGCAGCAGCAGCTCGGGCGAGGAGGTCAGTACGCAGGCCAGCGCGAGCCGGGACTGCTCGCCGCCCGAGAGGGTGCCGAGCCGCCGGTCGCGATCGAGGTGCGGCAGGCCGAGCGCGTGCAGCGCGGTGTCCAGGCGGGTCTCGGCGAGATAGCCGTCCCGCGCCTCGTACGCCGCGACCAGGTCGCCGTACGCCGCCACCTGCTGCGCGTCCGCCGTGCCCAGGGCGGCCTCGGCCGCGCGCATCCGCCGCTCCAGGTCCCGCAGATCCGCGAGCGCCTCGTCGATGACCTCCCGTACGGTCGCCCGCGCCGGAAGTTCGAGGCTCTGCGGCAGATAGCCGGTGCCACCGTCGGCATTCACCGTCACCCGGCCCTCGTCCGGCGCCTGCCGCCCGGCGATCAGCCGCAGCAGCGTGGACTTGCCCGAGCCGTTGTCGCCGATGACGCACACGTGCTCGCCGGGAGGTACGCGCAGCGAGACGTGCTCCAGCACCGGGCGGCCGGGGTATCCCACCGACACCTGGTCCACCACCAGCTGGGACGTCATTCGCGGTCCTTCCCTGGGGCCGTCCTTCCGGCGGCGCTCTCACTGTACGGGCCCGGGCCGGTGCGGCCGGGCCGGCTCAGGCCGAGGGAGCCTTCCCCACCAGCTCCCGCAGGACGTCTTCCATGGTGACGAGCCCGCCGAGGCGCCCGTCGTCGCCGATCACCGCGGCGAGGTGCGTACCGGTGCTCTGCATCGCCCCCAGCGCGTCGTCCAGCGGCAGCGACGCCTTCACGCGCGCGATGGGCCGCATCGCCCCCCTGGCGAAGGGCAGGTCCCTGGGCCGCGCGTCCAGCGCGTCCTTGACATGCAGATAGCCCACGATCCGGCCGTCGTCGTCGACGACGGGAAACCGGGAGTAGCCGGACTCCGCGGACAGCTGCTCGAGCTCCTCGGGCGTGACCCCGAACCGGGCCGAGACGACCTGCTCCACCGGGACCACCACCTCGCCCACGGGACGGCGGCTCAGCTCGAGCGCGTCGCGCAGCCGTTCGGTCGCCCGCTCGTCCAGCAGCCCCGCCTGGCTGGAGTCGGCGACCATGCCGGCCAGCTCGTCGTCCGAGAACGTCGCGGGCACCTCGCCCTTCGGCTCCACGCGCAACAGCTTCAGCAGCCCGTTCGCGAAGGCGTTGACCGCGAAGATCACCGGGCGCAGCGCGCGCGTCAGCGCGACCATGGGCGGCCCCAGCAGCAGCGCCGAGCGCACCGGCTCCGCGAGCGCGACGTTCTTCGGCACCATCTCGCCGAAGAGCATGTGCAGATATGTCGCGGCGCCGAGCGCGATGACGAACGCGACCGGGTGGATCAGCCCGTCGGGCAGGCCCACCGCGTGGAACAGCGGCTCCAGCAGGTGCGCGATCGCCGGTTCTGCGACCACACCCAGCACCAGCGTGCACAGCGTGATGCCGAGCTGCGCCGCGGCCATCAGCGCCGAGACGTGCTGCAGGCCCCACATCACGCTGCGGGCGCGCCGGTCGCCCTGCTCGGCGAGCGGCTCGAGCTGGTCCCGGCGCACCGAGATCAGCGAGAACTCGGCGCCGACGAAGAAGGCGTTGACGACGAGGGTCAGCAGACCGATGAAGAGCTGCAGCAGAGTCATCGGGCCGCCTCCCCGTCATCGGAGGATTCGGTCCCGGGCAGCGGCGCGCTCAGCCGTACGCGCGCGGCCCGGTGGCCGGTGGCGTCCACCACGTCGATCCGCCAGCCGGCCACCTCCACGCTGTCCCCTTCCTCCGGGATCCGGCCGAGCTCCGTCGCGAGCAGGCCGGCGAGCGTCTCGTACGGGCCCTCGGGGACGCGCAGACCGATGGCCGCCAACTGGTCGGTACGGACCGCGCCGTCCGCGTCGTACAGCGCGCGGCCGTCCTCGTCGGTGCCCGCGGGCGCCAGGTCGGGCACCTCGAGCGGGTCGTGCTCGTCGCGGACCTCGCCGACGACCTCCTCGACGATGTCCTCCAGCGTGACCACGCCCGCCGTGCCGCCGTACTCGTCGATGACCACGGCCATGGCGTGCTTGGCGGACAGCCGGTCCAGCAGCCGGTCCACGGTCAGCGACTCGGGGACGAGGACCGGCTCGCGCAGGATCTCGGAGACCGGGCGCCAGGCGCGCTGGTCGGCGGGTATGGCCAGGACGTCCTTGATGTGCGCGGTCCCGATGACGGTGTCGAGGCTGTCCCGGTAGACCGGGAAGCGGGAGAGGCCGGTCGCGCGGGTTGCGTTGGCGACGTCCTCCGCCGTGGTCTGCTCGTCGAGGGCGACAACCTGGACCCGCGGCGTCATCACGTTCTCGGCCGTCAGCTCCGCGAGGCCGAGGGTGCGCACGAACAGCTCCGCGGTGTCCGCCTCCAGGGCGCCCTCCCTCGCGGAGTGCCGGGCCAGCGCGACCAGCTCCTGCGGCCCGCGCGCGGAGGCCAGCTCCTCGGCCGGCTCCAGGCCCATGCGTCGCACCAGGCGGTTGGCGGCATTGTTGAGGTGCCCGATCAGCGGGCGGAAGGCCGTACTGAAGGCGTGGTGCGGCCCCGCCACCTGCCGGGCCACCCGCAGCGGGCTGGAGATCGCCCAGTTCTTGGGGACCAGCTCGCCGACGACCATCAGCATGACCGTCGAGACGGCCGTGCCGAGGATCAGGGCGACGGAGGAGGAGGCGGAGGCGGGTACGCCGACGGCCTCCAGCGGACCGGCCAGCAGCCTGCCGAGCGACGGCTCGGCGAGCATGCCGATGACCAGGCCTGTGACGGTGATGCCGAGCTGTGCCCCGGAGAGCTGGAAGGTGAGGGTCCGTACGGCCCTGAGCGCGGTGTCCGCGCCCCGCTGGCCCTCGGCCACGGCCCGCTCCAGCACGCTGCGCTCGACCGTCGTCAGCGAGAACTCGGCCGCGACGAAGACGCCGCAGGCGAGCGTCAGGAGGATGGCGAGCGCCAGCAGAAGCACTTCGGTCATCGGTACACCTCCCACCCATGATCCGGCAGGGGAGGGAGGACTGCGCGATCGGCTCGAGGACGGGGACTACTGGGAGGCTCGCCCATGGGCGGACGCTCACACCTTTCACATCGCGGAATGTGCACCCATGGTAAAGGACGGGCAAAGGGTGCGGCCCGGGTTCCCGGGGGAGGGACGGCGGTTCAGGCGCCCAGGGGCTTGACCCAGCGGCTCCACTGGGGCTGCCGCGCGTAACCGGCGGCGCTCCACGCGTGGTGGGCGAGCGCGTTGCGATCCAGCACCATCGCATCCCCGCGCCGACCGCCGAGCGAAGTGAACCGGTCCTCGGCGGCCTTCAGCAGCGCGCTCGCCACGCCCTGCCGCCGGTGGTCCGGGTGCACCGCGAGCCGGTAGAGGTGGCAGCGCCAGCCGTCGAACCCCGCGATCACCGTGCCGGTGAGCGCGCCCGCACGCTCGGCCAGCAGGAGGGCCCCGGGGTCGCGGGAGATCAGCCGCGCCACCCCGTCCGCGTCGTCGCTGATACTCGCGCCCTCCGCCGCTTCTTTCCAGAAGGCGAGCACGGTGTCCACATCCGCGGCCGACGCGGCCCGTATCCGGAGATCGCTCATGGCGCCATCCCACCACCGCGAGCGGCGCGGCGGCGACCGGATTTCCGGCATCCGGTCGCTGCTCCTCGGAAAGGTCCGGCGCGTGTGCGGCGAGTTCGCCCGCCGCCCGCGCATTCCGGACGACCCGGTGTCCGTGCCGAGGGTGAACACCGGCCTCACTCATGGGCGATGGCGGCGAGCACGTTCATCCGCGACGCCCGCAGCGCGGGCAGCAGAGCGGCCGCCAGACCCACCAGGACGGACCCGGCGACCACCGCCGCGACCACCGGCCAGGGGACCGCGAAGGCCTTCATCCCCTCAAGCGCCAGCACCTGCTGGACCGCCACGCCCCACACGAGCCCGAGTGCCAGGCCCAGTACGGCGCCGAAGACCGCGATGACCACCGACTCCAGCCGGATCATTCGCCGCAGCTGTCTCCGGGCCAGGCCGATCGCCCGCAGCAGGCCGATTTCGCGGGTGCGCTCGACGACCGACAGGGCGAGGGTGTTGACCACACCCAGCACCGCGATGACGATCGCCAGGCCCAGCAGCGCGTACACCAGGTACAGCAGGACGGCGATCTGGCCCCGGATCAGCTCCTTGTAGTCGGCCTGGTCGCGCACCTGCACCTGCGGGAAGGCGTCGAGGGCGCTCTCCAGCCGGTCGCGCAGCGCCTGCGGATCGGTGCCGTCCGCGGCGTTGGCGTACACCGCGGCGTCCTGGCCGCCGGGGATGTGCTTCTCCAGGGTGTCCATGCTCATGAAGAAGCCGCCCTGGGTCCCGAACCCCTCGCCCGACTCCATGTCCGTCAGAGCACCCACCGTCAGGTCCGCCCTCTGCCCGTTCGCGAAGGTGGCCTGGATCCTGCTGCCGATGCGGATCCGGTGGTCGTCCGCGTACGCCTTCTGCAGCCCGATCCGGCCGTTCCCGAGGGCGGAAGCCGTGTTCCCGGCCGCGTACTCCATGTTCACGACCTCGTCCAGGCCACGGTCGAAGCCCGCGCCCGTCGTTCTGGCCGTCGTCCCGTCGGGCAGCTTCAGGCGCATCGG
This sequence comes from Streptomyces sp. 7N604, assembly GCF_052245475.1. Classification (NCBI taxonomy): domain Bacteria; kingdom Bacillati; phylum Actinomycetota; class Actinomycetes; order Kitasatosporales; family Streptomycetaceae; genus Streptomyces; species Streptomyces sp. 7N604. The sequence goes on along the minus strand of NZ_JBQQBX010000003.1, from coordinate 161,810 downwards.
TGCGAACCGCTCCCGTACGACCGTGCCGACCCCGTCCACCTCCCGCACCCGCTCGGTGATCTCCTGCGGGAACGGCGCGAAGTTCCTGTTCTGCACCACGAAGTCGGCGCCGAGCTGCCGGTCGATCTGCCGGTCGAAGGACTGCGTCATCGACTCACCGGCCACGGACATGCCGGTGACGAGGGCGAGTCCCACCATCAGCGCGGCCGCGGTCGCCCCGGTGCGGCGCGGGTTGCGCAGGGCGTTGCGCTGGCTCATCCGGCCCACCGGGCCGAACACCCGCGGGAAGGCCCCGCCCAGCACCCGGATGACCGGGCGTACGAGCAGCGGGCCCGCGACGACCGTGGCGACCAGGGTGAGGACGAGCCCGAGCAGCAGCAGCGAGGATGCCTGCTGGGTCTGTGTGGCCTTCGCGCAGCCCGCCAGCGCCGCCGCCCCGCCGGCCCCCAGCACCGCGCCCGCGACGGCGCGGATCCGCAACGGCCGCCCCACGCCCGCCACTTCGATGTCGGCGAGCGCGGCCATGGGGGAGACCCGGGCCGCCCGCCGGGCGGGCAGATAGGCGGCGACGAAGGTCACGCCCACCCCCACCACGTACGCGGACACCGGCGTCTGCCAGCCGATCACCATCTCGGCCGCGTCGAGGTTCATCCCGAGCAGGCTCATCAGCGATATCAGCCCGGCCGCGAGGCCGACTCCCGCGGCCAGACCCAGCGTTGAGCCGGCCAGGCCGAGGAGCAGTGCCTCGGTGAGCACCGAGCGCCGCACCTGGCGGCGGTCGGCGCCCAGCGCGCGCAGCAGCCCCAGCTCGCGGGTGCGCTGAGCGATCAGCATGGAGAAGGTGTTGACGATCAGGAAGACACCGACCAGCACCGCGATCCCGGCGAAGCCCAGCATCACGTACTTGATCACGTCGAGGAAGCCGCCCAGTTCTGCGGCCTGGGACTCCGCCCGCTCGTCACGCGTGCTGAGCTCGTAACCGGACCCCAGCTCGTCGGCGATGCGCTGCTTGAGCACCTCGTCACTGGTGGCGGGCGCCGCGTCCGCCATGATCGCGGTGGCGGCCCCGGGCTTGCCGAGCAGCTTCGTCTGGGACGTCGGCGTGTCGAGGGCGACCAGCGCCGCGCCCGGGTTGGTCGTGGTGAAGGCCATGATGCCCACGACCTTGACCGGGAAGGTGCCCGGCGGTGCCACCACCCGCAGCGTGTCGCCGATCCCGATACCGTCGCGGTCGGCCGTGTCGGCGTCCAGCAGCGCCTCGCCCGCGCCGCGCGGGAGGTGCCCGCTGCTCAGCTTCACCGGACTGCGCTCGGTGTCGTTCCAGTTGGTGGCGATGGTCGGCGCCCCCGACGTGGGCCCGACCGGCTCGTTCCGCTCGTCGACCAGGGTCACCCGCTCCACCCGGACGTCGACCTGCGCGTCCGCGACCCCGTCCACGGCGGCGACGCGCTCGCGCAGCGCGGCGGGCAGCGTCTCCACCCGGCCCGACGACAGGCCGCCGGCCTCGTCGAACTCCGACCGCGGTGCCACGGTCACATCCGCCGACGTCGAGGCGAAGAGCCGGTCGAAGGTGCGGTTGACGGTGTCCGAGAAGATCAGGCTTCCGGCGACGAACGCCACCGACAGCACCACGGCGAGCGCGGAAAGCAGCAGCCGTCCCTTGTGGGCGAGAAGGCTGCGCAGGGTGGCCCGGAGCACCGGGACTCAGCTCTTCCCGGCCGAGCTGATCGAGTCGAAACGCTTCATCCGCTCCAGCACGGCCTCCGCGGTCGGTTCCGGCATCGCGTCGACGATCCGCCCGTCTCCGAGGAACAGGACGAGGTCGGCGTGTGCCGCGGCCCCCGGGTCGTGCGTCACCATCACCACCGTCTGGCCGAGATCGTCCACCGCCTCGCGCAGGAACCGCAGCACCTCGAGGCCGGACCGTGAGTCCAGGTTGCCGGTCGGCTCGTCGGCGAAGATCAGCTCCGGACGCGAGGCCAGCGCTCGCGCACATGCCACGCGCTGCTGCTGGCCGCCGGACAGCTGCGCGGGGCGGTGGCTGAGCCGGTCCCGCAGCCCGAGGGTGTCGATGACCTTCTCCAGCCACTCCCGGTCCGGCTTGCGGCCCGCGATGTCCATGGGGAGCGTGATGTTCTCCGCCGCGTTCAGCGTCGGCAGCAGGTTGAACGACTGGAACATGAAGCCCACGCGGTCGCGCCGCAGCCGGGTGAGCTCCCGCTCGTTCAGCCCGGTGATCTCCGTCTCGCCCAGCCACACCTGACCCGCCGAGACCGTGTCCAGACCCGCGAGGCAGTGCATGAGCGTCGACTTGCCGGAGCCCGAGGGACCCATCACCGCCGTGAACCGGCCGCGCGCTATCGCCACGTCCACCGCGTCCAGGGCGAGTACGGCCGTCTCGCCCGAGCCGTACGCCTTCGTCAGGGCAGAGGCGCGGGCGGCGATCTCCGCACCCTCCGCCACGCCGTATGCCTTCTGTGCCGCAGGTGTGGACAAGGCCGCCTCCCTGGACCGGGATCCACCGTCCGTACGCGACCGAGAGTAAGGCGGTGCCCGGACATCGGCATCCCCCTCCGGTACGGTCTCGCGCGCCCCGTCTCGTACCGGCGTATGACCCGGCCCCCAAGGGCACCCCGGGCGCCCCGCCCTCTGCGCTTGCCATTGCTAGCGGATGGGCGCTAGCTTGGTGCCGTGGCCAAAACCCAGCTGAACGTCCGTGTGGACGAGTCCACCGCCGAGACCGCGAGACAGCGCGCCCTCCAGCGGGGCCTGAGCATGAACCGCTACATCGAAGAGCTCGTCCGCCAGGACGCGGGCGAGGCGGGCCATACGTTCGTGGAAGCCGCGGCCGACTTCATGAAGCAGTACGAGCACGTGTTCGCTGAGGAGTTCGGCGAGGAGCGCAAGCCCCGTTGACCCTGCGCATCGATCTTGCCTGGCTCCTCATGATCGCCGAACAGCACATCCCCGGTGATCCGCCCGTCACCGACTGGGGGTCACTGGTCGCCGCCGTCAGCAGGCACGAGGCGGAGATATTCGGCGTGCCGGTCTACACCGACCCGCAGGACCGCGCGGCGGCCCTGCTCCAACTCCTGCTGCACGTACCGGCCTTGGAGCGGTCGAACGCGATGTTCGCCACCGCGGTCGCGTACGGCTACCTCGTCGCGAGCGGACTGAAGGTCACCACCTCGCCGGAGCAGGTCCGTGATCTCGCCCGCCTGGTCAAGGACGGCACGGCCGACGTCCGCGCCATCGCCAACGAGTTGCGCAGCTGGAGTCTTTGACGCGCTTCACTGCGACCGTCGCGTTCGGCGGGGGCTACGCGCTGGGCCGCCGGGCCACGCCGAGCACGTGCGCGGAGGTCGGCAGCTGCGGGCCCTGCTCGGGAACCCGCAGCCGCCGGTACGCGCCGATCTCGAATCCCGCGTCCTCCAGCGCGGAAAGGGTGTCCCGGCCCGTGTGGCAGCCGCCGAACAGCAGGGGCCACACGGTCCTGTCGAGGGCCTGCTGCGCGGTCGCCATGGCCCTGCCCTCCGCGCGCCCGTGCTCGAAGAAGCGCAGCTCGCCGCCCGGCCGCAGCACCCGGCGGATCTCCCGCAGGGCCCGCGTCAGATCGCGCACGCTGCACAGCACCAGCGAGGTGACCGCCGCGTCGAACGCCTCGCTCTTCACCGGCAGCGCCTCCGCCACACCCGGTACGACATCGACCGGCACGTCGGCGCGCAGGGCCGACGTGGTCGCCATCCGCCGCAGGGTGCGCTCCGGCTCGATCGCCACTACCTCGGAGACCTGCCGGGGGTAGTGCGCGAAGTTCAGACCGTTCCCCGCGCCGATCTCGATCACCCGCCCGGACAGCCCGGCGAGCAACTCCTCGCGGTGCGCGCCGATCCCCGCCCTCTCCTCGGCGACCACGCTGACGCGGGCGTAGACGCGGGCGAACAGCGGGTGGTGTACGGCATCCCGCGGAAGTCTGGTGCTGCGCAGTGGCATGGCGGACCCCTTCTTCTGCGGAGGGCGGCTACCAGGATTCTCCCCCGGCGGGGCCGGATTGCACCGCCGTGCTCTGCGGGTCGCGACGTGGGCCACGGGGGTTCACGTGTGCTGCATGATCATGATGCAGGTCGTGTCCGGCTCCAGCGCCTGGCAGATGTGCGGTACGTCGCCGGGGTACGAGAGGTAGTCCCCAGCGGCGAGTTCGACCGGCTCGTCGTCCGGACCCGCCAGCACCCGCCCGGTCCCGACGATCAGGTGCTCGACGGTGCCCGGCGTATGCGGATCCGACTCCCGCGCGGGACCTGGCTCCACGCGCAGGAAGTAGATGTCCCGGCGCGCGCCCGGCGGGCTCGCGGACAGCAACGTCGCGGCGTAGTCGGCCCGTTCCGAGGGTACGGTCGGCCCTTCCCCGGCCCGGATGACCTGGACCGCGGGCCGTGGCGGCTCGACCAGCGTGCTGAACGGCACCCCCAGCGCCACGCCCAGCGCCCACAGCGTCTCCAGGCTTGGGTTGCCGGTCGCCGATTCGAGCTGGGACAGCGTGGATTTCGCGATCCCGGCGCGCTTCGCCAGCTCGGAGAGCGAGAGCCCGGCCCGGGTGCGCTCCCGCCGCAGGGACGCGGCGATCCGGTCGAGCGGCAGGCGGGGCGTGCCATCAGTCATGTTCGCTCCAGAAGTCCGATCGTTCGCCTTGACGAACAGTGCCTCTCTGTCCATCCTAGAAAACATGCGTTCGTTTCTCCGAACACAGGATCGCGGCCTGCTGCGCGACGTGGCCCTGGTGTGCCTGGCCGACGGGGTGATCGGCCTCTCGTTCGGCGCGATCGCGGTCGCCGGTGGGCTGCCGGTCTGGCTGCCGGTGGTCATGTCGCTCGTGGTGTTCGCCGGCGCCGCCCAGTTCAGCGCGGTCGGCATCCTGCTGGCGGGCGGCGGCCCGGTCGCCGCCGTCGCGGCCGCGCTCCCGCTCAACACGCGCGTCGTGCCCTTCAGCCTGGCCGTCGCGGACGTCCTGGGAAAGGGCCGCTCGGGCCGGTTCTTCGGGGCCCACCTGATCACCGACGAGACGGCCGCCTTCGCGCTCGCCCAGCCGGACCCCGCCCGGCGCAAGGCCGCGTTCTGGATCTCCGGCCTGGGCCTGTTCGTCACGTGGAACGTCTGCGTCCTGGCCGGCGCCCTGGCCGGGAAGGCGGTGGGAGACACCGGCGCGTTCGGCCTCGACGCGGCGTACCCGGCGGTGCTGCTCGCCCTCGTGCTGCCCACGCTGCGCGAGGCCGGAACCCGCCGCGCGGCACTGCTCGGCGCCGCCGTCGCCCTGGCCGCCACGCCAGTCCTGCCCCCGGGCCTGCCCGTACTGCTCGCACTCGCCGGACTTCTCACCGCCCGGAGGAAGCCGTGACGGGGAAAGCCGTGACGGGGGAAGCCATGACGGGAGAACCCGTGACGATCGCCGCGATCCTCGTACTGGCCGTGGGCACCTACGCGTTCCGGCTGGCCGGCCCGCTGCTCCACGGCCGGGTCGAGCTGTCCGCGCGGGTCCGGCAGCTGCTGTCCACCGGTGCCGCCGTGCTGCTCGTCGCCCTCGCGGCCACCGCGGCGCTCACCGAGGCCCAGGGCTTCGCCCACTGGGCCAGGCCCGCGGGCGTTTTGGCCGGCGGGGTCCTCGCCTGGCGCAGGGCGCCGTTCGTGGTCGTCGTGATCGCGGCGGCCGCCACGACGGCGCTGCTCCGCTGCGCGGGCGTGCCCTGATCCGGCGCCGCGCGGTCCGGCGCCCGTCCGAGGGGCAGGCGCCGTGCGATACCGCGCCATGCCGCGCGGGCACCCGTGATCACACCGCTGGATGCCCGGGCTGCATGCGGGCGGTGAACGCGGACGCGTCCCACGTGCCGCCCAGCTGCGGGGCCAGCCAGGACCTCGCCGCCGCGCGGAAGTCCGCGGGCGGCAGGGCCCCTGCGCCCTCCGGCACGGCGCCCAGCAGCGGGGCCGCCGCGGCTTCCGGAAGGTCGGCGAGGTTGCAGCGCTCCGCGAGGTCCGGGCGGGCGGGCCAGCTGCCGACCAGGACACCCGCGCACTCGATCCGCCGTGCCCGCAGCGCCTCCGCCGTCAGCGCTGTCGCGTTGAGCGTGCCGAGCCCGGCCGGGGTGACGACCAGCACGGGGGCGCCCAGCAGGCGCGCCGCGTCCGCCAGCGTCCCGCCCTCGTCGTCGAACCGTACGAGCAGCCCGCCCGCGCCCTCGACCAGGACCAGGTCGTGCTCGGCGGCCAGCTTCTCCGCCGCCTCGGCCACCGCCCCCGGCCCGACCGGAGCGAGCCCGGCCCGCCGGGCGGCCGTCGCGGGCGCCAACGGCTCGGGGAACCGGGCGAGTTCGGCGGCGGTCACCGGCCCGGCGAGCCGCACCACCTCGGCCGCGTCACCCGGCTCGTCCGCACCGACCCCCGTCTGCGCGGGCTTGAGCACGGCCACCGACCGTCCGTCACCGGCCGCGACGGTGGCCACCGCCGCGGTCGCGACCGTCTTCCCGATCTCCGTCCCGGTCCCCGTGACGACGAGAATCGCCATGCCGTGCCGCACCCTTTCCCTGTTGCGAATCCCTGTGTTGCGCAGCCCATAGCCGGCGCGGGCCGCTCGTCCGCCGCTGGACGCGCGGGCGTCCGGGCCGCCGCGGCGAGTGAGCCGGGAACGACCCCGGCCCGGCCCGTATCAGCTATCAGCCCGCCGCGGCTGCCGCCCGTACCGCCGCGCAGATCCGCGTGACGTCGTCGTCTCCCGTGATGTACGGCGGCATGGTGTAGAGGAGGTCGCGGAACGGCCGCAGCCACACCCCTTCGCGTACCGCGGTCCGCGTTGCCGCCTCCATGTCCACCTCGTGGTCGAGCTGAACCACGGCGATCGCGCCCAGCACCCGTACGTCCCGGACGCCCGGCAGCTCCTCCGCCGCCGCGAGCCCCTCCCGCAGCCCCGCCTCGATCCGCTTGACCTCCTGCCGCCAGTCGTGGCCCAGCAGCAGCTCGATGGAGGCGTCGGCGACCGCCGCGGCCAGCGGGTTGCCCATGAAGGTCGGGCCGTGTGCCAGCACCGGGACCTCGCCGCGGGAGATCCCGTCCGCCACCCGCGAGGTGCACAGCGTCGCCGCCATCGTCAGATAGCCCCCGGTCAGGGCCTTGCCCACGCACATCACATCGGGCGAGATCCCGGCGTGCTCCGCCGCGAACAGCGCCCCCGTACGTCCGAACCCGGTCGCGATCTCGTCGAGGACGAGCAGCACCCCGTGCTCGTCGCACGCCTCCCGCAGGACGCGCAGGTAGCCGGGGGAGTGGAAGCGCATCCCGCCCGCGCCCTGGACCACCGGTTCCACGATGACCGCGGCCAGCTCGTCGGCATGACGCCCGATCAGCTCCCGCAGGTGCCGTACGTACGCCTCGTCCGGCTCCGCGTCGAAGCCCGCGGGCGGCGGGTCTGCGAAGATCTGCCGGGGCAGCACGCCGGACCACAGCTGGTGCATCCCGCCGTCCGGGTCGCACACCGACATCGGCTGCCAGGTGTCGCCGTGGTAGCCGCCGCGCCAGGTCAGCAGCCGCTGCCTGGCGGGCTGTCCCACCGACCGCCAGTACTGCAGGCACATCTTGACCGCCACCTCGACGGACACCGAGCCCGAGTCGGCGAGGAAGACGTGCCGCAGCGGCTCGGGCGTGATCTCCACGAGCCGGGCGGCCAGGCGTACGGCGGGCTCGTGGGTGAGCCCCCCGAACATCACATGGCTCATCCGCTCCAGCTGCGAGCGCGCGGCCTCGTTGAGCGCCGGGTGGTTGTAGCCGTGGATCGCGGACCACCACGACGACATGCCGTCGATCAGTTCGGTGCGGCCCTCGGCCGGCTCGGCGAGCCGCAGCCGTACGCCGGAGGCGGACTCCACGACCAGCGGCTCGTGCCGGCCTGGCATCGGACCGTACGGATGCCAGACGTGCTGCCGGTCGAGAGTCAGCAGTTCGCCCGTGGACAGGGGGCCGGACATCGCAGGCGCACCCATGGAGGGCTCACGCATTGGGCGCGAGGTCGGTGCCCGCGCCGCGGCGCCGCACTGTGACCAGGTCCGTGCGGGCGGCCCCGGCGCCGGCCGGAGCCTCCTGGGGTGCGGCCGGCTCGGCGCCGTCCCCGCACGGTGCGCAGCCGCCGCCTCCGCCCGAACCGCAGCCGGACGGCGCATCCGCCTCCGCCCGGTGCGCGGGCAGCGTCGTCGTATCCGTGCCCTCCACCTCGAAGCCCGCGTCCGCGATCATCTCCAGGTCGGCCCTGCCCGCCTGCCCCTCGCTGGTCAGGTAGTCGCCGAGGAAGATCGAGTTGGCGAGGTGCAGGGCGAGCGGCTGCAGCGACCGCAGATGCACCTCGCGCCCGCCCGCGAGCCGCACCTCCACATCCGGGCAGACGAACCGCACCATCGCCAGGATGCGCAGGGCCCGCTGAGGCGTGAGATTCCACTCCTCGGCCAGCGGCGTCCCCTCGAACGGGATCAGGAAGTTCACCGGTACGGAGTCGGGATCCAGCTCGCGCAGCGCGAAGACCACGTCCACCAGGTCCTCGTCCGACTCGCCCATGCCCGCGATCAGCCCCGAGCAGGCGGACAGGCCCGCGGCCTGCGCCTGCTGGACGGTCTCCACGCGGTCCGCGTAGGTGTGCGTGGTCGTGATGTCCCCGTATGTGGCTTCCGAGGTATTGAGGTTGTGGTTGTACGCGTCCGCCCCCGCCGCCCGGAGCCGCTCCGCCTGCCCGTCGGAGAGCAGGCCGAGGCAGGCGCACACCTCGATGCCCTCGTTCCCTTCCTTGATGGCCTCGATGGTCTGCGACACGCGGTCCACGTCCCGGTCGGTCGGCCCGCGCCCGCTCGCGACCAGGCAGACGCGCTTGGCGCCTCCGGCCACGCCCGCGCCCGCCGCGGCCGCGGCCTCGTCCGGTTTGAGCCAGGTGTACTTGAGGATCTCGGCCTTGGAGCCGAGCCGCTGGGAGCAGTACGAGCAGTCCTCGGGGCACAGTCCGGACTTGAGGTTGACGAGGTAGTTGAGCTTCACCCGCCGCCCGAACCACTGGCGGCGCACCTTGCCCGCGGCCGCCACCACATCCAGCAGGTCGTCATCGGAGGTGGCCAGTACGGCGAGGGCCTCGTCCCGAGTGGGCAGCTCGCGTCGCAGCCCCTTGTCCACCAGCGTGTTCAGCAAGTCCATGGCGCTGATCCTCGCCTACGGCACCGCTCCCGGCCAAGGAGGGACCGCACAACAGCAGCCGAATGAGGTGTGTGTATTGCCACACCCTGACCAGCGCATCCCGCCACTACGGTTTGGGCACACCCAACAGAAGGCGAGGGATGGCCCGATGCCCCACGACCCGTTCGCCTGGATCGACGAGCAGGTGCAGGCGCGCCGCAGCGCCGGGCTCGTACGCACCCTGCGCCCGCGCCCGGCCGACTCGCCGCTCCTGGACCTGGCGAGCAACGACTACCTGGGCCTGTCCCGCCATCCCGAGGTCACCGGCGCCGCCGCGGACGCCGCGCGGCGCTGGGGCGCGGGCGCCACCGGATCCCGCCTCGTCACCGGCAGCACCGAGCTGCACGCCGAGCTCGAGGCCGAGCTGGCGGCGTTCTGCGGCTTCGAGTCCGCCCTCGTCCTGTCCTCCGGCTATGCCGCCAACCTCGCGGCCGTCACCACGCTCAGCGACCGCGGCACGCTCGTCGTCTCGGACGCGGGCAACCACGCCTCACTCATCGACGGTTGCCGGCTCTCCCGCGCCGAGACCGCCGTCGTCCCGCACGCCGACCCGGACGCCGTCGCCAAGTCGCTCGACGGCCACGACGGCAGGGCGCTGACCGTCACGGACTCCGTCTTCTCCGTCGACGGCGACGCCGCGCCGCTGCCGGAGCTGGCCGCCGCGTGCCGCACGCGCACGCACGGCGCGGCCCTGCTCGTCGACGACGCGCACGGCCTGGGCGTGCTCGGCGAGGGCGGGCGCGGCGCGCTGCACGCGGCCGGTCTCGCGGGCGCCCCGGACACCGTCGCCACCGTCACCCTGTCGAAGTCGCTCGGCAGCCAGGGTGGTGCGGTCCTGGGCCCGGCCCGGGTGATCGAGCACCTGGTGAACACGGCCAGGACCTTCATCTTCGACACCGGGCTCGCCCCGGCCGCGGCGGGCGCCGCTCTGGCGAGCCTGCGGCTGCTGGCACGCGGGCCGGAGCGCGCGGCCCGCGCCCGTACGGTCGCGGCGGCGCTGCACCGGCAGCTGACGGAGGCCGGGCTCGCCGCGGTCCGCCCCGACGCGTCCGTGGTGTCCGTACGCGCCCCCTCCCCGGAGGCGGCGGTGCAATGGGCCGCGGACTGCCGGGCCGCCGGGCTCGTGGTGGGCTGCTTCCGCCCGCCGTCCGTGCCCGACGGCATCTCACGGCTGCGGTTGACGGCGCGAGCGGATCTCACGGACCGCCAGGTCGCCGAGGCGGCCGGCGTGATCGCCGCGACGGCACCGGCCGCCTGACGCGCACGGCTCGGCTCGGAGCTCAGCTCCGCGCGTTCGGCTGCGCGCGCTCAGTTCTTGCCGTCGAACCGCCCCGCACGCACGGCGTCGACGAACGACGACCACGCGGCGGGGGAGAAGAGCAGCGCGGGCCCGGCGGTGTTCTTGGAGTCGCGCACGGCCACGCGTAAAGCCCCGTTCACGGGCGGCTGTTCCGACGCGAGCACGGCCGCTTCGACGCAGTTGTTCATGCCGGTGCTGCGGCTGCTGCGCCGCCAACGGACGCCGGGCAGATGGTCACTGCAGGCTATGTACCGGGTGTGGGGGGTGAGCATTCTTCCGCCTCCTCAAGCCATCGCCGATCGCGGCGATGAAAGCCAACGAGTCCTCGCACGGGAGGGCGCTCCCCCGCAGCGTGTCGAATGCATCGCTGTACGCCCTGAGGTCTTCTTTCCGTTCGAGGTAGAGGCTACTCGTCAAATGGTCGAGAACGACAACATCCAGATCAGCAATGAGCGGAAAGGAAAAGATAACGAAAGGACCTGTGACTCCGATGTGCACGCCGTGGGCGAACGGCAGGACCTGAAGCCGCACTTGGGGCAGCGAGCCGACCTCGACCAGGTGCCGCAGCTGCTCCGCCATCACCTCGGGACCGCCGACCTCCCGCCGCAACACCGCTTCGTCCAGCACCGCGTGGAGCTCCAGCGGCGGGTCGCCCCGCAGCACGTCCTGCCGCGCGATCCGCACCTCCACCAGCTCGTCCACCCGCTCCTGCGGAAGCTCCGCGAGTGCGGCCCGGGTCACCACACGGGCGTAGCGAGGCGTCTGCAACAGCCCCGGCACGACGAGCGTCTCCAGCGTCCTGGCCCGTACCGCCTCCGCTTCCAGGCTGATGAAGTCCCGGTACGCGGAGGGCAGCAGCTCGCGGTACGCGTGCCACCACGCCCGCTGCCCGCCGTTCGCATCGGAGTTGGCGAGCGCCGCCAGCAGCGCACGCAACTCGCGGTCCGTCACGCCGTACACGTCCAGCAGCCGCGTCACGTCCGTGGACTTCACTCCGCTGCGACCGGTCTCGATCCGGCTCACCTTCGACTGGTGCCAGCCCGCCAGGCGGGCCGCCTCGCCGCTCGTCAGACCGGCGATGTCGCGCTGGCGCCGCAGCTCTTCCCCGAGCTTGCGGCGGCGCACCGCGGGACCGTGCTGCATGGCTCCTCCCTGCGGTCGGCCGCTTGTCGGCGCTTCCCCGGGCCCGTGCGCCAGTGTGCGCCCAAATACGGTCTTCCGTAGCAGAGTTCACCGCTTCGAGCGACAGATATATGCACAACCTGGTGGATCGCCCACGCCATGGGCAACTTCGGTGGCACTCTGGGCGAAGCAGCCGTCCGAAGCCGACTCCGACCTCATCTCCCCATCGCGCTACGCGTCGGACCCCGGGCCTCGGTGGGAAAGGGACAGTGTCCGCCATGGCAGACCACCATGAAGCATCCGTCACCCTCCCGAGCGACCCCGCCTCGGTCACCGCCGCTCGCAGATACGTCACCGACGTCCTCGCCGAATGGGGACTCCCGGAGAGCGCCGAAGCCGCCGACACCGTACGGCTCATCGTCTCCGAACTCGCCACCAACGCCGTCCTGCACACCCTCGGCCAGTCGCCCACCTTCACCGTGGACGTCCATCTGGACCGCGACGAGCAGCTGCGGATCGGCGTCACCGACAGCCACCCGCGCCTCCCGAAGCGGCTGCCCGCCGCGGTGCAGCAGGACAACGGCCGGGGCATGGTCATCATCCGCTGGCTCACCGCGGAATCCGGCGGCAAACTCTCCGTCACACCGACTGCGGAGGGCGGCAAAACGGTCTGGATCGCCCTCCCGTGGACGGTCCCCGCGCCCTGACCGCCACGGCTCGCGGGCCATGGTCGCCCGTCCGCACCGCGGCCCGGCCGCCCCGACCGTCAGCCCGCCCCGCCGGTACGGCCGAAGCTGCCGCGCAGCAGGGCCCGCAAGGTGTCCGCCGCCGGATCCGGCTCGCCCGGCCGGTGCACCAACGAAATCGTCCGTCGCATCTCCGGCGGGTCGAGCCGCCGCACGCCCAGCGGCGTCGCGGACATCCCGGCCACCATCTCCGGTACCACGGCGACCCCGAGACCCGCACTGACCAGCGCGCACACGAGTGCGTAAACCGGCGTCTCCAGGACCACCGCGGGCGTCGCGCCCGACGCGGCCAGCAGCGCCTCCACCCCCTGCCGGGGTGGATGGGACGGCGCCATGCTGATCAGCGGCTGCCCCGCCAACTCCGCCCGCGGCAGCCGCCCCGAGCCCTCGGCCAGCATGTGGCCTGGGGCGGTCACCAGCACCAATTCCTCGACCAGCAGCGGCTCGGCCGCGACGCCCGAGGGGAGCGCCACCCGGGCAGCGGGCTCGTAGGCGTGGGTGAGGGCGAGGTCCACGTCCCCGCGCGCCACAGCCGACTCGCCCGACGGCGGCTCGTACTCCGCCACGCTCAGCTCCACCTGCGGGTGCGCCCGGCGGAACGCGCTCAGTACCGGCGGGAGCAGGTGGACCCCCGCGGTCGTGAACGTGCCCACCCGCAACCGGCCCCCGGACAGCCCGGCCAGCCGGGCTAGTTCGTGCCGCGCCCGGTCCATCTCGTCCAGCACCCGCCGGCCCCGCGCGGCCAGCAGCTCGCCCGCGGCCGTCATTCGCGTGCCGCGGTGATGACGTACGAGCAGCGCGGCGCCCGCCTCCCGCTCGAGCTTCGCGAGCTGCTGGGACAGAGCGGGCGCGGTATAGCCGAGCCGGGCGGCGGCACGGGTGATCGAACCGTCCTCGGCGACCGCGACCAGGGCGGCCAGGCGCGTGGCGTCGTACATTAAGCATTCCTTTAGCCCCAGCAATAAAATTCCCAATACACACTAAGGGCTCTGCTGGTCCAGGCTGACGACATGGATGGAGAGCTGATCGCCTTCACCGGGGTCGCCGCCGGCATGGTGGCCATGCCCGGTGCCGACTTCGCCGTGGTCGTACGCAGCGCGCTCGGCTCGCGCCGCGCCGGAGTGGCCGCCGCGGTGGGGGTGGCCGGCGGGTTGCTGGTGCACACCGCACTCGCGGTCGCCGGGCTCGCGGCGGTGCTGATCGCCGTGCCCGCGCTCTTCCGCGCCGTTCAGGTTCTCGGCGGGGCGTATCTGCTCTGGCTGGGTGGCCGGATCCTGCTCCCGGCAGTACGCCGTCCGCTCGACGCCGCGGAGCCCGAGGTCCGCGGATCGGGCGGACCCGGGAAGGACGGTGTGGTGGGCGGACCCGCGAGCGGCGGCATCGGCACGAGCCTGCGGCAGGGCTTCCTCACCAACGCCCTCAACCCCAAGGCGCCGGTCCTCTTCCTGAGCCTCCTGCCGCAGTTCGTGCCGGACGGTGCGCCCGCTCTGCCGCGCACCCTGCTGCTGGCCGTGGTGGTCGTGGCCATCGCGCTGGTGTGGTTCCCGGCCGTCGCGCTCCTCGTCGACCGGCTCGGCGGGCGGCTACGGCGGCCCCGTACGGCTCGTGGACTGGAGCTCGTCACCGGGGCGGTGCTCGCGGCGCTCGGACTGCTGTTGCTGCTGGAGCCGCTGACGGTCTGACATATGGCCTGATGCCTCAGACCCGGCCGTAGCTGACGTCGCGGGACCAGATCGGGTCGAGCCGTACGACGGAACCGGCCTTGGGGGAGTGCAGGACCTTCCCGTTCCCCGCGTACATGCCTACGTGGTAGACGCCGCGCCCGGCGCCGAAGAAGACGAGGTCACCGGGGCGCCGGGCGGAGGCGGGGACGCGGCGGGTCGAGTTGTACTGGCCCACCGCCGTGCGCGGCAGCTTCTTCCCAACGGACTTGTACGCGTAGGCCGTCAGCCCCGAGCAGTCGAAGCCTCCCGGTCCTGAGCCTCCGTATCGGTAGGGGGCGCCGCGTTTCGCGGAGGCGACGCGAAGGGCCTCGGCTCCCAGCGAGGTTGTCCTCTTCGCGTGCGCTTTCTTCTTCTTGGCGTGCGGCTTGGCGTGTGGCTTGATGTGTGGCTTGGTGTGCGGCGCCTTGGGACGGTGCGCGGCAGCCTGCTCTCCGGACTTGTGCGGCTTGGCGCCCGGCGTTTCCGGTTCGGCGGAAGGTGCCGCGGCGTCGGGTCTGGTACCGGGCGTCCCCGGCACGGATTCTGGTGGCTTGCCCTCGGGCGGCTCCGCGGCGGGTGGCTCGCTCCCGGGGAGGAGGGACGGCCCGTCGCCCGTCGGGGGCGCATCGGTCTGTTCCGGCTCGGTGCCGGGCATCGGGGCGGTGGAATCGGCGGCCGCCGGATCGGCCGTGCCGGACTGGACCTGGGACAACTCCGGCCACGGCGGCGGGGCCGCATACGCCGGCACCGCGGCGCCCGGTGCCAGCAGCGAGCCGCCGACGGCGGCCAGTGTCAGGGCCGAGGCGGCGCCGGCCCGGCCGAGCAGAGAGGGGACCTGTGTGTGCGCGGTCATGCGCAAACCCTTCGTCAGCCGCCTGTGAAGGGTGACCTGTCGGGTTCGGGCAGGCGAAGAATGCCCGGCCGCGGCTGCGGCTTCACCCCAAGGAGCGGCCGGTGTTCCCAGCGCGCCCCGCACTGCTCGGGTCCTCCACTCCTGCCGATCCACTCTGTCGACCGGACATCCGTGCGGCGGCAGGACTCGGCGTCCGCCCGGACCGCCCCGTCGCGGTGGCGGGGGCTTGTCGTCTCACGGATCGTCACGCACCGACGGGCCGATTTCCGAGTCGAAACCCCTTCATGTGGTCTTGATCACATTTAAGGCATTCGGGGGTCTATGGATGCTTTGTCGCGCAGACGTGACGGCCCGGCAGGCCTCGTACCAGCGGGGAAGCGTCCCGTGGCGGGCGGACCCCGACGGCCGGGCCGCAAGTCGATCAATGCCCTGTGTCGACTTGACGGTACGTCGATTGGTCGTACACGTTCGGCGGTACGGTGGGCCTGCCGAGTGACGGGCCATCAACTCCGCGGCACGGGCGGCAGGGTGACACGGGCCGCACGGCGCTCCCCGTCCAGCACCCGCAGCGCCCGCGCCAGCGTCTGAGTGTGCACCACGCTCTCACCGCGCTCGTGCATCAGCGTCAGCGCATCCCGCAGTGCGACGGCCTTGCCGACGAGGGCCTGGGCCGCGCGCAGCCCGCCGTACGTGTCGCTGGACCGGGCCGGATTGATGCGCCCCAGCAGGTCGAGCACCTCCAAGTAGCGGTCCACGAGGTCGCACTCGGCCCGGGTGAGGGCGGGCAGCGGGGGAAGTTCTGGCGGCAGCACCGCGGCTCACCTCGCGCCGAGCGGAGTGCTCGCCTGCTTGCGGCTCTGCACGATCCGGTCCGCGAGCCCGTACGCCACCGCCTCCTCGGCCTCGAAGATCTTGTCGCGCCCGATGTCGGCGGCGATCCGCTCGGGCGGCTGCCCGGTGTGCTTGACGAGCATCTCCTCGAGCATGTCCCGCATCCGCAGCATCTCCCTGGCCTGGATCTCCAGATCCTTGGCCTGGCCCCGGACGGGCTCGGAGAAGGCCGGCTCATGGATGAGCACCCGGGAGCCGGGCAGCAACAGCCGCTTGCCCGGAGTCCCGGCCGCGAAGAGCACCGCGGCCGAGGAGGCGGCCTGGCCCAGGCAGATGGTCTCGATGTCGCAACTGACGAACTGCATCGTGTCGTAGATGGCCGTCATCGCGGTCATGGAGCCGCCGGGGGAGTTGATGTAGAGCGAGATGTCCCGGTCGGGGGAGGCGTGTTCGAGGTGCATGAACTGCGCCATGACGTCGTTGGCCGAGACGTCGTCGATCTGCGTGCCCAGGAAGATGATGCGCTCGTCGAGGAGCTTGGAGTACGGGTCCATGGTGCGGATTCCGGAGGTGGTGCGCTCCGTGAACTCCGGCAGGACGTAGCGGGCGGTCGGTCGGTCCATCACTGCACCTCTCCCGTCAGGCCTCTCATCGAAGGCTCTGTTAAAAATGTACAGGACGTACATCCCGTTATGATGGGGAGCATGGCCTACGAGATTCCGGTGACGCAAGCCCGTGCCGAGCTGGCCGACCTGATCAACCGCGTGGTCTACGGCGGGGAGAGGGTCGTCGTGACGCGCCACGGAAAACCCCTTGTGGCGCTGGTTTCCGCCGCTGACCTGCAGCAACTCGAAGAGTCCGAGGCTGGGGCCGAGGAGCGGGTGATCAGCACGGTCTCGGCGGTCCGCCCCGGCGCGTCCGCTGCGGGCGAACGGCGGCGCTTCGGCATCGCGGCGGAGCACCGCAGCCCGGACACCGGCGACCGGCCGCGTCCGCGGCGGGGAGAGCGCTAGGGGCAGGGCCGGAGGGGGCCCGACCCCGGACACCCGGGCCGGGCACCCGGGCCAGACACCCGCCCCCGGACACCACCCCGGACATGCTGAAGGCCGTACGCCATCCGTCCGCTACAGCGGATGGCGTACGGCCGCTCCGGGTGCCCCGGTCGGGACCCGCCCTCAGGCCACCGGTTCGGGGAGCGGATGTTCCTGCTCCACGGGCGTCGGGGGCTTGCGGCCGCGCAGCCCGCCCAGGACCACAGCGGTCAGCCCGAGCGCGGCCCAGATGGCGAGAGCCGTCACCGCCGTCCCCGCGCCGCTGCCGCCGAAGAAGGCCACCGAGCGGATCAGGGTGCCGCCCGCGCCCGGCGGCAGCCACTGACCGATCGCGCCCACCGGTTCCGGCAGCAGCTGCGGCGCGGACGTCACACCGGACCAGGGGTTGCCGAGCAGGACGACCAGCAGCGCGCCGAGGCCGATACCGGCCGGCCCCAGCAGTGCCGCCAGCCCCGCGACCGCGGAGCTCCCGGCCAGCACGGTCAGTCCGAGCGCGCCGGCCTCCACCCACCAGTCGCCGGTGATGATGCCGAGCCAGCTGTCGGCGATCGCGGTTCCCGCCAGGCCGACCAGCGCCGCGGCACCCGCCAGTGCCGTCACGGCTCGCAGACCGCGCAGCCCCAGCAGCGTCACGATGGCTCCGGAGGCGACACCCGCGAGCGCCAGCGGCAGCACGCTGGACCCCAGGGCCGCGCCGCGCGGGTCGGCGGCAGGCGCGGCCACCACGTCGTCCGTCCGCAGCTCCGTGCCGGGCGGGATCTGCCGCGACACCGCGTCGTGCAGCAGCTGGGCCACGGTCGGGCTCGCCGCCGTGGCGGTCAGCAGCTTCGGGCCCTGCGGGGTGACGACCACGGCGCCGTAGACGTCGCGGCCCTCGATCGCGGTGCGGGCTGCGGGTTCGTCGGCGTAGCGGTGCAGGTCGAACGCGCCGTCCCGCTGCTCGAGTTGCTGCTGAAGCGGTGCGGTGGCGGACGCCGGCCCGGCCAGCCCGACGGGCAGGTCGCGGGGCGCGACGCGGGCCGCGGGCCAGGCGAAGGCCCATAGGGCCAGGGTGACGACGACCGGCACCAGCACGATCACCGCAAGTATCCGCCGGGCCGGGGGAGCAGGTGGCTTCGCGGCAGCTGTAGCCGACATGGTGGACTCCTCGATTCAAAGAGAAGGATCGTTCGTTTTTGTTGCCCCCACTGTCCTGTCGGAGGCGAGGCCTTGTCAAGAATGAACGTTCGTTTTAATTTGGGTGCATGGCCCGCGTATCCCAGGCGCACCTCGACGCCCGCCGCCGCCAGATCCTCGACGGCGCCGCCCGCTGCTTCGCCCGCAACGGTTTTCACGCCACGTCCATGCAGGACGTGCTGCGCGAGGCCGGTCTCTCGGCGGGCGCGGTCTACCGCTACTTCCGCAGCAAGGAGGAGCTGATCGCGGCCATCGCCGAGGAGGCCTTCACCACCATCCGCGCGGCTTTCGCGGACGCCGCCCGGGAGACCCCGCCGCCACTGCCGGACGTGATCCTCGGCCGCGTGCTGCGCCAGGTCTACGCGGGCCCGGCCGGCACCCCGGTGGACGACCAGTCCGCCTTCCCGCGCCTGATTCTTCAAGTGTGGGCCGAGACCCTGCGCAACGAGCAGCTCGCCGAGACCCTCCACGAGGGCTACATCGCCCTGCGGGCCTCCTGGGTCGAGGTCGTCGAGGGCTACCAGAAGGCCGGGATCGTACGGGCCGACGTCCCCGCCGACCACGTGGCCCGCACCCTCATCGGCACCGTCCAGGGCTTCATCGCCCAGCGCGCGCTGTTCGGCGAGGTCGGCGTCGAGGTCCTCCAGGACGGACTGCGCGGGGTCATGTCCATGGGCCGGGACCGTACGAGTTAACGCTGCCGAAACTCCGCGGAACTAGCCTGCGCGCACAAGGGCGCAAAACGACCGGAGGCGCAGGTGGCGCCAACGGGCCGGCGCCACCGGCTGTGTGGTACACCTTCTTCCGCGACGCGTCGGGCCCGCGTCCCGGGCCCGGCCCGGCCGCCGCCGGGCGGCTGCCGCCCCTGCGGACGGGAGTGTCGACGACTGTGAGGTGCGAAGCGTGCAACTGACCCCGCACGAGCAGGAACGGCTGCTCATCCACGTGGCCGCCGACGTGGCCGAGAAGCGCAGGGCCCGCGGGGTGAAGCTCAACCACCCCGAGGCGATCGCCCTCATCACCGCGTACATCCTGGAGGGCGCCAGGGACGGCCGTACCGTCGCCGAGCTGATGTCCTCCGGGCGCAAGGTGCTCAGCCGCGACGACGTCATGGACGGCATCCCCGAGATGATCCACGACGTCCAGGTCGAGGCGACCTTCCCGGACGGCACCAAGCTCGTCACCGTCCACCAGCCGATCGCCTGACGGGGGAGTGCGCGCATGATCCCAGGAGAGGTGCTGTACGGGGACGGGCCCGTGGCCCTCAACGCCGGCCGCCCGGTCACCCGTATCACCGTCCTCAACGCGGCCGACCGGCCCGTACAGGTCGGCTCCCACTACCACTTCGCCGAGGCCAACCCCGGCCTGGAATTCGACCGCGCCGCCGCCCGCGGCCTGCGGCTGAACATCGCGGCCGGCACCGCCGTCCGCTTCGAACCCGGCATCCCCGCCGAGGTCGAGCTCGTACCGATCGGAGGCCTGCGGATCGTGGCGGGCCTGCGCGGCGAGACCGGAGGTCCGCTCGATGGCTGAACTGTCCCGCGCCGCGTACGCGGACCTCTTCGGGCCCACCGCGGGCGACCGCGTCCGGCTCGCCGACACCGACCTCGTCGTGGAGATCGAGCGGGACCTGGCCGGAGGCCCCGGCTCCGCGGGTGACGAAGCCGTCTTCGGCGGCGGCAAGGTGATCCGCGAATCGATGGGACAGGCCAGGACCACCCGCGCGGAAGGAGCCCCCGACACCGTCATCACCGGCGCCCTCGTCCTCGACCACTGGGGCGTCGTCAAGGCCGACATCGGGATCCGCGACGGCCGGATCACCGGCATCGGCAAGGCCGGGAACCCCGACACGATGGACGGCGTACACCCCGACCTCGTCATCGGTCCCGAGACCGAAGTCATCGCGGGCAACGGCAAGATCCTCACCGCGGGCGCCATCGACGCGCATGTGCACTTCATCTGCCCGCAGATCGCCGACGAGGCCCTCGCCGCGGGGATCACCACGCTCGTCGGCGGCGGTACGGGACCGGCCGAGGGCACCAAGGCGACCACGATCACTCCGGGGCCGTGGCACCTCGCCCGGATGTTCGAGGCGATGGAGGCCTACCCGCTCAACGTCGGGCTGCTGGGCAAGGGCAACACCGTCTCCCGCGACGCCATGCACAGCCAGCTGCGCGGCGGGGCGCTCGGCTTCAAGATCCATGAGGACTGGGGCGCGACCCCTGCGGCCATCAGCGCCTGCCTGGACGTGTGCGAGGAGACCGGCGCCCAGCTGGCCATCCACACCGACACGCTCAACGAGGCCGGCTTCGTCGGCGACACCCTCGCCGCCATCGCGGGCCGCTCCATCCACGCGTACCACACGGAGGGCGCGGGCGGCGGGCACGCGCCGGACATCATCACCGTCGTCGCCGAGCCCCATGTGCTGCCCAGCTCGACGAATCCGACGCGTCCGCACACCGTCAACACCGTCGAGGAGCACCTCGACATGCTGATGGTCTGTCACCATCTGAACCCGGCCGTGCCGGAGGACCTCGCCTTCGCGGAGTCCCGGATCCGGCCGAGCACCATCGCGGCCGAGGACGTCCTGCACGACCTCGGAGCCATCTCGATCATCTCCTCGGACTCCCAGGCCATGGGGCGGGTCGGCGAAGTCGTGCTGCGCACCTGGCAGACGGCGCATGTGATGAAGCGGCGCCGCGGAGCACTTCCCGGCGACGGGCGTGCCGACAACCACCGTGCCCGTCGCTATGTCGCCAAATACACCATCAACCCGGCGGTGGCCCAGGGCCTGGACCACGAGATCGGTTCCGTGGAGACCGGCAAACTGGCCGACCTCGTGCTGTGGGATCCGGCCTTCTTCGGGGTCAAGCCGCAGCTGGTCATCAAGGGCGGCCAGATCGCGTACGCGCAGATGGGCGACGCCAACGCGTCCATCCCCACGCCGCAGCCGGTCATGCCCCGGCCGATGTTCGGCGGGATCGGCCGGGCCCCGGCGGCGAACTCGCTCAACTTCGTCGCTCCGGCGGCCATCGAGGACGACCTGCCGGAGCGGCTCGGCCTCGGGAAGCGGTTCGCGGCGATCCGCAGCACGCGGGGTGTCGGCAAGGCCGACATGCGGGAGAACGACGCCTGCCCGCGCGTCGCCGTCGACCCCGACAGCTTCACGGTCACGATCGACGGCGACCCCGTCGACCCGGCCCCCGCCACGGAACTCCCCATGGCCCAGCGGTACTTCCTCTTCTGACGGCCACCGAACGCACGATGACCACTCCACCGGACATCCGTAAGCCGGAGGCCCCCGGGCCTCCGGCCACGGACCCGTGTCCGCCCGGAGCAGCTGCCGGTGTCACGGGACGTCCCGCCGCCCGCGCAGCGCTCCTCGTGCTCGCGGACGGCCGGTTCCCCGCCGGGGGACACGCCCACTCCGGGGGTGCGGAGGCGGCCGTCGGGGCGGGGCGGATCAGGGACGCCGCATCCCTGGAGGACTTCTGCCGCGGCAGGTTGCACACCGCAGGGCTCGTCGCCGCCGGTCTCGCGGCCGCCGCGGCCGCCGGGCTCGACCCGCTCGTGCTGGACGAGGCCGCGGACGCGCGCACCCCCGTGCCCGCGCTGCGTACGACGGCCCGCCGGCTCGGGCGGCAGATGATGCGCGCCGCCCGCGCGGCCTGGCCGTGCCCCGAGCTCGACGCACTCGCCGCTGCCCGGCCGCGCGGCGCGCACCAGCCCGTCGTCCTCGGCGTCGCCGCCCGTGCCGCCGACCTGGTGCCGGGCGACGCCGCGCACACCGCCGCGTACGAATCGGTCAGCGGACCCACCACCGCGGCCGTACGGCTCCTCGGGCTGGATCCCTTTCAGGCCACGGCCGTCCTCGCCCGGCTCGCCCCGGAGCTCGACGGCGTCGCTCAGCAGGCCGCGGACGCCGCCGGCCGCGCGCTGCTCGAAGGCGTCGACGCCCTGCCTGCGACCTCGGCCCCGCTGCTCGACATCGCCGCCGAGCGGCACGCCGCCTGGCCCGTACGCCTCTTCGCCTCCTAGCCGCCGCCCCGACCACGTACGACTGAAGGAGCCGCCATGCACCTCGACCACGCGGAGGCCTTTCCTCAGCGGCACACCTACAGCGCCCCTGCCGCCCGGCGGCCCGACGGTACGCCCCGCGCCCTGCGCATCGGCCTCGGCGGCCCGGTCGGATCCGGCAAGACCGCGACCGTCGCGGCACTGTGCCGCACCCTCCGCGACGAGCTGTCCATCGCCGTCGTCACCAACGACATCTACACCCGCGAGGACGCCGAGTTCCTGCTCCGCAACGCCGTCCTGGCCCCCGAGCGCATCACCGCCGTCGAGACCGGCGCCTGCCCGCACACCGCCATCCGGGACGACATCTCCGCGAACCTCGAGGCCGTCGAGGACCTCGAAGAAGCCGTCGGGCCGCTGGACCTCGTCCTCGTCGAATCCGGCGGCGACAACCTCACCGCCACCTTCTCCAAGGGCCTGGTCGACGCCCAGATCTTCGTCATCGACGTCGCGGGCGGCGACGACATCCCGCGCAAGGGCGGGCCCGGCGTCACCACGTCCGACCTGCTCGTCGTCAACAAGACCGATCTCGCCCCTTACGTGGGCTCCGACCTCGACCGCATGGCGCGTGACGCCGGGGCCCAGCGCGGCGAACTCCCCGTCGCCTTCACCTCCCTCGCCGCCGAGGACGGCGTGAAGCCTGTCGCCGACTGGGTGCGCGAACGGCTCGCCGCCTGGACCGCGGACCCGGCAACCGCGGATCCGGCAACTGCCGACCAGGCAACCGCGCACGCGGCGCCCGCGCATGCGCCCGCGGACCCCGCGCCCGCGAACCCGGCGTGAACGCCACGGCCGTACGGGCCACCGCCCGGATCACCGCGGCCCCCGACGGGCGCGGCGGCACCGCCCTCCCCGTCCTCGAAGGCGAGGGCCCGCTCGCGCTGCGCCGCGTCCGCGCGCAAGGAGCCGAGGCAGGCGTCTGCGTCATCGGCGCCATGAGCGCGCCGCTCGGCGGGGACCGGCTGCGCATCGACGCCACCGCCGAGCCGGGTGCCTCGCTACGGGTGACGGCGGCCGCTGCGACCGTCGCCCTCCCAGGCCGGGGCGCCGCCGGACCCGCGACGTACGACGTGCACCTGACCGTGGGGGAGGGAGCGGAACTCCGCTGGCTGCCCGAGCCGTTGATCTCGGCCCACGGCAGCGACCTGCGCATGACGACCCGCGTCGACCTCGCTCCCACCGCCCGCCTCGTCCTGCGCGAGGAGCAGGTCCTCGGCCGCGCGGGGGAGCGGCCGGGACGGCTCACCAGCCGCCTCACCCTGCGCGTGGGCGGCCGGCTGCTCCTCGACCAGGAGACCTCCTACGGGCCTGGCGCACCCGGCTGGGACGGCCCGGCCGTTCTCGCCGGGCACCGTGCCTCGGGCCAACTGCTGGTCGTCTGCCCGGAGTTCTCGGACCATCCGCTCGAGGCCCAGGTGCTCGACGGCGACCCGGCCGAGGGCGAGGCCGTCCTCGCTCCGCTCACCGGCCCCGCCACGCTCGCCACCGCCGTCGCCCCCGATGCCCTGCGGCTGCGCCGACTCCTCGATGCGGCCGTCAAGTTGTCGTCTTGGTAAAGAACGACCGCATGTTCTATCGCTCCGAGGCGCGGAAGCGAAAGGATCCTCCTGCAAGCTCTGTGATCATCGCCGCCTCAAGTGGCGTACCCAGCAGGGGGAAACATCGTGAAACGCACAGCGGTGCTCGGTTCCGCCGGCACTCTGATAGCGGGAACGCTGATCGCCGGCGCCTTCGCAGCGCCGAGCGCAAGCGCCGGAACCACCGACCGAAGCACCGAAGGAAAGCTGCAGTCCCGTGATGCCGAGGCGCTCGGCGTCCGCCTCGCCGCGGCCAGAGCCGCGAAGGAGGGCATCGACTGGAAGGACTGTCCAGCCGACTGGGGGCTGCCCAAGCCCGTCCAGTGCGGCTGGGTCACCGTCCCCGTCGACTACGCCAGGCCGAACGGCCGTACGATCGAGATCGCCGTTGACCGGGCGCGCTCGACCGGTACGGCGGGGGAGCGCCAGGGCTCCCTCGTCTACAACCCCGGCGGACCCGGCGGTTCGGGCATGCGGTTCCCGCTCCGGGTGACCACCAAGAACCCGCTGTGGGAGAAGACCGCCAAGGCCTACGACTTCGTGGGCTTCGACCCGCGCGGCGTCGGCCACTCGGCGCCCATCTCCTGCATGGACCCGCAGGAGTTCGTCAAGGCGCCCAAGCTCGACCCGGTGCCCGACAGCGAGGCCGACAAGCAGGCCCAGCGCAAGCTGGCCAGGGAGTACGCGGACGGCTGCAAGGACCGCAGCGGCGCCATGCTGGCCCACATGACCACCCCGAACACCGCGCGCGACCTGGACGTCATCCGGGCGGCGCTCGGCGAGAAGAAGCTCAACTACCTCGGCGTCTCCTACGGGACGTACATCGGCGGGGTCTACGCGACGCTCTTCCCGGGCCACGTGCGCCGCATGATCGTGGACAGCGTGGTCAACCCGTCGCGGCAGAAGATCTGGTACGAGGCCAATCTCGACCAGGACGTGGCCTTCGAGACCCGGTGGAACGACTGGAAGGCGTGGGTCGCGAAGAACGACGCCACCTACCACATCGGCGACACCCCGGAGAAGGTCCAGCAGCAGTGGGAGCAGCTGCGGGCCAAGGCCAAGAAGCGCCCGATCGGCGGGGTCGTGGGCCCGGCCGAGCTGCTCGGCTTCTTCCAGAGCGCCCCGTACTACGACTCCGCGTGGGCGTCGGTGGCGGGCGTCTGGAGCAAGTACCTCGCCGGTGACGAGCAGGCGCTCGTCGATGCCGCAGGACCGGACATGTCCGACACCGCGGGCAACACCGCCTCGGAGAACGGCAACGCCGTCTACACCGCGGTCGAGTGCGCGGACGCCAAGTGGCCGACCAGTTGGAAGAAGTGGGACCGGGACAACACCCGGCTGCACCGCGACCACCCCTTCCTGACCTGGTCCAACGCCTGGCTGAACCTGCCGTGCGCCACCTGGGGCGGCCCGCAGCACACGCCGCTCGAGGTTCGTACGGGCAAGGGCCTGCCGCAGGTGCTCATCGTGCAGTCCGAGCGCGACGCCGCCACCCCGTACGAGGGCGCCGTCGAGCTGCACCAGCGCCTCAAGGGCTCGCGTCTGATCACGGAGAAGGACGCGGGTTCCCACGGCGTCACCGGCCTGGTCAACTCCTGCATCAACGACCGGGTCAACGCCTACCTGCTGAAGGGCACGGTCGACGGTGAGGACGTGACGTGCGCGCCGCACGCCACGCCGAAGCGGGCCGCGGCCGCTTCCGCCGCGAAGGCGAAGGCGGACGCCGCGGACCTGCCCGCCATGCGCTGAGGCGTACGGCCGGGGTGTGGGCATTCGTTCGTTCCTCCCCCAGCGGTAGCTGGGGGAGGAACGAATGCCCACAACGCGGTGGTGCCCCGGTCAGCGGCGCAGGAGGCGGGGCCTGTGCCGTGCCCTCTGCGCGGCCTTGGCCGCCTGCTCGGCCTTGACATCCGTGGCGTACCGGTCGACGTACTCCTGCCCGGACAGCCGCAGGATCTCGTACATGATCTCGTCGGTCACCGCGCGCAGCGCCGCGCGCTCGTCGGCCATGCCCGCGTAGCGGGAGAAGTCCATGGGCTCCCCGAAGCGGATGGTCACCCGCCCGATACGGGGGACGACGCGGCCGGGCGGCTGGATCTCGAAGGTGCCGACCATCGCGCAGGGCACGACCTTGACGCCCGCCTTGAGCGCCATGGCCGCCACGCCCACCCGCCCCTTGTAGAGGCGCCCGTCGTGCGACCGGGTGCCCTCGGGGTAGATGCCCAGCAGCTCGTTCTTCCCCAGGACGCCCAGGCCCTCGGCGATCGCGGACTGGGCGGCCGTGCGGCCGGAGCGGTCGACGGGGATCTGGCCGACGCTGCGGAAGAAGAACGCGGTGAGCCGGCCCTTGAGGCCGGGCCCCGTGAAGTACTCCGCCTTCGCGAGGAAGGTGATCCGGCGCGGCAGGATCGCCGGCATCAGGAAGTGGTCGGAGAACGACAGGTGGTTACCCGCGACGATCGCCGGCCCCTCCTCCGGCACGTGCTCCAGGCCCTCGATCCGCGGCCGGAACAGCAGCCGCAACAGCGGCCCCAGGAGCACGTACTTGAGCACGTAGTAGAACACGGGGAGCGCTCCTCACCCTGCCGGATCGGCTCTCTAGCTGCATTCTCGCAGGTCATAGGGCATCTCGGGGACCGTCAGTGTATGCGCAGGTGCGGTCGGGTGTAACCATGCCTGGTTGGACTCATGCTGACTCTTTGCTGACTTTTCTGAGTGTGTGTCAGTTGACCTGGCCGCATAGCGGAGAGTAGCGATGCTCCCGGCGCGCCTCATGCCAGTCTATGGCCGCTGCCCGCCCGGTCCCGGCACCACCGCCGATGCGAGGGCCTGGCGAGACTCGGGACTGGCCGCGCACTGCCAGGGAGGACGGTGGCTCGCGGGACGGCGCGCAGTCGAGCTCAGGCGGCGGCGAGGACTTCGCGGGCGGCGCGCTCGCCGGAGGGCACCGCCCTCTCCATCAGCCCGTGCATCCGTGTCGCCGACTCCCTACGGAGGTAGCGACCGCCACCGGCCCTTACCATCCAGACCTCGCCGGTACCCCGTCGGGCAGGCATCTGTCGTTATTTCAGGTGAACGAGGAATCGCGCATCCCGATAAGGCAATGGAGCGCTCTACTTTTTTGCCGTCCCCTCCTCCGCCGTCGAGGTTCGGGGATGAGGCATCTGAGCCGGAGACCGTCTCGGGGAGTTCGCGTTGCGTCTGGTGCTGAGGTGTGCTGACGGTGATGGTTCGCCACAGGGGGAGCTACGCAGCAGCTGGCCGTATGTGGCCGGAGCTGGCCAGGCCATCTGTATCGGCTCCGCGATCGCTGCCGCCGTGGGCGGGCGATTTGCCCACTCGGCACTGCTGGTGGCGGATGTCGGGGTGCCCGCCGCGCACGGTGTCGCTGCCTTCTCCCTCCTGGCGCGTGCGCGAACGGCCACGGGGCGGGTGCGGCTGCGCCTGACGTTGCTCGGTGTATCGACGGGTGCGGCCGGCGTGCACGAGCTTGTGCTGCGCCAACTCACCGCGCTGCTGGAGTCGTCCACGGGTGTGCTCTATCGGGCGATCGAAATGCTGGCCGTGGCGGGAATCGCCATCGCGCTCGGTATGGGCGTGGCTGCGTTGGTCGTCGCGGCCAGCGAAGGCGGCATGGTGCTGATCTGGCTGCGCCGGCTCCTCGACGGCTGGATGATCGCTGGATCGCTGTTCACGCTCGGCTGGGTGTTCCTTTTGCATCGGGCGGATTTGGGCGGCGACGTGCTCAGAGCACTGTCCGATCTCGGCCGTGTGGTTGCGGACATCCTCGTCCTGGGACTGCTGCTGGTCATGCGGTTCGCCATGCGGCCGGGGGAACGCGCAGCGGTCAACTTCGGAGCGGTTGGTCTCACCCTCTTCGCGGTGAGTGACATGCTCCGCATCTTCTCGACCGAGCCTGTGGTCGCGACCACGATCCCCCTCACGGAGACATGCTCGATGACCGGTATGTTCCTCATCGCCGCAGCGCCGTGGATGCCTGGCGGCGGCAGCGCCCTTGGGGTCCACCGGCGGCAGCTGCCCGTGGCTGGAGTGGTGGCTGCGTTCGTCCCCGTAGTCGTTTGTGCGGTTGCCGTGGCGGCGCACCTCTTGGCCGGTGGCCGCCTCGATGCAGTCACGCTGCTCGTCGGGGGCTCCGTACTGTTGGCACTGAGCGTGCGTGCGGGTGTCGCGCACGCCGAGAATCTATGCCTTGCGCGAGAGGTTGCCGTCCGTGAGGACCACTTCCGTACTCTCGTCCAGAGTTCGAGTGACGTCATCGCTATTGCCGGACAGGACTGTGTCCTGCTCTATATCAGTCCGTCGGTGCGACAGGTCTTCGGGTACCGACCTGAGGATCTGCTCGGCACCCACCTGGCCCTGCTCATCCATCACGACGACGTGGCGCCGCTGACGAATACCATGGGGAAGCTGCGGGAGGAAGGCGAACTCAGCAGCCACAGTCCCAGCCGCCGCGTGTCCTGCCGGATTCGGGCGGCCGACGGACAATGGCGCCACACCGAGTCAACGATCAGCCGCCACGCCAATGGATTGATCATCAATAGCCGGGATGTGAGCGAGCGCGCTGCGCTGCAGGCGCGGCTGGAGCATTTGGCGTTCCACGATACGTTGACCGGCCTACCCAATCGTGCTTTGTTCGCGGACCGGCTCAAGCACGCTCTGGCCAAGCGATCGGCCCACCGTGCCCCGCCCGCAGTGCTCTTCCTGGACCTGGACGGCTTCAAGTCGGTCAACGATTCGGCGGGTCACGCGGTGGGCGATGAGCTGCTCATCCAGGCCGCGCTGCGGCTGCAGGCCGCGGTACGCGCCGGGGACACCGTTGCCCGCCTCGGTGGGGACGAGTTCGCCGCATTGCTGGAGGGGGAGGCGGGGCTGTGTGGGTCCCGGACGCGGGAGGTGGCCGAGCGGCTGTTGTCCGCACTGTCGAAGCCCTACTGCATCGGCAGTACCGAGGCGGTGGTCGCGGCTTCGATCGGAATCGCGGTGGCCACCCCGGAGACCACCCCCGATGAATTGATGCGCAGAGCCGACCTGGCGATGTACGCGGCGAAGGCCGCAGGCAGGGGACGCATTGAGGTGCACCAGCCGCAGACGTACAGCAGTGAAAGTCCGGGTTCCACTCCTGCCGACAACGGTTCCTGTGTTTCCCGGGGTACAAGAGACCGATAGCAGGCACCCGGTGATGCTGTGTCTTCTTCATCTGGTTGAGTGGGCCCGGGCCGGCTCTGCGAGCAGCTGTTCGCGGACCGCGACGAATCCCTCGAGTGCTTGCGCGAGATGCTCCTCGGTGTGCACGGCGATATAGCTGGTTCTCAGGCGGGGCGACGCGGCCGGAGGAAGTACCGCGTTGACATAAACCCCCTGCTGCATCAGGAGATTCCACGCCAAGAGCGTGCGCTGTTCGTTCACCGTATCGATAGGGACTATGGGAGTTTGGCTGGTACCCATGGGGTAACCAAGGGACGCCAGCTCCCGTCGCATGAATGTGGCCTTGGAGATGACGGCTTCACAGCGCCAGGGCTCGTCCTGAAGGATGCTCAGAGACTCCAAGGTTGCCGCTGTGTTGGCCGGGCTCAAGCTCGCGGAGAACAACAGACTACGGGCGTGGTGGCGGAGGTACTCAATCACATCCTCATCGCCGAGGATTGCTCCTCCAGCCGATCCGAAAGCCTTGGAGAAGGTGAGCGTGACGAGTGGCACCTCATCCATGAGACCGTAGTGAGCGCAGGTTCCCCTCCCCTTGGCCAACACGCCCGCGCCATGTGCGTCGTCGACAAGCAGAGTGGCTTCATGCTGCCGGCACACGTGAATGAGTTCCGGCAGCGGGCAGAGGTCTCCCTCCATGCTGTAGACACCGTCGACCAAAACCATCCTGCCGACGTTCTCAGGGAGTCGCTCAAGCTTACGGGCCAGTTCCTCCGTGTCGTTATGAGCGAACCACTGGACTTTGGCGCGGCTGAGCCGAGCGGCGTCGATAAGGGAAGCGTGCGCCTGCTTGTCGATGAGTACGTAGTCGCCCGGACCGCAGAGCCCAGCGACAGCAGCGAGGTTGGTCTGATAGCCGGTGGCCAGCAGCAGGGCAGCCGGCTTGCCGAAGAACTGGGCGAGTTCCTTCTCCAGGTGGTCGTGGAGGGCGAGGTTGCCATTCAGGAGGCGGGAACCGGTGCAGCCTCCGCCGTACCGGTGCGAAGCTTCGGCGGCGGCATCGCTTACCCGCGGATCAGCACTCAGTCCGAGGTAGTCATTTGAACCGCACATGATGACTCTGCGTCCGTCAGGAAGCCGGGCAACGCCACGGTCCCGCTCGCTGAAATTTAAGTAGAAGGGGTACCATCCGCTTTTTTTGAGGTCTCGGGAACGGGTGTACGAGGCGCACTTTTCTATGACGCTCATCCATGGCCTTCTTCCGGCGCTTCCGGCATGGGTAACTCTTTGGCTCGTCTTGCATAGCGGCCCTCACCGCAAACATGCGGAGCGCATATTTCCGGATGAGAGGACGAAGCCACAATACGAAACTTTCACCCGGTCAAGATCGGTCAACTACAAGCCTCATCCTGCCGGAGTGCGCAATGCTGCGATCGTTGTTTGTCACCGGTTGCATCCGGCTTGGCGCGAACACTCGGCCAGGCACCAACGTCGGGGGAGAGGCTCACTCGGCAGGGGTGGCGTTGATAGAGCTGACACATGGCCAGCTCGTCGTCATGCGCGCGCAGGCGCTCGACGGCCTCCACGGGTGTGCGCTCCTCATGTGTGCTGTCCGACCAGCTGCAACGGAGCATCGATGAAAGGCTGATGGGCCAGCAGGCCGCCGTCGATACCGAGGATTTGGCCGGGTGATGTGGGCCGCCTCATCGGAGGCGTGGAAGACCAGTGCGGCCGCGACGTCCTCGGGCCTGCCAATGCGGGGGGTGACGGAGCATGGTGTCCCGCAGGGCGCCGTTGAACGGCCGTACGTGGCGCGTCGCCGCCTCGCGAAGGGCTTGTCCGTCCACAGCGGGCGACGAAGGCAAAGAGGAGAACCCACTCCTTGCCACTCTCAACTTATAGCGCGCTGGGGGGCTTGCGGCAAGATCCGGGTCGTGGGGCAGAATCGCGGGCCGGGGTCAGAACCTGCAGAAATAGGAGATTCACGAAGTGTGTTTTTTGTTGTCGGTTTATGGGTCGTGCGGTGACATCGAGCCGATGGTGGGACGCGCGCTGCGGTTGCGGGCACTCGACACCAAGGTGCGGGTGTGCGCGCCGCCGGACGTCGGGGCAGCGACCGCGGACCGGAGCTGTTGACATGAACCCCCTGACCACCAGCGTGTTCGACCTTCCCGACCGCCTCTCCCCCAAGGCCGACCCGGCGCTGATCGACGGCGACGAGCAGCACTTCGGGGCCATCGCGGAGAGCCTCGAGCAAGCGATCGCCGAACTGTCCGACCGCCTCGAGGCCGAGCGCAGGGCTCCCGGCGGCATCGGCCGGGAGGCGATGGACCGGGACACGGAGATCTACCGGCTGACCGGTCGCCTACGCGCTTTGCGCCGCTTCGGTTTGGACCTGTGCCTGGGACACATCGTCAGTACGGACAATCCCGAGCCCGTGTACATCGGACGCCTTGGCCTCACCGACAGCGCGGGGCGTCGGCTGCTGCTCGACTGGCGCTCCCCCGCGGCCGAGCCGTTCTTCGCAGCGACCCACGCCAACCCGATGGGTCTGGCAAGCCGCCGCAGGTATCGCTGGACCCGCGGCCGGATCAGCGACTACTGGGACGAAGTGTTCACCGCTGACGGGCTCGAGGGGCACGCCGCGCTCGACGACCAGTCCGCGTTCATCGCCGGCCTGGGCAGCAACCGGTCAGCCCGGATGCGCGACGTGCTCGCCACCATCCAGGCCGACCAGGACGCCGTCATCCGGGCGGGATCCCGCGGTGCTCTGGTCGTCGACGGTGGTCCGGGTACGGGCAAGACCGTCGTCGCTCTGCACCGAGCCGCCCACCTCCTCTACTCCGACCCTCGCCTCGGTCACCGTCGGGGCGGCGTGCTGTTCGTCGGTCCGCACCAGCCCTACCTGGCCTACGTCGCCGATGTCCTGCCCAGCCTGGGAGAGGAGGGCGTGCAGACCTGCACCCTGCGGGACCTCGTCGCCGAGGGAGCCGGAGCAGCGATCGAGACTGACCCGAGCGTGGCCCTTCTGAAGTCCTCCGCGGACCTGGTGAAGGCGATCGAGTCGGCGGT
This sequence comes from Streptomyces sp. 7N604, assembly GCF_052245475.1. Lineage (NCBI taxonomy): Bacteria > Bacillati > Actinomycetota > Actinomycetes > Kitasatosporales > Streptomycetaceae > Streptomyces > Streptomyces sp. 7N604. The sequence continues at coordinate 129,895 of NZ_JBQQBX010000003.1, read as the reverse complement.
CGGTATCTACGAGGAGCCGCCCACCGAGGGGATGACGGTTTCGACCCACTGGTCCGACATCTGGCTGAGCGCCGACGATTGGGCGGCGGCGTTCGAAGCAGTGGAACCAGGCACTCCGCACAACGAGGCGCGTGACCAGATCCGGGAGGAGCTGCTCACGCTCCTGATGGACAAGGACGACAGCGACGCCCCGCCCGACCTGCTCCGGAGGTCGCTGCTGCAGGACAGAGAGCTGATCAGGACCCTCAACCGTGTGTGGCCGATACTCGAGGCTGGTGACCTCGTCGGAGATCTGTGGTCGGTGCCCGCCTACCTGCGCAAGTGTGCTCCCCGGCTCAGCCCTGATGACGTTCGCAAGCTGCAGCGCGAGGACGCTCAGGCCTGGACGGTGTCCGACCTGCCGCTCCTGGACGCGGCACGGCAGCGGCTCGGCGACCCGGAGGCATCACGACGCAAGCGTCGGCGCGACGCCTCTGTCGCCGCCGAACGCGCGCGCAGGGCCGACGTCATCGACGGCCTGCTGGAGGCCGATGACGACGGTGAAGGTGCGGTGACGATGCTGCGCGGACAGGACCTGCAGGACAGCCTGATCGACGAGACCGCACAGCCCAGCACCAACCCGGAACCTCTCGCCGGCCCGTTCGCGCACATCATCGTGGACGAGGCGCAAGAACTGACCGACGCGGAGTGGCACATGCTGCTGCTCCGCTGCCCGTCTCGGAGCTTCACCATTGTCGGGGACCGCGCCCAGGCCAGGCACGGGTTCACAGAGTCGTGGCAGGAACGGCTCGAGCGGATCGGGCTCGACCGGATCAACGTGGCCTCCCTGAGCATCAACTACCGCACGCCAGAAGAGGTCATGGCTGAAGCCGAGCTGGTCATCCGAGCCGAGCTCCCGGACGCCAATGTGCCGACCTCCATCCGCAGCGGCGGCATCCCCGTCGTCCACGGATCTGTCTCGGATCTGGACGCGATCCTCGACACCTGGCTCGCTGCGCATGCCGACGGGATCGCCTGCGTCATCGGCGATCCCACGTTCCGGGCGACGTCCCGCGTCCGGTCGCTGACCCCGGAGCTCTCGAAGGGGCTCGAGTTCGACCTGGTCGTCCTCGTCGACCCAGAGGAGTTCGGCAAGGGTGTCGAAGGAGCGGTCGACCGCTATGTCGCGATGACCCGGGCGACCCAGCAACTCGTCATCCTCACGAGCTCCTGACGTCGGCCAGGACAACGTGATCGCCGCCGACGATTATGAGAACCGGCGACGCTGCCGGCAGTGCTTCCACAGAAGTCGGCGGTACGTGTCGAAGTCATAGCCGCGGTCGGCGTACAGGCACTTGGGTCCGCGCACAGTCGTCTGGGCCGGGACAGGACGCGAGAGGACCGGCGCGCCCGGGGTGAGCCGGGGGAGCGCCGGGCCCTCCGGCAGGTCCCGAGGGGGCGTTCCTACGCGCTGTGTGTGTGGTCGGTCGCCATCACGCCGATCGTGATCAGGCCGAGCACCACCCAGCCGAACCAGAGCCAGCCGCTGCTCCCGAGGGCGACGGTGTAGGCGGTCACCAGAACCAGGGCCCCCACCGTCAGAACCGCCATGGTCTTCACAGATCCGGGCATCCCGCATCCTCCTCCCGGCCGCCCGGGCACCACATGCGCCGGGCCACGGGCCAGAAGACCATCGTCCCCCGCGGGCGGCCCGTACCGCTACTGGCCGGCCGGCCCCGGCCCGGCTGCCCCTTCCCCCCGGGGGCTATCGGCCGCGCGCCTGCAGCGACGCGAGGTAGGCGTTGTACGCCTCCAGCTCCTTGTCCCCATCGCGGTCCGCGGCCCGGTCCATACGCCGCGCCTGCCGCTGCTCGGACCGGTACCACTGGAAGACCAGCGCAACGAGCACCACCACCGACGGGATCTCGCTGAACGCCCAGGCGATACCGCCCGCCCACTGCTGGTCGTCCAGCGCGTCGATCCCCAGCGACGCCGGCGGGTGCATGTACGTGCCGACCATCGGCGCGGTGGCCATCATCAGCGCGATCCCGAAGAACGCGTGGAACGGCATGCCCGCGAACAGCTCCAGCATCCGCATCACGTAGCCGGGGCGGTGCGGCCCCGGGTCCACGCCCATGATCGGCCAGAAGAACGCCAGGCCCACCGCGAGGAAGTGCACCATCATCGCGATGTGTCCGGGCTTGCTGCCCATGAGGAAGTCGAAGAGCGGCGTGAAGTAGAGGGCGTAGAGGCTGGCGATGAACAGCGGGATCGTGAACGCCGGATGCGAGACGATCCGTACGTACCGGCTGTGCAGCAGGGCCACGAGCAGCTCGCGCGGCCCCTTGCGGTCCCGGCCCGCCGACGGCAGCGCTCGCAGCGCCAGGGTCACCGGTGCGCCGAGCAGCAGCAGGATCGGGGACAGCATGCTGATCACCATGTGCTGCACCATGTGCACGCTGAACATGACCATGCCGTAGTCGTTGAGGGCCGTGCACATCACCAGCGCGACCGTGAGCACACCGATGACGAACGAGACCGTACGGCCCAGGGGCCAGGCGTCGCCGCGCCGCCGCAGCCGCGCGACCCCCCACCCGTACAGGCCCAGTGCGAGCAGGCAGCCGACCAGGAAGAACGGATCTCCGGTGAACTCCAGGCCCCGGCCCAGCGTGAACGGCGGCAGATCCATCGTCATGCCGTGCCCGCTGTGATCCATCCGCCCCGCTCCTGTTTCGCACCGATGTGTCCGCACCAGACTAGAACCGCCCCCGGCCGGGCCTGAGGCCGGGGGCAGCCGGTGCGAACGCCTGGTGCCGAGCCTGGTGCGGGGTCAGCTCACATCGAGCTCACAGACCGAGCCACCGATCGAGCCCACCGGCCGAACTCACAGCACGCACTCGGCCTCGGTGTACCGCTCCTGGGGCACGGTCTTCAGCGTCTCCACCGCCTCCGCGAGCGGCACGAGCGTGATCTCCGTGCCGCGCAGCGCCGTCATCATCCCGAAGTCGCCCCGGTGCGCAGCCTCCACGGCGTGCCAGCCGAAGCGGGTGGCGAGCACGCGGTCGTACGCGGTGGGGGTGCCGCCGCGCTGCACATGGCCCAGGATCACCGGGCGGGCCTCCTTGCCCAGGCGCTCCTCCAGCTCGATGGACAACTGCCGGGCCACGCCCGCGAACCGCTCGTGGCCGTATATGTCCTTGCCGCCCTCGTCGAACTCCATCGAGCCCTCGCGCGGCTTCGCGCCTTCCGCGACCACGACGATCGCGAACTTCTTGCCCGCCGAGAAGCGCCGCCCGACGACCTCCGTCAACTCGCCGATGTCGAAGGGCCGTTCGGGCACGACGATCGCGTGCGCGCCGGCCGCCATGCCCGAGTGCAGCGCGATCCAGCCCGTGTGCCGCCCCATGACCTCGACGATCAGCACCCGCTGGTGCGACTCGGCCGTCGTCTTCAGCCGGTCCAGGGCCTCGGTCGCCACGCCCACGGCCGTGTCGAAGCCGAAGGTCACATCGGTCGAGGCGATGTCGTTGTCGATGGTCTTGGGCACGCCGACGATCGGCAGGCCCGCGTCCGACAGCATTCGCGCCGCCTTGAGCGTGCCCTCACCGCCGATCGGGATGATCGCGTCGAGGCCGAGGTCCGCGACATGGCCCTTGGCCCGCTCGACGCCGTCCCGCAGGTGCGCGGGCTGCACCCGGGACGAGCCGAGGATGGTGCCGCCGCGGGCCAGGATGCCGCCCACCGCGTCCAGGTCGAGCTTCCGGTAGTCGCACTCCAGAAGCCCCTTCCACCCGTCGTGGAAGCCGATGACGTCGTCACCGTGATCCGCCACGGCGCGGTGCACCACGGACCGGATGACGGCGTTCAGACCGGGGCAGTCGCCGCCGGATGTGAGCACACCAATGCGCATTGCTCGAAATACCTCAGGAACCTTAAAGACCGGCGGCCGGACCCCGTCGTCCGGCTGGACTCGCTCAATCTACAAGCGCCCCGCCACCCTACAAGCGCCGGGCGGCGGGCGAAGCATCCGACCGTCAGGCGGACACGGTTCTGTCAGGTGGACAGGGTTCTTGTCAGGTGGGACGCGGTTTCTGTCAGGCGGGCTGGGTGGCGGCGGCGATCCGCTCCTGGCGCAGCGCCTCGTACCAGCGGTCGTCGACCGGCGGCAGCGCGTTCACGTCCAGCGCCAGCTTCAGCAGCATGTCCGCGATGTGCGGATTGCGGGCCAGCACAGGGCCGTGCATGTACGTGCCGAAGACGGTGTCGTTGTACGCGCCCTCGAAGCCGTCGCCGTTGCCATTGCCGTTGCCGAACCGGACCTTGGCGAACGGGCGGGCGGTCGGGCCGAGGTGCGTGATGCCCTGGTGGTTCTCGAACCCGGTCAGCGGCGGCAGGTTCAGCTGGGCGTCGATGTCGGCCAGCACGTCGCCCACGCACCGCGCGCCCTCGCCCCGGGTGCTGACCACGTCGAGCAGCCCGAGGCCCGGCTCCCGCTCGCCGAGGTCGTTGATGAACTCGTGGCCCAGGATCTGGTAGCCGGCGCAGACCGAGAAGAGGATCGCACCGTTGGCGACCGCGCGGTTCAGCCCGCCGTCGCGGCGCAGCCGCTCGGCCGCGAGCCGTTGCGGCCGGTCCTCGCCGCCGCCGATCAGATAGATGTCGCCCGAGGTGGGCAGCGGCTGGTCGGAGCGCACGTCGACGCGCGCCACCTGCAGACCCCGCTGCCGGGCCCGCCGCTCCACGACCAGGACGTTGCCCTGGTCACCGTATGTGCTCAGCAGGTCGGGGTAGACCCACACCAGGCGCAGGCCGGTATCGCTCATGCTCGCTCGTCCTTGTCCGGTTCTCGTGATCAGGTCTCGTCGGTTCCCGGTCAGTTGCCGACGCGGCGGCGCAGGTCCTGGAACGCGGTGTAGTTGGCGATGGTCTCGATCCGGCCGGGCGGGCACAGCTGCACGGCCTCGTCCAGGGTCTCGCAGACCCGGAAGTCCAGGCCCGCGACCTCGAGCCGTACCGCCAGGTCCAGTCTGCGGTCGCCGATGACGCAGATCGGGTGGCCGGCCAGCCGCGTGTAGTCGACGTCCCACAGCCAGGAGGTGTCGGTGCCGTCCGCGCCGCGCGCGTTCACGGAGAGGATCACCGGCGTGGGCGGCGGGTCGATCAGGGAGAAGGTCTCCAGCCAGCCGGCGGGGTTCTTCGCCAGCAGCAGCCGCAGCTCGCGGCCCTGGAAGCCGACGACGTCATAGCGCCCGGCGACCGCCTGCACCTGGTACATCCGCTCCAGCGCCACCTGCGGCGGCACCCCGAAGGCGGCGGCCACGGCGGCGGACGTGGTGGCGTTCGCCTTGTTCGCCCGGCCCGGGAGCTGGAGCCGGATCGGCCACGCGGAGCCGTGCGGGTCGAGGACGTGGTCGCCGTTGAGCGCCCAGGTCGGCACGGGGCGGCGGAAGCCGCAGTCGCCGCACATCCAGTCGTCGCCGGGGCGCTGCAGCACGCCGCCGCAGGACGGGCAGGACCAGGCGTCGTCCTTCCACTCCTGCCCTGCCGCGACCCAGACGACGTTCGGGGAGGAGGAGGCGGCCCATACGACCAGCGGGTCGTCGCAGTTGGCGATCACCGTGGCCTTGACGCCCGACAGGCCCTCGCGCCACTTCTCGGCGAGCATACGGGTCTCCGCGGCGCGGTCGAGCTGGTCGCGGGAGAGGTTGAGCAGGGCGATGGCCTTGGGGCCGACGTCCCTGGCCACGCCCGCGAGGTACTTCTCGTCGACCTCGATGACGCCGAACCGGGCGTCGGAGCCGCCGGCGAGCGCGGAGGTGATGCCCGCCGGCATGTTCGCGCCGAGCGCATTGGAGACCACCGGGCCGCTGGCCCGCAGCGCCTCGGCGATCAGCCGGGTCGTTGTGGTCTTGCCGTTGGTCGCCGACACCAGAACGACGTCCAGGTGCTGGGCCAGCCGGGCGAGGAGGTCGGGCTCGAGTCTGAGGGCCACCCGGCCGCCGATCACCGATCCGCTTCCGCGGCCCGCCGCCCGCGACACCGCCGCCGCGGCCTTGCCCGCCGTCACGGCCAGCTTGGCCCGCGGCGACAGCGGCTCCGAGTTGCCTGCCATCGTCCTTGTTCCTCCTTGCATCCGGCGCCGCGCCCGCCCCCGGTCCGTCGGTGGAACGCCCCCCTCCGCGCCGAATCGCCAGCCGGGAGGCTTCGGTAGAGGGTCAGCCTATCGAGATCCTCCCGCGGGCCAGAACCCGCAACCCCCGGCCGACCTGCCGGTCCCGGCCCGGACCTACCCTTGGGCTGTGCGACACAGTGCGATTCCCGGCAGTTCCGGACTCGTGCGGCCGATGCGGCTGCTGGGAGATCCGGTGCTGCACGCCCCCTGCAGCCCGGTCACCGCCTTCGACGGGGCCCTCACCCAGCTGATCGAGGACCTGTACGCCACCATGTACGCGGCCCACGGCGTCGGCCTCGCCGCGAACCAGGTCGGCCTCCCGCTGCGCGTCTTCGTATACGACTGCCCCGACGACGAGGACCGGCGGCACCTCGGCCATGTGGTCAACCCTCGTCTCGTCGAGGCCGACGGCGTGACCGTGACGGGCCCTGAGGGCTGTCTCTCCCTCCCGGGCATCGAGGCCGGGACGCGCCGCTTCGACCACGCGGTCGTCGAGGGCGCCGACCGGACCGGTGAGCCGGTGCGCGTCGAGGGCACCGGCTTCTTCGCGCGCTGTCTGCAGCACGAGATGGACCACCTGGACGGCAGGGTCTTCACCGACCGCCTGAGGGGCCTGCGGCGCCACCGGGCGCTGCGGGCGGCTCGCCGCGCGCCCTGGGCCCCGTAGGACGCACCAGCGGACGTACGGCGGGGCGGAACAGCGGGCCGTACGGCTACGGGTGCACGGCAGGGAAAGCAGGAGTCGTACGGCAGGGGGGAAGCAGGGGACGTACGGCCGTACGTCAGAAGCCGGGGCCGCCCATCCGGTCGCCCGCCGCGGCCAGCCGGCCCCAGAGCAGGTCGGCCAGGCTGCGCACCAACTGGGCGCGGGAGCAGGGGCGTTCGCGCAGCCACCAGTCGCCCGCCGCGTGCATCATGCCGACGATGCCGTGCCCCCAGACCCGCGCCAGCTCGTCGCCCCCGGGGCCGAGGTCGACCCGCTCGGCGATCACCTGAGCGAGCTCCTCGCCCATCCTGCGCAGCAGCGGGGCGGAGTGGCGGCCCACGTCGAAGCCCTGCTCCCCGGGCTGGGTGTCGTCCGAGGGGTGCATGAGGAAGCGGTAGACCTGGGGCCGCGCCTCGATGGCGGCGAGGTACGTGTCCAGGGTGTGCTCGACCCGGTCGCGGCGGTCCGTGGGGGCGTCGAGCGCTGCGCGCAAGCTGTCGAGCAGCGCGTCGGTATGGCGCGCGGCGAGGGCCCGGTACAGACCGCCCTTGTCGCCGAAGTGGCGGTAGAGGATCGGCTTGGTGATCCCGGCCTCGGCGGCGATGGCGTTCATGGACGCGCCGGGCCCGTCGCGCAGCACCACCCGGTCCGCGGCCTCCAGCAGTTCCCTGCGCCGCCGCTCCGTGGCGCGCTGCTGATCATCCCGCTGACTGGTCTCCATGAGGTGTCTCCCCGCCCGTCCGCCTGCTCGTGCACGCGCAACGTAACACCTGGCCACGGGGGGCAACGGGAGGGGAGTGGGGAGTTGACATGTGCTACTGACCGGTAACACACTGCAGTTACCGCAAGTAACAAGCAGGTGGAGGGGACATGGCAGAGTTCACGTTCGAACTCAACGACGACCAGAAGGCTGTCCGGGACTGGATCCACGGCTTCGCCGCGGATGTCATGCGGCCGGCCGCCGCCGAGTGGGACGAACGCGAAGAGACGCCGTGGCCCGTCATCCAGGAAGCCGCCAAGATCGGCCTGTACTCCCTCGACTTCTATGCCCAGCAGTTCTTCGACCCGACCGGGCTCGGCATCCCCATGGCCATGGAGGAGCTCTTCTGGGGCGACGCGGGCATCGGCCTGTCCATCGTCGGCACCGGCCTCGCGGCCGTCGGCGTCCTGGCCAACGGCACCGAGGAGCAGGTCGGCACCTGGATCCCCCAGATGTACGGGGACGCGGGCGACGTCAAGGTCGCTGCCTTCTGCTCCTCCGAGCCCGACGCGGGCTCCGACGTCGCCGCCATGCGCACCCGTGCGGTCTACGACGAGGCCAAGGACGAGTGGGTGATCAACGGCACCAAGACCTGGGCGACCAACGGCGGCATCGCGAACGTCCACGTCGTCGTCGCCGTCGTCGACCCCGGGCTCGGCTCCAAGGGCCACGCGTCCTTCATCGTGCCCCCGGGCACTCCCGGCCTCTCCCAGGGCCAGAAGTTCAAGAAGCACGGCATCCGGGCCTCCCACACCGCCGAGGTCGTCCTCGAGGACGTCCGCGTCCCCGGCCACTGCCTGCTCGGCGGCAAGGAGAAGCTCGACGAGCGCCTCGCACGCGCGCGTGAGCGGGCGAAGGCCGGCGGCGAGCGCGTGAAGAATGCCGCCATGGCCACCTTCGAGGCCTCACGTCCCGCCGTCGGCGCCCAGGCCGTCGGCATCGCCCGCGCCGCGTACGAGGTCGCGCTGGAGTATGCGAAGACCCGCGTGCAGTTCGGCCGCCCGATCATCGACAACCAGGGCGTCGCCTTCCAGCTGGCCGACATGCGCACACAGGTCGACGCGGCCCGCCTGCTGGTGTGGCGCGCCTCCTGGATGGCCGCGGCGGGCAGGCCCTTCACCTCGGCCGAGGGCTCGATGTCCAAGCTGTACGCCGGGGAGGTGGCCAAGTCGGTCACGGCCAAGGCAATGCAGATCCTGGGCGGCAACGGCTTCACGCGTGAGTACCCGGTGGAGCGTATGCACCGGGATGCAGCGATATACACCATTTTTGAGGGGACGAGCGAGATCCAGCGTCTGGTCATCGCCCGCACCCTCTCGGGCATGCCCATTCGCTGAGTGCCGCGGTGGGCGCACTGCGACGCCCGTGGACGGATCGCCGGATCAGGCCGCGGGCGGCGCGGCGTCCGCGTACGGGTTCGCGGGCTGCGGGACGCGCCGCACGCCGGCCGCGTCGAGCGCAGCCGCGGCCGAGGGCGTGCCCACCGTGCCCACGGGATGCCAGGTGCCGGTGACGGTGACCCATGCGTCGGCCGGCGGGGGAGCGGTGCCGAGCATCCGGACCTTGACCGACTGCGAGTCGGCTGCGCAGCAGCTCAGCACCAGTCGGGTCAGGTACCAGCCGCCGCTCTTGCCCGGCGTGACGAAGCCGGTCATCGAGACCGTACGGCCCTCCAGGCTCCGGCCGGGGTCCTGCCGCGCCCGCGAGCTGAAGTCCGACAGGGGCATGACGAGCGGGGACCCGCCGGGCAGCGGGGAGAACCGCCCTCCGTCCGCGACCGCTGTGTCGCTCTCCCGCGCGGCGGTGTACGAGCCGAGGGCGGGCGGCGTGAAGAACAGCAGGGTGATCGCGGGGAGGAAGAGCAGCCAGGCGATCCGCGGGCCTTTGCCATGATCGTGCCCGTGCCCGTGCCCGTGATCCGCGTCGGCGTCCCCGTCGGCGTCGTGGGCATCGGACGGGGCAGCGGGCTTGGCGAAGGGGAAGCCGTCCCGAGCCGCGCCCACCGTCCCCAGGACGACCAGCAGCACGCCCGAGACGATCAGCAGCGGCCGCAGGCCCTCCTTCACGTACCGCAGATACACCTCGCTGAAGAGCGAGATGTGCAGCACTCCGGCGCCCGACAGCAGGAGCAGCAGCACCTGGACGTTCCGCCTCACAGCACCCACCACCCGGTCAGCGCGCTGCAGGCGACGGCCACCACGGCGGTGGCCGCCGAGAACCGTACGGCGAAGGCGCGTCCGAAGGTGCCCGACTGCAGGGCGATCAGCTTCACGTCGACCATCGGCCCGACCACCATGAACGCCAGCCGGGCAGTGGGGGAGAACCCGGTCAGCGACGCCGCGACGAAGGCGTCGGCCTCCGAGCAGACGGCGAGCACGATCGCCAGCGCGGCGAGGAAGATGACGGAGAGCCAGGGCGATCCGGCGAAGGTGTCCAGCACGGAGCGCTCCACGGCGACGTTGAAGGTCGCCGCGGCCATCGCCCCGAGCACCAGGAAGCCGCCGGCGTGCAGGAAGTCGTGCTGGAAGCCGAGCCGGAACTCCTCCCACCTGCTGTGTCCCGGCCGGTGCCCGGTCCGGTGCGCCGGCAGCCGCAGCCACTCCGCGCGGCCGAGGCGGATCCAGAGCCAGCCCATGACCGCCGAGGTCGCGAGCGAGGCGAGCAGCCGGGCCGCCACCATCTCGGGGGCGCCCGGGAAGGCGACCGCCGTGGAAGCGAGCACGATCGGATTCACCGCGGGCGCGGACAGGAGGAAGGCCAGCGCGGCCGCGGGCGGCACCCCGCGGCGGATCAGGCTCCCCGCTACCGGCACGGACGCGCATTCGCACCCCGGCAGGACGACGCCCGCGGCGCTGGCGACGGGGACGGCGAGCGCGGGCCGCTTCGGCAGGGCGCGGCTGAAGACGTGCGCGGGGACGAAGGCGTTGATGGCTCCCGAGAGCGCGGTGCCCAGCAGCAGGAACGGCAGGGCCTGCACCGTGATGGCGAGGCAGATCGTCCGCCAGGCCTGCACGGCCCCGGGCTCCGGCCATCCGACCACCCCGGTGGCCGCAGCGGCCGCCACCGCGACGGCGAGCGCTCCGGCCGCGGCGAGCGGCCACGCCCGGCGGTCGGCGCCCGTACGGCGGTCGGGGCGCGTACGGCGGTCGGGGTGCCCCGCGCCGGAGCTCGTACGGGATGGATTCGCACCGGCTTCCGGCGGCGCCTGTGACCTGGTGTCGATCAGCTCTTCCGCTCTCTGCACTCCGACTCCGCAAGATCCGCGACCGGGGGTGATCACGATAGCCGCGGGAGAGGGCCCGGCTGTGGCGCATCTCCGGAACTTGGTCCGTATTCATCCGTTTCGCCGGGTAGATTCTCGTGCGGCAAAGAGGCTTCTAATGCCTGCAATCCGCCAAAGCTGAATTCAGATACCAAATCGGACAATTAGTCGGCCGGTGACCCATCTCACAAAGACCGCCGGTTAAATGTGACTTCGCGCACTCGAATGGCGGCGATTTTCCCAACTTGGTTACGTACTGCCCACTGTGAGAGCCGTTCAGTAGTAATGCCTATTGCTCTGGGACCAAGATCGGCAGCGCAGCGTGACGCATTACCGAGTCGATCTGTTCAATGGCGAATCAGGCGAATGCACGCCACTTGTGGCGAAGAAATGGATGTGTTTACTTTTCCGCTGCCTGCCCATCGAAAGGGGCGGGCGCCCTGTTGCCGGAGCGCCGAGTCCTGCCGCCGGCGGAGGGGGAAACGACAACGCACCACGGCAGGAGCGGGGGAACCAAAGGTAAGTGCCGTACCGCGCTCGGCGTGGTCCGGCTTGGGGTGAAGACGTGCCGCAGCGCTCGCCGCTGCGTAAGTCACGGCCGGGCAACTCCAGCCCGAACCCGACAGCTCACCTCGCAGGCGTAGGAGAGGAAGATCCCTATGTCTGCACGCGGACGTCATCGCCGCTTCAAGCCCGGCCGGATTTCCCGGGCCACTTTCGCCGCCGCCGCAAGCGGCGCCGGTATCGGTCTGTCCTTCATCACCGCCGGCCAGGCGAGCGCCGCCTCCGTCGACACCTGGGACAAGGTCGCGGAGTGCGAGAGCACCAGCAACTGGAGCATCAACAACGGCAACGGCTTCTTCGGAGGCCTGCAGTTCACGCAGAGCACCTGGGAGGCCTTCGGCGGCACCGACTACGCCGAGCGCGCCGACCTGGCCACCAAGGACCAGCAGATCGCCGTCGCCGAGAAGGTGCTCGACACCCAGGGCCCCGGCGCCTGGCCCGTGTGCGGCCCCAAGGCCGGCCTGGCCAAGGGCGGTCCGGCCCCCGCGATCTCCACCGGCGGCGAGCAGGCCCAGGGCAAGCCCGAGACCAAGCCCGCCCCGGCCCCCGCCGAGGACAAGGCCGACACGGCGGACAAGGGCGCGGCGAAGCCCGAGTCCTACACCGTCGTCAAGGGCGACTCGCTCTACAAGATCGCCACCGCCAAGCACATCGACGGCGGCTGGCAGCGGGTCTACCAGGACAACCGCCAGGTCGTCGGCGGCGACCCGGACCTGATCCACCCGGGCCAGAAGCTGGCCCTGGGCGGCGGCAAGGCCGAGGCCGCGCCGCAGCAGCAGGCCCCCAAGCAGGAGGCTCCGAAGAAGCAGGCCCCCAAGCCCGCGGCGCCCAAGGCTCAGGCCCCCAAGCAGGAGGCCCCGAAGCAGGAGGCCAAGCCGGCTTCCGAGCAGAGCGCCTCCGGCTTCACCGCCCCGGTCTCCGACCCGGCCCTCGGCACGCCGTACCACCAGGCCGGCTCCATGTGGTCCAGCGGCTACCACACCGGTGCCGACTTCCCCGTGCCCACCGGCACTTCGGTGAAGTCCATCGGCCCGGGTGAGGTCGTCTCGGCGGGCTGGGGCGGCGCGTACGGCAACCAGGTCGTCATCCGCCACACGGACGGCAAGTACAGCCAGTACGCCCACCTGTCCTCGCTGTCCGTCTCGGCCGGCCAGGCGGTGACCGGCGGCAAGCAGATCGGCCTGTCCGGCTCCACCGGCAACAGCAGTGGCCCGCACCTGCACTTCGAGGTGCGGACCGGCCCGGACTACGGCTCGGACATCGACCCGCTCGCCTACCTGCGTGCGCACGGCGTCAGCATCTGACACGGGTCGACGCGGCCGGAGTCTTCTCTCCTGACTCCATGAGGCGCCCGCTCCCCGCTATGCCGGGGGGCGGGCGCCTTCGTCGTGCTGTGCCGGTGTGGACACGGGGATGGATACGAGGGTGGATACGGAAGACGGGTCATGAGCTGCGGCACAGGGCCCGGATGAGATCACCGTGCCGCGGGTAGCGCGCGGCCAGCTCGTCCGCCTCGCCGCCCTCGTAGTCGGCGGGGAGGAACCCCGGGGCAAGCGTGCATCCCAGGAGCGCGTGGCTGCCGCCGGGCCGCACCCGCGCGCCCATCCAGGTGCCGCCCGGCACGACGTACTGGATGTGCTGCCCGGCGCGCACGTCCTGGCCGAGCACCTCCACCCGTGATGCGCCGTCCGGCTCCAGGAGCAGCAGTTCCACCGTGTCCCCGAGGTAGAAGTGCCAGACCTCGTCGTGCGGCAGCCGGTGCATCGCGGAGAAGAGGTCGTTCTGCGCCGACAGCAGGAAAAGGATCGCCGTGCCCTCGGGACGGCCTCCGGACTGCGGAGGACCGGCCCACGTTTCGCGGAAGAGACCGCCTTCCAGGGGCAGCGGCTCCAGGCCGTACATCGTGGCGAGTTCCTCGGCCGAGGGAATGGGATTCCTCATGTGCTGCCTCCGCATCGTGGTCCGGCGTAACGGAACTGATTGTTCACGGGCTTGCGAAGTGACAGCGTTTCATGGACCGTACCGGACTTGGATCTTCCGGAAAACGAGGCTCTTGTGGCGGGCGGAATGCCCGCCCTAATCTTGGCGCGGCCGCGCAGGAGAGGAAGCGCTCTATGCCCGCACGTGGACGCCACCGCCGGTACCAGCCGAACCGCATCTCCCAGGCATCCCTCACGGTCACCGCGGGCGGCGCGGGAATGGCTCTGCCGCTGGTCGCCGTATCCGGGGCCGACGCAGCACCCGTCGACACCGGGGACCATGCGCAGCGCGCCGACCTCGCCGCCAAGGCCCGGCAGTTAGCGACAGCGGCCAGCGAGCACAGGGCCGGCGAGCACCGGGCCAACGGGCACCGGAAAGAGCTCCCGAACCGTACAAAACCCGAGTCCTATACGGTCGTCAGCGGCGACACACTCTTCGCCATCGCCCGCGTACGGGACGTCGACGGCGGGTGGGAGCGGCTGTACGAGGACAACCGCGAGGTCATCGGCGGCAACCCGGACCTGATCCACCCCGGCCAGAAGCTCGTCATCGAGGAGAAAGGCGGGCAGGCGCGGAAGCCGGCGAAGGCGGAGCGGCCGGAGAAGTCCGGCAAGCAGTCCGGCTCCTCCGCAGCACTGGACTTCATCGCCCCGGTCGCCGACACCACCATCGGCACGCCGTACCGTGCCTCGGGCTCCGGCTGGTCCAGCGGCTACCACACGGGTGTCGACTTCCCCGTCTCCACCGGCACTTCCGTACGTGCCGTGGCGAGCGGGCAGGTGGTCTCGTCGGGCTGGGGCGGCGCGTACGGCTACCAGGTCGTCATCCGGCACAACGACGGCAAGTACAGCCAGTACGCGCACCTCTCAGCGCTCACTGTCCGCGAGGGGCAGCCGGTCAACGGCGGACAGCGCATAGGCAGGTCCGGCTCGACCGGGAACACCACCGGTCCGCACCTGCACTTCGAGGTGCGGACCGGCCCGGACTACGGCTCGGACATCAACCCGCTGGCGTATCTGCGCAGCAAGGGTGTCAGCATCTGACGGTCGGGGTGAAGCGACGGGGGGGAAGAAGCCCTCCGGCCCCTAGCCCTTGAAGGCCCGTCAGGCGAGCGTCAGGCCGCCCGGACGCGCCTGAGCGCCAGTACGGCGTTGTGCCCGCCGAATCCGAAGGAGTTGCTCAGGGCGAGGTCACCCGACTCCGGCAGCGGGCGCGGAGCCCCGGTGACCACGTCGAGCCCCAGGCCCTCGTCCGGCTCCTCGCACCCCACGGTGGGCGGTACCACCCCGTGATGCAGCGTCAGCACCGCGGCCACGGCCTCCACACCGCCCGCCGCGCCCTGCAGATGCCCCAGCGCGCCCTTCGGCGCCGTGACCGGCAGCTCCGCGTCGTCACCGAAGACGGTCCGCAGCGCCTCCGCCTCTGCGGCGTCGCCGCTGCCGGTCGCGGTGGCATGGGCGTTGACGTGCATCACCTCGTCCGGCCTGGCCCCGGCGTCGACCAGCGCCTTGTGCAGCGCGTCGACCACCCCGGCACCGTCGGGGCGCGGCGCGGCCATGTGGAAGGCATCGGCCGAAACGCCCCAGCCCGCCGCCTCGCAGTAGATCCGCGCGCCACGCGCGCGTGCGTGCTCCTCGGACTCCAGGATCAGCAGCCCCGCACCCTCGCCGACCACGAAGCCGTCCCGTGCCCTGTCGAACGGCCGCGACGCCTTCTCCGGCCCCTCCGCCCCCGGTGACAGGGCGCGCATCGCGGTGAAGGACGCCATGATGGCCGGGATGATGACCGCTTCCGTGCCGCCCGCGACCATGACATCGGTGTGCCCGTCCCGGATCCGGTCGATGGCCTGACCGATCGCCTCGGTCCCCGAGGCGCAGGCGCTCACGACCGTACGGGCCTCGGCGCGCGCCCCCATGTCGATGGCCACCTGCGCGGCGGGGCCGCTGGGCACGATCATCGGCGCCGTGTGCGGCGAGACGTGGCGCTCGCCACGCTCCTTCAGGGTGCGGTCGGCGTCGACCAGGACCGGAGCGCCGCCGATGATGGTGCCGATCGAGACGCCGACGCGCTGGGCGTCCAGTGTGCCCTCGGCCACTTCCGCCTGGTCGAACCCGGCGTCGGCCCACGCCTCCCGGGCGGCCAGCACCGCGAACTGGGCGCAGCGGCTCATCGTACGGGCCCGGGCCCGCGGCAGCTGCTCCGCCGGATCCACGGCGGAGGGCGCGGCTATCCGTACACCCAGCCCTTCGAACTCCTCGCCGTCGAGCCGCCGGACACCGCTCCGGCCCTCGAGGAGGCCCTGCCAGGTGGCAGCCGCATCGCCGCCGAGCGGTGTGATGGCGCCCACACCCGTGACGACCACGCGCCGCCCACCGCGCCCGGGGCGCGGCACCGGGTCGAGCCGGCAGACGATGGCCCGCGGGTCGAGTGCCATCAGCGCCCGCATCTCGTCGTCCGGCATGGGTGCGCCCGCGCCGCCGCCCGCGCCGCCGCCCGCGCCGCGGCCCTCGCCCTGGCCCTGACCGCCCTCGAGCTGCCAAGCGCCTTCGCGCCGCACGTAGTGACGTTCCTCACGCTCCGGCTGGGCGGAGCGCAGCACCGTCATGCGGTCCCCGTCACGGAAGTCCGCGCCGGGCCCCGTCGGGACGACCAGCGGGATCGCCTGCGGATCCACCCGCTCGCCCGCCACCTCGACCATCCCGGAGCGCGGGTGCACCGCGTGGAAGTCCGGGCCGCCGTGGAGCGCCCGCAGCGTCAGCCGCACGTTCTCCTGGTCCTCGGGGGCGGCGTCCAGTACGGCGAACCGCTTGGTGCGCTCGACCACGAGCACGTCACCGGGCACCAGCTCACCGCAGGTGCAGGAATGGGAGTTCTCGGATATCCAGGGCGTGTTGGGCTGTTCCGTCACGTTACTGTCCTCTCGGCCTCCGCGCGCATGACGACGGATCGGTAAAGGGCGATATGCCCCGCACCGTAAATTCGCCCTGCGGTGCCGGTAAGTGACGCAGATCCCAATCAACGGCAATAAAGCGCCAATGTGTCCGGATTCACTCAGTGTCGGGTGTTCCGCCCGTACTGCCTGTTCCGTCCGCGCGTCTGGTTCCGCGCGCCGGGCCGTCGGTGTCCGGGTGCAGCTCCAGGGCCTCGAGCAGGAGGGCCAGATCCTCCGGGCTCTGCGCGTACCCGGCGACCACCCTGCGAGCCGCCCGCCGCTGGCCGCGCCACTCGTTCGCGGCGCGCTCCGCTTCCTGGTCCTGGCCCTTGTTCGCCTCGCCGGGGTCGAGATGGGGTGCCGGGTGGCCGGATGGAGGGTTCATCGGACGATCCTCGCGCCGCCGTGATCCGTGGCAGCACAGGGCGCGGCCGAAGGTCACCGGATCGGCGCAGCGGCCGTTCAGCCCGCATCGCGCCGCCGCTCCCGCTCCGACCGCTCCCGCTCCGCCGCTCCCGCTCCGAGCGATCCCGCTCCGACCGTTCCCGCTGCGGAAGCACCGTGCACTTGGGGTCCCGAGCGGACGCGAGACCGGCTGCGCCTCGTGCCAGGCGGGGACGGCCGTGTCCGCCGCCAGCACCGCCGTATACGTCGCCACGCCCAGCGGGCCGGCTCCCGTGAGCTGCCGGTAGGCCGGCCAGCTCTCGAGCCGGCTGCGCACGCCCATGACAACCTCCAGCGGGGAATCGCCTGCTTCTGCCAGGGAACCCGTACCGCACACCTCGCCTGCCGAGTCGAGAGAGAAGGGCGGCTGCGCAGCGTGACCGGTCCACTGGACGACCTGCCCGCCGAGGAGCGGAGGCTGCTCCGGGGCGCCCCGCGCCCGGACCCCCGTGAAGTGCGCCCCATGCTGGCCACCCTGACCAGCGACTACTTCTCCGACCCGGGGTGGCTGTTCGAGCGCAAGCTCGACGGTCAGCGGTGCCTCGCCGTACGGGATCCTGAGGGAGCGGCCCTGTCCTCCAGAAGCGGCCTTCCGCTCTCCGGCACCTACCCGGAGGTAGCTGAGGCGCTGGCGCGGCAGCGGAACACCGGCTTCGTCGTGGACGGCGAGGTGGTCGCCTTCGAGGGCAGCCGTACGAGCTTCGCCCGGCTGCAGCAGCGCATGGGCATCGAGAACCCCAGAGCCGCCAGGGCTACAGGTGTCGCGGTCCGCTACTACGTCTTCGACCTGTTGTGGCTCGACGGCTACGACCTGACGCGGCTGCCTTTGCGCACCCGCAAGGCACTTCTGCGCCGCTCCCTCACCTTCTCTTCACCGCTGCGGTTCACCGCCCATCGCAACGCGGAAGGGGAGGCCTACCTGCGCCAGGCGTGCGGGTGGGGCTGGGAAGGCCTGATCGCCAAGCGCGCGGACAGTACGTACGCGGCCAGGCGCTCGCGCGACTGGCTGAAGTTCAAGTGCGCGCAGCGGCAGGAGATGGTGATCGGCGGCTTCACGGAACCGGCGGGCAGCAGGACCGGGTTCGGGGCGCTGCTCGTGGGCTACTACGAGGGCGACCGGCTGCGGTACGCGGGCAAGGTGGGGACCGGCTACGACCGCCGAACGCTCACGACGCTGCGCGAGCGCCTCGATGAACTGGCCTGTGACCGGCAGCCCTTCGCCGGAGGCAGGATCCGCGAGCGGGGCGCGCACTGGGTCAGGCCCGAACTCGTCGCCGAGATCGCCTTCACCGAGTGGACCGGGGACGGCAAGCTGCGCCACCCGCGCTTCGAGGGCCTGCGTGACGACAAGCCCGCCCGGGAGGTGGTGCGGGAACGCCCGGTCGGGAGCCGCTGAGGCCGCGGCCGTCCGCAGGTGCCTCAGCCGAGGTGCTTCTCGAACCAGTGCTCCGCGTAAGGGGCGTTGTTGTAGGGCGGGATCTCCGTATAGCCCTGCCGGGCGTAGAGGTTCCTGGCCTCGACGAGGTCGCTGCGCGTCTCCAGCCGCATGGTCGTGGCTCGCAGCTCCCGGGCCGCCCGCTCGGCTGCCGCGAGCAGGCGCGCTCCGCCGCCACCGCGCCGCTGGCGGGGGTGCACGAACAGGCGGGTGAGCTCGGTGATCCGCGGTGCCAGCCGGCGCAGGCCGACGGCGCCGGCGACGCCCTGCCGGTCGCGCGCGAGGAGGAACACCCCGGTGGGCGGGACCAGGTCGGTGCTCGGATCCTCGGCGAGCGCGTCGTCGATCTCCTGCTCGGTCGCGGTCCGCCCGTAGTAGCGGCCCGCCATCTCCGCGGTGTACAGCCGCAGTACGGCGACGGCGTCCGGGTGGTCGACGGGGACCGGGCCGATGGCCCAGGCGGCGTCGGTGGAGCAGAGTGGGGGCGGTCTGTTCACACCGGCCTTCTCCCCACACCGGCAAAGTGATTTTCCGGACGTCGGGCGGCGCACGGGGTCCCGCGGCCCATCTCGCCCCGCATTTCCTGCACTTACCGCGGGAAACCCCTTTCCCATCCGCCGTCACTCCCACCACTATGGGCTCCTCCGTTGCACGCCGGTCATGTGGATGCCCCCTGCCCGGCGCTTCGGGCAGGCCGTAGGAGACCAGCGAGCCGAGTGCGTCAGGGGAGTCGAGAGGGTGCCTGAGCTCCACAAGACCGATCAGAGCCCCACGACCGACCCCCGCGGCTATGCCACCGTGTCCGACGCCGACCTCACCGAGCGGATCCGCGCCGGAGCCCCGTCGGCCTACCCGGCGACCCAGGAACTCCGCCGCCGCCACCTGCCCGCGGTCCTCTCCTACGCGCGGTTGTGCGGCGCCAACCAGGTCGCCGGCAACCAGCTCGCCGCGCAGGCCTTCGGCCGCGCCGCGCAGGAGGCGTGCCGGGGCATCGACCCGAAGGGCACCTGGCGGCACCACCTGCTGATGCTGGTCCAGCGGGTGGCCGTCGGCTGGGCCGGAGGCAGCCGGCGCGTCCGGCTCGAAACCGGCTTCGCCGACTGGATCGACGAGAACGCCGAGTCCTCGCCCGACCGGCCGGAGCCGCGGAGCCTGCGGCTCGAAGACACCTCCGCCATGCTCGCCGCCTTCTACGGGCTGCCGGAGCGTACCCGGGGTGCCCTCTGGTACGGGGTGGTGGAGGACGAGCCGGACACGGAAACCGCGATCTACCTCGGCATCCCCCCGGATTCCGTCGCCGAGGCGAAGGAACGGGCGCAGGAGGCCATGCAGCAGGCCTATCTGCAGACGTACCTCAAGCGCAGCGGCGACCGGAAGTGCCAGGGGTTTCGCCGCATCATCGAGGCCGCGGTACGGCCGGAGGACCGGCGGCACAGCGAGGACCTGACCCGGCACCTGGCCGAGTGCCCCTCCTGCACCCGGGTCCTCGACGACATGGTCCGGATGGCGGAGCAACCGCGGACCGTCCTGGCCGAAGGGCTGCTCGGGTGGGCCGGAGCCGCCTACATCACCGCGGGCCCGGTCCCCGGCCTTCCCGACCCGGAGACGGTGCATGCGGACCGCCCGCCCGCCGCGGGCGCAGACCCCGCCACGCCCGGCTCCGCCACGCCGGGCTCCGCGGCCGAGCCCGCCGCCGCGACCGCTGACACGCTCGCCGGCATGTCCGCGTCCGCCGGCAGGCCGGAGCCCGACGACGGCACGGGGGGCCGTGAGTGGTGGACCTCCCGGCCCTTCGTACTCGTCGCGGTGGCCGCCGCGGCGACCGCCGCCGTCGGCGCCGCCCTGCTCACGCCCGTCTCCGGCGACGGCGATCCGACTGCCGGGAGCACGGAGACGACCTCGGCGCCGCCGGTCACGCCCACCCCCAGCACCTCCGCACCCGCTCCGCCCCCCACCGCGAGCTCCACCAGCAAGCCGCCGCCCGAGAAGAAGCCCACCCCCTCGCCCTCGCCGAAGCCCACCAAGACGACCAGAGCCCCCAGCCGCACCCCCAGCCCCTCGAAGACCGCCCAGGCCCCGCCGCCCCCTCGCCTCCCGGGCGATGACTTCGCCCCGGTCGTCAACGCGAGTTCCGGCCTGTGCCTGGACATCGAGTACGGAGAGCTGGAGAACCGCACGGACGTCATCACGGCCCCGTGCACGGGGACCCCGACCCAGCTGTGGCGCGTGGACCCGATCGGCGTCGTGCAGTCGTACGCCGACCCGGACTACTGCCTGGATTCCCGGGGCGACACCGACCGGGGTGTCGGCATCTGGACCTGTTCCTCGGTCGAGGGCGAGAACGGCATGAACCTGCTCTTCATCATCGGCCGCACGGGCACCATACGGCCCCGGATCGCGCCGGACTTCGCCCTCACGCCCGAGGCGGGCTACCCAGGCAGCGATCTCGACCTGGACCCGGCCGTCGGCCGGAGCGATCAGCGCTGGACCGCGGATCCCGCAACGGCGCGGTGATCCGGGGGTCGGCCGGGGATCTGCGGGGGAGCCGGAACGGCCCCTCCTCAGGCGAAAACACTTTCGCGGTTGACAGGCGAAATGCCACGGATGGACGATCAGTCATGCTCGCCCCAAAAGGGTGCGGTGCCCGAAGTGTGCAGGTAGCAGTCGACCGGTCACCAAGGGAGTCAATCGTCCTAGGACGCGGTATTTCGGAGGTGGAGACATGCAGCTCCCCGACCCGTTCGAGGTACGCACCGACATGGCCGGTCAGGCCGCGGTGATCTCGGTGACCGGCGAACTGGACATCGACACCGCCCCGAGGCTGCGCCTCGCCCTCGCCCACTGTCTGCAGGCTCCCCTGACCAGCCTCACCGTGGACCTCAGCGGCGTCGCTTTCTGTGACTGCGCGGGACTCAACGTGCTGATCGGTGCGCGCAGGTCCGCCGACGCCGCCGGCATCCCCTTCCACCTGTCCGGCCTCGGCCGCCAGGTGACGAAGCTGCTGAAGGACACCGGCACCGCCAGCCTCTTCCGGGAGCCCCCGGACCGGCACGGGCGCGGTCACGCCCGGCCGGACCCGGCTGCCCGGGTGAGCGGCGTCCCGCATCCCGCGGGGGACCCCCGGGCCGCTCTGGCCTGACGGGGCATCACGCTTCCGCCTCGGCCTCCGGCGTGCGGCCTTAGGGCTCCGCCGCACGAAAGTGTGCATTACGAGCGGCGGCGGCACCGGCACGCGGGCCGCTGACCGCGCGGACGACTCGGCCGACTTACGGCTCCGGGCGCGCCCGTGGCCGCGCCCGACGCTGTGGGCCGTCCGGCCCCAGAGGGCAGGAAGGCGCCCAGGCAGGCCCGCACGCAGGAATGCAGAATCTGAGCAGGCCGGTACCCCGCCCCGTCGGCAGGTGACCGGCTCCCGTCACCGGGCCGCGTAGGACAGCATTGCGCGCCGGATCCCCCCGACCGTGCATCGAACACGAACACCCTGTCGCGAAGCGCCGGGAACCTC
This sequence comes from Streptomyces sp. 7N604, assembly GCF_052245475.1. Classification (NCBI taxonomy): domain Bacteria; kingdom Bacillati; phylum Actinomycetota; class Actinomycetes; order Kitasatosporales; family Streptomycetaceae; genus Streptomyces; species Streptomyces sp. 7N604. Next base: position 108,156 of record NZ_JBQQBX010000003.1, on the reverse strand, counting down.
ACGAGGACATCAACACCCGCCCTGGCAAGGGTGTTTCGGCGTGTCCTCCCGCGAACTCCCCGGCAAGCGGCTCGCGTCGTGTTCCCCCCTGCCCTCGTAGGCCCGACGTCACTTCGAGCTGCCTCCTGGAGGAAATCCATGAAAATCCGGCGCCTACCGCTGCGTGCCGTCGCCCTGAGCACCGCGGGCGCGGGCATGAGCCTCGCCATGCTCCTCACCCCGCTCGCCTCGGCCGAACCGATCGACTCGGCCTCCCCCCACGAAGAACCCGTCAAGCCCACCATCGTGCTCGTGCACGGCTCCTTCGCCGACGGCTCCAGCTGGGGCGCCGTCATCAAACAGCTGCAGAGCTGGGGATATACGGTCAAGGCACCGGCCAACCCGCTGCGCGGGCTGCAGAGCGACGCCAGCTACCTCGCCGACTTCCTTGAGAGCATCGAAGGCCCCATCGTCCTGGCGGGCCACTCCTACGGCGGTGAGGTGATCACCCAGGCCGCGGCGAACGATCCCGATGTGAAGGCCCTCGTCTACATCGCGGGTCTGGCCCCCGAGATGGGTGAGAGTGCCTCCGAGCTCTTCGCACGGAAGATCCCGAACCCGCTCCCGCCGCTGCCCCTGCTGCAGGTTCCCTTCACCGCGGCCGACGGCACCAAGGGCATCGACGCCTACCTCGACCCCGCCAAGTTCCACGAGAGGTTCGCGGCCGACGTGCCGGAGGACATCACCAACGTGATGGCCGCTGTCCAGCGCCCGATCAATGGCGCCGCGTACATGGAGGAGGCCCAGGCAGCGGCCTGGAAGAAGATCCCCTCCTGGTATCTCGTCCCCAAGCAGGACCAGATCATCGCGCCCGACCTGGAGCGGTTCATGGCCAAGCGCGCCGGATCGGAAACCGTCGAGATCGACTCCTCGCACGTCCCCATGATCAGCCACCCCGAGGACGTCAGCAGGCTGATCGAGAAGGCCGCCGACGCCACCGAGGCCAAGCCGGACACCGAAGGCACCCAGGCCAAGCAGAACAGCGACAGCGCCGAGGCCAAGCCGGACACCGAAGGCGCCGAGGCCAAGCCGGACACCGAAGGCGCCGAGGCCAAGCCGGACACCGAAGGCGCCGAGGCCAAGCCGGACACCGAGGCCCAGCAGTAGGCAGGACAAGGAGCCGAGCCGCAGGGCGAGGTGAGAAACCCGGGAACCCGGGCTCCGTACGGCCGTATGGAGCCCGGGTCCTCAGGTCGTCTCCCTGCATCTCCGCCTCCGTGAGAAGCTCGGAGGCCGATCTCGTTCTCCCGTGTTGTCCCGCCGAGAGGGAAAGGGTGCGCATGGCCCTCTTCGACCTTCCGCTCGACGCACTGCGCGGCTACCGGCCGCAGCTGTCAGAGCCCGAGGACTTCGACCTGTTCTGGGAGAAGACGCTCGCCGAGGCCCGCAGCCACGAGCAGGGCGCCCGGTTCGAACCCGTCCGCACCCCGCTCACCGCGGTGGAGGTGTACGACGTCACGTTCGCCGGTTTCGGGGGCCACCCCATCAAGGGCTGGTTCCTTCACCCGGCCGGGGCGCGCGAACCGCTGCCGCTCGTGGTCGAGTTCCTCTCCTACGGCGGCGGGCGCGGGCTTCCGCACACCCACCTCCTGTGGTCTTCCGCGGGCTTCGCGCACTTCGTGATGGACACCCGGGGCCAGGGCAGCGGCTGGAGCGGCGGAGACACCGCGGACCCGGTCGGCGGCGGTCCCGCCTTCCCGGGTTTCATGACCCGCGGTATCGAGGACCCGCACGGCTACTACTACCGCCGTCTGATCACCGACGCGGTGCGTGCGGTCGAGGCTGCCCGCTCCCACCCGCTCGCGGACGCGGCGCGCACGGCGGCCACCGGTATGAGCCAGGGCGGCGGCATCACCCTCGCCGTGGGCGCACTCGTACCGGACCTGGCCGCGATCGCACCCGATGTGCCGTTCCTGTGCCACTTCGAACGGGCCGCGACGCTCACCGACCGGCTTCCGTACCGGGAGATCGGCAGCTTCCTCAAGACGCACCGCGGCCGCGACGCGCAGGTCTTCCGTACGCTCTCCTACTTCGACGGAGTCCACTTCGCCGCCAGGGGCCGGGCCCCCGCACTCTTCTCCACCGCCCTGGAGGACCAGACCTGCCCGCCCTCCACCGTGTTCGCCGCCTTCAACGCCTACGCGGGCGACGACAAGCGCATCGAGGTCTACTCCTTCAACGACCACGAGGGCGGCGGGCCGTTCCACGAGGAGGCCCAACTGCGGTGGTTGCCACAGCGGTTGGCGGAGCGCTAGAGACGGGCGTACGGGTAGGGCGTACGTGTAGGCGAGTACGCGTAACGGCCCAGGGTTACGGGCCCGGGCTCGCGCTACGCCGGCGTCAACCGCATCGTGGTGGCCAGCGCCTCGCCGCCGACCATGCTTTCGGTCGGCCCCGGGGAGTCCGCCGCGTACTTGTCGCGGTACGCCTCCGAGACGCGCTGGTTGAGGGCATCGTCGTGAACGGATTCCAGCCGCACGGGCACGACCTCGTCGCCGACCTGGATCTCGCCGCTGCCGTCCGCCCGGGCGCGCCTGTACCAGTCACCTTCGCCGCCGCGGTACGAGCGCACGTACGCCCTCCGGTCCACGACGACCACCCAGATGGGACGGCTCGACCAGGAGCCGTCTCTGCGCCGTGTCCGCATCGCGATCTCTTTCACCTGATCGAGCTGGGTCACGTCCATGCGACCACCATGGCACCGGGCCGGTGGTGCCGCACGCGGGACGGGCCCAGCGGCTCGGTCGCTCAGTAGGCCGGGCTCAGTGACCGGCTGCCGCCGGGACCAGGCCGTCGGCGACCAGCCCCGCGAGCACCGCATCGCCGAGCGCTTCCACCGCGGACTTGGGGCGGACCATCACCGTGAACTCCTTGATCAGGCCCTCGTCGTCGAACTGCAGCAGATCGATCCCGTGGATCTCCTTGCCGTCCACGGTCGCCCTGAAGACCAGGGTGTGCGCGTCGGTCTCCTCACCGTCGGTGGTCGTCTCGGCCACGCCCTCGAACCGGCCGACGTACCGGAAGTCCTCGAACGTGCGCAGCAGCACGCCGAAGAGTCCCAGCACCATGGGCCGGCCCTCGAACGGGGTGAACTTCACCGGGCTGAAGAACCGGATGTCCGGTGTGAAAAGCCCTTCCAGCGCGGCCAGATCGCGCTCCTCCACGGCCTTGCGAAAACGCTCCGCTGTCGACATACGCCCTCCCTCGTGCTCATCAACATGACTACTCACATTCTTGACTATGATGAGGACCGCACACCAGCCCCCTGAAGAGGGGAATCCGGAGAGGGAGGAGCCGGGAGGATGGCTCTGCGCCACGCGGTCCTGGCCGCGCTGCTGGACGGCGAGTACAGCGGCTACCAGCTGGCCAAGGCGTTCGACATCGGCGTCGCCAACTTCTGGCACGCCCTGCCGCAGCAGCTCTACCTCGAACTCACCAAGCTGGAGAGGACCGGACTCGTCAGGGGACGGCAGGTCGTTCAGGAGACGCGGCCGAACAAGCGCCTGTTCACCGTCACGGACGAGGGGATCGCCGAACTCGAGCGCTTCGCGGCCGCCGCGGCCAAGCCGTCGTTCATCCGGGACGACCTCCTGGTCAAGGTCCAGGCCGTCGACCTGATCGGCGCCGAGCCGGTCATCGCCCAGCTCGAGGAGCGCGCGAAGGCCGCGGAGGCCAAGATCGAGGTCTTCGACAAGCTGCTGCACCGGCTGCGCGGCGACCTGGACGAGGAGACCTACCTGCGGCGCGGCGCACGGGTCGGCCCGTACCTGACCTGTCTGCGCGGGCGGGAGTTCGAGCGGGGCAACCGCGACTGGTGCCTGAGGACCGCGGGCATCCTGCGCGACCGAACGGGCCCCTGACCCGCACCGAGCTCCTGAAACTCACCGGCCTCTGAAACTCGCCGGTCCCTGCAGCTCACCGGCCCCCACCCACCCGCACCGGCCCCGTCTGTCGGGCCCCCGGCCCCTCGCCGCATCGATCGGCGAGGAGCCGGACCCGTGCCGTCACCCGCGACTGCCCGTCAGGGAGGCGTAGACGACGACGTTGTCGGCGTAGCGGTGGTCGGACTCGGAGAAGGTGCCGCCGCAGGTGATCAGGCGCAGTCCCGCGTGGTCGACGTTGCCGTACACCTTCGTGGTGGGGAAGCGGTCCTTGCTGTACTGCTCGACCCGGTCGACGGTGAACTCCGCGGTACGGCCGTCCCGCCGGGTCACGTCGACCTTGTCCCCGGCCTTGAGCGTGGAGAGGCGGAAGAACACCGCCTTCTCGCCGTTCCAGGTGACGTGCCCGGCGACGACCGACGGTCCGACGGCGCCCGGTGTGGGACCGGGCGCGTACCAGCCCGCCTTGGCCGGCTCGGCCGGTGTCTCCATCGCGCCGCCCTCGCCGCGGCCCAGCTTCACCAGGGACGAGGAGACCTTGATCGAGGGGATGGAGATCCGCTCCGGCGGCGACGACGGCATGGCCTGGGCCTTCTGCTGCCCTCCGGCCTCCTGCTCAGCCCCGGACTCGCCCTCCTGGGCGCCGCCTCCCTTCGCCCCGGTGTCGTCGGCGGCGCCCTGAGCCGGGGCCGGCGGGGGCGGGACCGCGCGCGGCGGAGCCTGTTCCTGCTGCGCGCACCCGGAGACCAGAAGGGCCGCGGCGGTCAGGGCGAGGACCGTACCGGCGCCACGACGGACGGCACGGCGGGAGGGGGTCCTCGCTCCGCTCATGCGCGGGCTCATGCACCGCTCCCCTCGGACCGCCCGGCGACCGCCTTACGGAGCCTGGCGTTCCGCTGCCGTGCCGCTGTCAGCACACCGGCCACCCCGATCAGCGCGAGGCCGCCGCCCATCGCGACCACGGAGGGCGTCCCCAGCGTGCTCTCAGCCGCTGCCTGGGTGCCGGTCTCGACACCGCCGACCGGAACCGAGCCGATGGCCGCGCCCTCGACGATGCCGCAGTTGGCCGGGGCGGTGGCCTCCTGGGGGAGCTTGGGGTCGAGTTCGCTCTTCCCCGCGCCTTCGAAGTCGTACTGCTTGTTGCCGTTCGGGTCGATACCGTGCTGCACCACGTGCAGGTCCTTGATCTGGTCGACCACGTCCTGCGACACGGGGATGGTGCGCTCGTACGAGAGCTTGCCCTCGGCGTCCGCCTTGGGCATGCGGTCGACGGCGAGCCCGCTCTTGTCCGCGCTGGTGTCGCCATCGGTGGTGAGCGAGATGTTGATGTCGCCGTAGTGCACCGTGGCTTCGGTGTTGTTGATGATCCCGTCGCCGTCCTTGTCGGCGCTCTCGTCCGGGCACTGGAAGTCGTGACCGTCGGTCGAGCCGTGGAGGTGCTGCGCGTGGGGCTGGCCGGGGACGAGTCCCTCGGCCTCGACCTTGACGGTCATTTCCTGGCCTTCGAGGCTCAGCCACACCGTCCCGGTGGCACCCGAGTCGTTCAGCGGTTTCAGGTCGATCTGATGCGACTCGATGTGGTCGTCGGCGAGCGACGGGGCGGCCGCCGCGAAGGTGAGGATGGCGGGCAGTGCGGCGAGCGCCGCCAGTCGTGCGGAGTTCCTGGCTATCACGTCGAGCATCCCCTTCCGTACGGCCCGTGCGTCAGCGGGGCCGCAGAGCGGTTTCCGTTCTCCGGTCGCCGCGCGTTCCCGGGGCCGAACGGGAGCCGGAGCTCCCAACGACCGTCCGGGCGAACGGCGTTGTCATCCGGCATTCGGAGCCACCCCGGGAGCGGATTGGTCGGATCGGCAATCGATTTTTCGTCGGCGACGTCGCGCGTACGGCGTCGGCTTGGCGCGGACCGCGCCCAAACGAGCGCCTGCGGGCCGCCGACCCGCCATACGCCCTGGTGGCGTTCATATGACTGTTGTGGCTGCCGGATAGCCAGATAGGGCCTGGGTAGTGCTGAGCCGACGCGGAGACGACCTTCTGAGGAAAGGCCGGGCACTGTGACACAGCCCTTCGAACTGCCTGACTTCTACATGCCGTATCCGGCACGACTCAATCCCCACCTGGAACAGGCGCGGGCCCATTCCAAGGAGTGGGCCCGCGGCATGGGGATGCTCGAGGGCTCGGGCATCTGGGACGAGCACGACCTCGACTCCCATGACTACGCGCTGCTGTGCGCGTACACCCACCCCGATGCGTCGGGTCCGGACCTCTCGCTGGTGACCGACTGGTACGTGTGGGTCTTCTTCTTCGACGACCACTTCCTGGAGACCTTCAAGCGCTCTCAGGACCGGGAGGGCGGGAAGGCGTACCTGGACAGGCTGCCCGCCTTCATGCCCATGGACCTGGCCGACGGGACCCCGGAACCGACCAACCCGGTCGAGGCGGGCCTGGCGGACCTGTGGGCCAGGACCGTGCCCGCCATGTCCGCCCAGTGGCGGGCCCGGTTCGCCGAGAGCACCCGGAATCTTCTCAACGAATCCCTCTGGGAACTCTCCAACATCAACGCGCACCGGATCCCCAACCCGGTGGAGTACATCGAGATGCGCCGCAAGGTCGGCGGCGCGCCCTGGTCGGCCGGCCTCGTCGAGTACGCGGTGGGGGCCGAGGTCCCAGCGGCGGTTGCCGCATCCCGGCCGCTGCGGGTGCTCCGGGACGCCTTCTCGGACGGGGTGCACCTGCGCAACGACTTGTTCTCCTACCAGCGGGAGACCGAGGAGGAGGGTGAACTCGCCAACGGAGTCCTGGTCGTGGAGACCTTCCTGGGCTGCACGACCCAGCAGGCGGCAGACGCGGTGGGCTACCTGCTCACCTCACGGCTCCAGCAGTTCGAGGACACCACGCTCACCGAACTCGGCCCGCTCTTCGCCGAGAAGGGCCTGGACCCGAAGTCCTGCGCGGACGTCCTGGCGTACGTCAAGGGCCTGCAGGACTGGCAGTCGGGCGGCCACGAGTGGCACATGCGCTCCAGCCGCTACATGAACGGCGGAGCCACCTCCTCCTCGTCCGGGTGCTCGTCCTCCTCGCCCGCGTCCGCACCGTGCTTTTCCCCGATGCCCACCGGGCTCGGAACCGCCGCGGCGGACATCCGGCAGGTCGCAGCGCGGGCCGGAGCCGGGCGGAGCGGCGCCAGGCGTGTCCGGAGGTTCACCCACATCCCGTACCAGCGGGTCGGCCCCTCCCGACTTCCGGACTTCTTCATGCCGTTCACCACCCGGCTCAGCCCGCACCTGGAGACCTCGCGGCGCCATACCCTCGAGTGGGCGCACCGGATGGGGATGCTCGAAGAGCAGCCCGGCATCCCCGGCTCCGGCATCTGGAGCGAGGACCGGCTCGCCGGCTTCGACTTCCCGCTCTGCGCCGCGGGGATCGACCCCGACGCGACCCCTGGCGGACTCGACCTGACGTCGCAGTGGCTGACCTGGGGCACGTACGGGGACGACTACTACCCCGCCGTCTTCGGCCGGACCCGGGACCTGGCGGGTGCCAAGGCGGCGAACGACCGGCTCTCCGCCTTCATGCCGGTCGACTCCTCCGCCACGCCCGTTCCCGCGAACGCCCTGGAGCGCGCTCTGGCCGACCTGTGGTCCCGTACGGCGGGTCCGATGGAGGTGAGCGCACGTCAGAAGTTCCGTACCGCCATCGAGGACATGACCTCCAGCTGGCTGTGGGAACTCGCCAACCAGGCCCAGAACCGCATCCCCGACCCGGTCGACTACATCGAGATGCGCCGCAGGACCTTCGGCTCCGACCTCACGATGAGCCTGTGCCGTCTCGCGCACGGGCAGCAAGTCCCGCCGGAGATCTACGACAGCGGGCCGATGCGGTCCCTGGAGAACGCCGCAGCCGACTACGCGGCCCTGATGAACGACACGTTCTCCTACCAGAAGGAGATCGAGTTCGAGGGCGAGGTCCACAACGGGGTCCTCGTCGTCCAGAACTTCTTCGACTGCGACTACCCGGCCGCCGTCGCGATCGTGGGCGACCTGATGACTTCCCGCATGCGCCAGTTCCAGCATGTGGCGGCCAACGAACTGCCGGTCCTGTACGACGACTTCAAGCTGAGCGCCGAGGCCCGGAAGATCCTGGACGGGTACGTGGAGGAGCTGCGCAACTGGCTTCCCGGGATCCTGACCTGGCACCAGGGCTGCCACCGGTACGCGGAGGCCGACCTGCGCCGTCGCACGGGAACGCCGGCGCAGCTCGGCGGCCCGACCGGCCTGGGAACCTCGGCCGTACGGATCCCGCTGCTGTCGTCCTGACCGTCAACCGAGGTTCTCTCGGGGGATTTTGTCGCTCATATGACAACTTTGACGGACTCTTGCGTGTTTTCTGCCGGTACGTCAACCTGGCGCTGACGGCTGCCTCGTACGCCATCACCCCCCCTTCACCTGCGTGGCACCGCCGTGCCCGGATCCGGCCGCCGCTCCGCGGCGGCCGACCCGGTCACCCCCCACATGCACATCACCGATGAGGAGGACCCTCACATGGCAGTGATGCGTCATTCACGGCGAAGGCTCACAGGAACCGCCACGGCGGTCGCGGTCGCGACCGCACTCGTGCTCGGCGCTGGAGCGGCGCTTCCGGCAGCCGCTTCAGCGGGCAGCGAGGCGGAAGGCCGGATCCACAACGCCGGAGCCCCCGGAGCAATCAAGGACAGCTACATCGTCGTCCTCGACGAAGAGGCGGTGGACGCCGAATCGGCCAAGGGCAAGGCCCTGGCGAAGCGTTTCGACGCGAAGATCGAGAAGACCTACGGCACGGCCCTCAACGGATACGCCGTGGAGGTCTCCGATGGGCAGGCCAAGAAGTTCGCCGCGGACCCCGCCGTGGAGTCGGTGGTGCAGAACCGCAGGCTCTCCACCATGGGCGCCCAGCCCAACCCGCCGTCCTGGGGACTGGACCGCATCGACCAGAAGTTCCTTCCGCTGAACGGCAGTTACACCTATCCGGACTCCGCAGGCAGCGGCGTCACGGCGTACGTCATCGACACCGGCGTCCGGATCAGCCACACCGACTTCGGCGGCCGGGCGAGCTACGGCTACGACGCCATCGACAACGACAACACCGCCCAGGACGGCAACGGCCACGGGACGCACGTGGCAGGCACGGTGGCCGGAAACGCGTACGGCGTCGCCAAGAAAGCCAAGATCGTCGGTGTGCGGGTGCTCGACGACGAGGGCTCCGGCACCACCGCCCAAGTCGTCGCGGGCATCGACTGGGTGACGCGGAACGCCGTCAAGCCCGCCGTGGCCAACCTGAGCCTCGGTGGCGGCGTGGACACCGTGCTCGACGCCGCCGTACGCAACTCCATCGCCTCCGGCGTCACGTACGCCGTCGCGGCGGGCAACGAGGGCGCCAACGCCGCCTACTCCTCGCCGGCCCGCGTGGCGGAAGCCATCACGGTCGGCTCCACGACCAGGACCGACTACCGCTCCAGCTTCTCCAACTACGGCAGCGTGCTCGACATCTTCGCGCCGGGCTCCTCCATCACCTCGGCGTGGAACAGCAGCGACAGCGCCACCAACACCATCTCCGGTACGTCGATGGCCAGCCCGCACGTGGCCGGGGCGGCGGCGCTCTATCTGGCCGGCAACCCGTCCGCCACCCCGGCGCAGGTCTCCAGTGCCCTGATGGCGGCCGCCAGTACCGGGGTTGTGCTCAACCCGGGCAGCGGCTCTCCGAACCGGCTGCTGAACGTCGGAGGCGGCAGCCCCCAGCCTCCGGGCCCGAGGTTCGAGAACACCACCGACTACCCGATCTACGACTACGCCACCACCGCGTCCCCGATCACGGTCACCGGTGTCGCCGGCAACGCGCCAGCAGGGCTCGCCGTGTCGGTCGACATCAAGCACACCTACATCGGTGACCTGCAGGTCGACTTGATCGCCCCGGACGGCACGACCTACCGGCTGAAGAGCTACGGCACGGGCGGCAGCGCGGACAACCTGATCACCACCTACTCGGTGAACGCATCCTCGGAGATCGCCAACGGCACCTGGAAGCTCAGGGTCAGCGACAACGCCAGGCTCGACACGGGCAAGATCGACGCGTGGTCGCTCCAGTTCTGATCGAGTTCTGATCGAGTTCTGATCCTGCGGACTCCGATCACCTGTCGCTGATGCACGCACCCCCAGGGGCAGCCCGCCGCCGCGGGCTGCCCCCTCCCACGCGTTCTCGCGCCGCGCGGAAGCCTATGGGTGCAGTGAAGCGGACGTCGGGACGGCGGCGTCTTCCGTCGGCAGCGGGACGACGTCGCTGTCGGGCAGCTCGGCTTCAGTGTTCGGCAGGGGGACCCGGGGCTTGCTGGGCTCCGGGTCGTCGGGCCGGTCCGTCGTCCGCGAGGGGGAGGGCTTGGGTGACGTCCGGCCGGAGTCCGGCTCCGGGCTGCTCGGGGCGCTCGGCTCGGCCTTGGCGCGGGTGGACGAAGGCTTCGGGCGCGGCGCGGGAGAGTCCGGGCCCGAGCGCCCGCCGGCGGGGTGGGCGTCCGGGACCTCCCGGTGACCGGTCCGGAAGTACGCGAACCAGGACTTGACGGTCCGCAGGTACTCCTGCGAGTGGTTGTAGCCGAGGATCGCGCGGTCCAGGTCGTACGGGTCCGACAGATCGCGTCCGTCCGCGCAGAGGTAGCGGCCGGCGGCGAGGGCCGCGTCGTAGATGTTGCTCGGGTTCCGCTCGCCGTCCCCGTTGCCGTCGGCGCCCCAAGTGGCCCAGGTGGACGGGATGAACTGCATCGGGCCGACCGCGCGGTCGTAGGAGCGGTCGCCGTCGTACACCCCGTCGTCGGTGTCGGAGATGGCGGCGAAACCGCGGCCGTTGAGCTGTGGCCCGAGGATGGGAGCGTGCGTGGTGCCGTCGGCGTCCACCCGCCCGCCGCGCGCCTGGGCGGATTCCACCTGGCCGATGGCGGCGAGGAGCTGCCAGGGCAGATGGCACCCGGGGTGGCTCCGCGCGAGTTCGGCCTCGGCCTGCTGGTACGCGGCGAGGACGGTGGACGGGATGGCGCCTGCGCCCGGGCTGGTGGTGACGTTGGGGCCAGCAGGGCTGTTGCCGGGTGCCGCCAGCGGGGGCAGTTCCGTGTAATAGGGCGTGTTGCCCGAAATCGGCGGGCCCGGGGGCGGGGTGACCTCCTGATCGGGGGCGGAGGCGCGCGCGAGGACGCCTGGAGCCTGTGACGCGGTCAGCGCCGCCATGGCCGCCGCGGCGACCGCCGTACCCGTCACACCTCTTCGTATTCGACTGCCGTACCGTCCAGCCATAGCCCCGGCCCCCTTCGGTTCCCACTCCCCAGTGCCGCGCCGGAACGTGGCCACGGCTCACGTGTTCTACGCGGCCGGCCACCCGGTCCGTCGCGACACCGGGGAATTTTTTTACGGACGGACCACGGCCGGTCGATCCTGACGAACATCGAGCCCGCACTGCCGGCCGGGCTGCGCTTGTCCGGCACGAGTGCGATGTGAGTTGCGAACATCGGAACGAAAACCGGCGCTACGGTCAGCCACCTGTGACTTAGCGCCTGAGTTGGCCCCGCTGAGCGCCAGGTTGGCCCGGCATGATGGCGATCATGCGCCGAGGACGCCGAATACGAATAGGTCATTCGTTAACGGCACCCGGACCTCAGTGGTGTCGTCGCCGGCGTGCTCGGTGTCGTGCATGCGTTTGGCGAGCTCCGCTCAGCGCTCGTGCGGCGCGGCGACGAACTCCATGAGGATGGCCGCGCTCTCGACGACGCTCGAGCCAGCCTTGCCGAAGAGGGTGAAGAACCTCTCGTTCCGCGGCTGCATCCGCAGGCCATGGGAATTCTCCTGGACTGCCGGCATCGCCGTATGCGCCGCGTCACCGCTTCGGGAGGGGCTTGTCCGTCCACAGCGGACGGCAAAAGACAAAGGCAAGGAGGTTACCCACTCCTTGCCACTCTCAACGTATAGCGCACCAGGGGCCTTGCGGCAAGACCCGGGTCGTGCCGCAAAATCGTCAGCCGAAGCAAGAACCTGCAGAAATCAGGGATTCGCGAAGTTCCTGTGCTTTTGTCGCCGTATGGGTCTCGCGGGACGTCGAACCGCCGGTGGGACTCGCGGTGCGGTTGGGGGCACTCGGCGCGGACGTGCGGGTGTGCGCGCCGCCGGACTGCGCGGAGCAGCTGGCCGAAATGCAACGTTGTTGAATGGGGGGTTTTCATGATTGACGTGATCGTTGCCGGTGGCGGACCGACCGGCTTGATGCTGGCCGGCGAGTTGCGGCTGCACGGCGTGCACGCGCTCGTGCTGGAGAAGGAGGCGGAGCCGACCGGGCAGGCCCGCGCGCTCGGCCTGCACGCGCGCAGCGTCGAGGTGATGGACCAGCGCGGTCTGCTGGAGCGGTTCCTCGCGCTCGGCGAGCAGTTCGCGGTCGGCGGTTTCTTCGCCGGCATCGACAAGCCGTGGCCTGACCGGCTGGACACCGCACATTCGTACGTCCTCGCCATCCCGCAGAGCGTCACCGAGGCCCTGCTGACCGAGCACGCCGCCGAGCTCGGCGCCGAGATCCGGCGCGGCTGCGAACTGGTCGGGCTGAGCCAGGACGAACACGGGGTGACCGCCGAGCTGGCCGACGGCACGCAGCTGCGCTCGCGCTACCTCGTCGGCTGCGACGGCGGCCGCAGCACGGTACGCAAGCTGCTCGGCGTCGGCTTCCCCGGCGAGCCCACCAGGGTCGAGACGCTGCTGGGCGAGATGGAGGTGGCCGTGCCACCGGAGACGCTGGCCGCCGTGGTGGCCGAAGTCCGCAAGACCCATCTGCGGTTCGGCACCATGCCCCTCGGGGACGGGATGTACCGCGTCATCGTGCCCGCCGAGGGGGTGGCCGAGGACCGCTCGGTACCGCCGGCCCTCGAGGAGCTCAAGCAACAGCTGCGGGTGTTCGCCGGCACCGACTTCGGCGTGCACTCACCGCGCTGGCTCTCCCGCTTCGGCGACGCCACCCGGCAGGCCGAGCGCTACCGGGTCGGCCGGGTGCTGCTGGCCGGCGACGCGGCGCACATCCACCCGCCGACCGGTGGGCAGGGGCTCAACCTGGGCGTGCAGGACGCGTTCAACCTCGGCTGGAAGCTGGCCGCCGAGGTCGGCGGCTGGGCCCCGGAAGGGCTGCTGGACAGCTACCACACCGAGCGGCACCCGGTGGCCGCCCGCGTGTTGGACAACACCCGTGCGCAGATGGAGCTGCTGTCACCCGAGCCGGGTCCCCGGTCAGTGCGCCGGCTGGTGTCGGAACTGATGGACTTCGAGGACGTGAACCGGTACCTGATCGAGAAGATCAGTGCGATCGGGGTCCGCTACGACTTCGGCGAGGGGCATGAACTGCTCGGCCGGCGGATGCGGGACGTGGGGCTGAAGCGGGGGCGCCTCTACGAGCTGATGCACGGCGGCCGCGGGCTACTGCTCGACCAGACCGGCCGGCTCTCGGTGGCGGGCTGGGCAGATCGGGTCGACCACGTCGTCGACGTCAGCGAGGAACTGGACGTGCCCGCGGCGCTGCTGCGGCCGGACGGCCACGTGGCGTGGGTCGGTGAAGATCAGCAGGATCTGCTCAGCCGGCTGCCCAAGTGGTTCGGCGCTGCCGTCAGCTGAGCGGGCAGTTGTGGCTCGAAAGGGTGGGACCTATCTCCGGCTGGGTTCGGCGCGGTCCGGTGCCGTACCCCGCCAGGTCGAAGCCTCCGCGAAGTACGCCGACCCCAGCAAGATCAATGTCATTCCATGGTGAGGCGGTAGTGACGCAGGCCGTCGAGCAGCGCGCTGCGTTCATCGACGGTCTCGGCATCGCTCTCGCGCGGGTCGTCGTCCGGATCGACCCACATGTCGGGGTGGATGGGTGACTGTGTCCACCGAGTTACCGCTGGTTCATTGATGCGCTCACCTGAGTCCATGCGGGCATCCTCGTGCGCATCACCACCGCCCGCCACTGAGATTGATCGTCTGCGTCCGCTCGCGGCCGGCCGACCGCGTCCCGCCTCCGCAGCGTTCACTCGTGCTCCCCGCCCTCCTCAGGCAGTGGTGCACCTCTGAGGAATTCACAGATCGCCACACCGCCGGTTATGCGCGGGCGGTGAACCGGACGTCGGGCAGTTTGTGCAGCCAGCCCCGGTCGGCCGGCTTCGTCAGCTTCCCGCGCAGCGGCTCCAGCTTGCCCCGCGCATCCCGGTGTCCAGGCCCGGTGCCTCGCCGATGGCCCGGGTCATGACCGGGCCCGCAGCCTGCCGCACGGCGGCGAGGATGCACTGGTACTCCGGCGGCAGCGCACTCTGCTCCCACTCCTGGACCTGCTCATCGCCAAGGCGCAGACGCGCCTGCCATCTGACACAGACGGCAGGCCGGCGGGCCCGGGCCATTGCCCGGCGCCTGTCAGCCGCCCGCGCCCAGCCCGTATCCCGGCACCTTGGTCACATGGTTCAGCTCAACCGCCGACTCCATGGCCCGCGGACGGGCCTCGAGTTCGGCCCGGTCGACCCCGCCCCGGTCACCAGGCCGCGCGGTCCGCAGGCCGCGAGCGCGAGAGGAAGCAGCAGAACCAGCGGGAGACGCAGGGGCGTACGGGCCACGGGTCATCCGTGCGTCTTGCCCTCTGCCGGGCGCCTCAGCGGAGGAGGCCGCCGACCGCGCCGCCGACGCCGCCGACGACGCCGCCCACCAGCCCCTGGTCACCGCCGCCCGAGGGCTGTTCGCTCGGCTGGTCGGTGGGGGCGGTCGAGTCGGCTGGTTCCGTCGTCGGGGTCGGCTCGGGCGAGGAGGACTTCGTGGGAGCCGGGTTCGCCGGTTGCGCCGCCGCATCGGAGGTGGGGGCGCTGGTCGGCGTGGCGGTGGGAGCGGCCGCGGCTGTGGTCGCGGAGTCCGGAGTGCGCGCTTCAGTGCGGCTCGTCCGGATTGCGTCCTGAGAACGCTCCTCCAGGAGCTTCGGCTCCTTGGAGGCGGTGGGGGAGAGCCCGGTCGTCGTGGGCTCCTCCGTGGCGGTCGGCTCGCTGTCGGGCTGCTGCTGCGGCTGCTGCCGCTCGGCGTTGGTGCCGGAACGCGCCTGGGCGGGCTTGTCGTCGCCGACGGTCGAGTGGAGTGCGAGGGCGAGGGCGCCGGCAACGCCCAGCGCGGCGGCCGCCTTGAGCGTCGTGGCACGGGCCTGCTGTACGCGCGTGGGTCGGCGGTGTTTGGCCATCTCGCTCGCGTCTCCCTGGTGGCGTCGCCTCTTGCGACGCCCCAGTTAACCTGATTCCGCAGCCGAACGCCCATCCGATGCGCAGTCGTTACACGGTGCGTGGAACCCGCTCCCGCCGTTGCCATCCGACATGTCGGACTCTGTCCGATACGGGCACCCGCGCCCGGTGTCGAACGTCACACACGGCACCCGCCCCCGCGCCTCAAGCGTGCGGCCCGCGGAGGGATTGCCAGATGTGCTCGGGCAGGTGGCGGCAGGCCTGGCGGAGGTCGATCGCGGGGTCGCCGGCGAGCCGCTGGCGCGCGGTTTGCGCAACCGGGCCGATGAGGAGCATCTCCGTCAGCGAGTCGGGCAGATCGACCACGCGCCCGGCTTCGGCGTGCGGGCGGAGCCACGCGAGCATCCTCTCGATACGGGGCGCCTTGGCCGTGGTGATGGACGCCGGGTGCGCCGGGACGAAACCCGCGTAGGCGGAGGCGTGGATGAAGCGGGCCTGGGCCGGTTCCGTCTCGACGAACCGGAGGTAGGCCAGGACCAGAGCGCGGATCCCGGTGCGTGGGGTCCTGGTCCGCCCGAGCGCCGCGATCAGGGTGTCGAGCAGGTTGGCCATACAGCGGATGTAGAGCGCGGCGGCGAGCCCGTCGAGGCTGCCGAAGTGTGCGACATCCCGTGAGTTCCTCTGAGCCCTGCTGACTCCTTGTCCCCGTGGCCAGGGTGTTCTGTCTCCTTGGGATGTTCTTCGAGCCGGTGACGTAACTTCAGGATTCTTGAAGCGTTCTCGCTTCGTCCGATCGATCTGTAATCGGGGTGAAGGCGAGGGGGGCTGGCCTTCTTCGCGCCTGTGGTGATGACGAGCCGTTGGCGATGTCGCGCAGGCTCATCTCCTGGTCGCGTAGGTGAAGGGCCATGGACAGCATGGGCTCGTCGGTGACGCCCACCGGCCATGACCTGACGAACAGGTACGTCATGCCCGCGACCTGCTCGCCCGCCCGGAGAACACCGTCACCTCGATCGCGAAGCTCCTCGGCGTTTCCAGGAACACGATCTACAACTACGTGCCCGAGCAGAAGGCCGGTCGCTCCGCACTCGCCGAGGCGACCAATACGCCGGAGCTGCCCCGACCTGGCAGGTCCGACGACTGATCACCGCCGTTTGCGGCTGGTGACGATCCTGCTGCTAATGCGAGGTCAGTACCTCTGCGAGAACTGCCGGCTGTCTACCTGATCTGGGCTGAAGCGTGTACGACGAAGGAGTTGAGGGACGCCCGTGCCTCGACCGACTTCGTCCGCAGTTCTTCGCGGTCTGTTGCGCGGTGAAGGGCACCGATCATCCCGATGGTTTGCTCTGCCCGTGCATGCAGGTCGTCATCGGGCACGAGCAGGCGGAGCTGGTGAACGGCCTGGAAGGCCTGGCCGCGGATCCGGAAGGCTTCCGTTCTGGCTGCCACGTGCGCCGGACCGTTCTGTTCCTCGTGCTGGCGGTGCCACCAGTCGTGTTGGCTCCGTATGAATTCGTTGGTCGCAGCGGTGAAGGCGAGGACGGCGCTGCGGCGTTCGCTCCGGTCTGCCACACGCTTCTGGAACTGGTACCCCAGAAGAGAACCGATGAGCGTTCCCGCCACTGCGATGAAGGTCGTAAGTACCTGGCCCACTCCGCTAGTTGACCATGCCTACTCCAGCATCAACAGGGAGCGTAGTGGCGAGATATCGCACAGGCCCTCATGCGGTGAGGGAGAGGTCGAGCCGGGCGAGGTGGCTGGTGCGGGTTCGGTCGAGGGGGTGGCCGTTCCACCATGCGTTGAGTCGGATGACGTTGAGCGCGACCGCCGAGAACGAGTGTTCCAGGTGGGTCTTCTTCAGGCCGTGGTAGCGGGCGCGTCTCATCCCGGTGGTGGCGACGGCCTGGTGGATGGTGCCCTCGACACCGGCGCGGGTGGCGTACTTGGTCCGCCAGTCCTGACTGGTCTGCTGGGCGCGGGCCTCATCGAGGACCTGCTGCTGTTCGCGGGAGCGCAGGGAGAGTGTGCGACCGCCTTTTCTGGCTCGCGTGCACTTGTCGCGGACTGGGCATGGCTGACAGGTCTCCTTGTCGAACCTGACCACGATCGCCTTGGTGCCGCGCTGAACAGCCGGGCTCCACCAGGTGCTGGTGTGCCCGCGCGGGCAGGTGGCTTGTCGGTTGTCCCAGTCGATGGTGAATGCGGTGCGGCCGAAGCCGGCACCGGCGCGGGCCTGGGGTGAACTGTCCAGCAAAACCGGGGTGACCAGGGTGACGCCGAAGCTCTTTTTCATGCCGACGATCAATTCGGCGGAGGGGTCGCCGGAGTCCAGGTAGTGCTCGGCGGGCAGCAGGTCGCGGGCGGCGAGCATGTGGTGGACCGGCTCGGTCATCTCCGCATCGGTCACGGTGGCGTCGGTGGTCGCGATGTTGGTGATGATGCGCAGTGGACCGGCCGTAGCTGTTCCGGATGCCGTCCTGCCATCAGCCGGGAGGTTCTCCTCCTCGGGATCGCAGGTCTCGCTGATGTGGACCTTGTAGCCGGTCCACCACGAGCCCTGTTTGAGGCCATAGCGCGCATCCAGGTCATAGGGCGAGGTCAGCCGCAGTCTGCTCGGCGGGAGACCCTCGCTCTCCCGCCGCTTTACCTCCTGCCCGGTCTCGGTGGCCGTGCGCGTGTAGTTCTGCAGCCATACCGCCCGCAGGATCTGCACCGCTGGGAGCTCCCGCAGCCACACCGGTGCGTCTGTGGCATGGGCCGCCTCCAGGAGCGCGAAGCCGTCCTGGCCGTAGACCAGCGCCAGCTCGGTGCTCTGGGCCTGGGAGGACGGCAGTTGCCAGGAGTCGATCCGCGGCCCGTACCGCTCTGTCCATAGTCGAAGCGGCACCGACTCGGCCAGCCAGTCGGGTGCCGCGCATGCCAGGGCCTCCAGTGCGGCGCGCAGAGTCTCCCCGGCCAGTTCCAGCCGGTTCAGGTCCCGCACCGCCGCCAGCACACGAGTGGAGTCGGTCCGCTGCCGCCCGCCTGCCTTCACCAGACCCTTGTCCTTCAACGCGGTCAGCAGCAGGTCCAGCGCCCGCTCCTCCAGGCCATGCCTGACCAGACGGGCACGGAACTCGCACGGTACCGAGGCGTCGAACCCGGGATCATCCAGTTCCATGCCCAGCGCATACCTGATGTCCATCCCGAACCTCACGCGATGCGCTGCGGCCCGGTCGGTGAGGTTCTCGGCGAATTGCAGCACCGTCACCAACGCCAGTTGTCCCGGCGACCAGCCCTGCCGACCGCGCACCCCGAATGCCTGGGCGAACTCGGCGTCCGCGAACAGCTCTCCGAGCTCGTCTCGCACTCGCATCGCGAACGGATACGGGCCCTTCGCCGCCGCGGCTCGCGCTGCCCGCCCAGTCGCTTCCGGAACCTGCGGCCACGGCCGCGCTTGCATCGACACCCCACACCCCGCCCTGCGGCCGAGGTCGGAAAGCGCGACCGCTGCACGAACAACGAGCACCACAACCGGCCAGCAACGGAATTGGCCAGCAGGATCGGTGACACGGTTCTTACTGGCACCCCATACTGCGCGAACATGACGAGCAGGCCGCCACAACGGTGAGTGCGTGATCATCCCGCTACTTTGCGGCTGGTGTCCGAGCCAGGGCTTCGAGGCCGTATCAGTGACCTTCGAGCCGAAGGACGTCGGCCCCGGCGCCGTGCGCATGCTCTTCGGTACCTCCTACGACGGCGATCGTGCGGGTTGTAATGGCCCCTGGAATCTGCCTCCCTGGCGGGGCCTTCCGGGTTTCCCGGTGCTCGGGCTGCCCCCTGCGGCTGCCGCAACCGCCGGTAGAGTGCGGGGAGTTGACCACTCAAGAGGGGGGAAGTTTCGTGCTTTTTGCTCGCCGGTCCGACTGGAACGCGCGTAAGCCCGACAACGGGCACGAGCCGGTCAAGACCAACGAGGGCGTCAAAGTCCACTACACCGGCACCCGATACGAGCCGTGGCTCGAGCAGCACGCCCTGTGCGCCATGCGGGTCAGGAACATCCAAGACGAGCATATGGACGGCAAGGGCGACGCGGACATCGACTACAACCTTCTGGTCTGCCGCCACGGCGTCGTCTTCGAAGGCCGCGGCGCGTACGCCCAGAACGCCGCCAACGGAAACAAGGAACTGAACCGGGCGCACTACGCGGTGTGCGCGCTCACCGGCTCGGGTGGCTACACCGACGTGCCGAAGAAGATGATCACCGGCATTCAGGACGCCATCGCCTACCTGCGGCGTCACGGCGCCGGCTGGGAGATAGCCGGGCACCGCGACGGCTACCCCACCCAGTGCCCCGGCGACCTGCTGTACGGGCACGTGCTGAACGGCAGCCTCGACCCCGGTGTCCTGTGGGACGGCGGGAACCACATCGTCACCGACGGCGAAACCCTGGGCAAGATCAGCGTCAAGTACAACGTGCCCAAGGACTACATCATCATGGCCAACCCTGATGAGCTCGACTCTTCCGGCAAGGTCAAGGCCGGGATGAAGCTGTGGATCCCCGCCCGCGGCGTTCCGCTGAAGGGCGCCGACCCGACCCCAGACGATGACGCGACGGAGTTCCAGCCCTTCCCCGGAGCCAAGTGGTTCCACGACGAGCCGAACAGCTCCATCATCACCGCCATGGGCGAACGCCTGGTCGCCGAAGGCTGCGGCCACTACACCAAGGGCCCCGGCCCGCAGTGGTCGGACGCCGACCGTGAATCGTACGCGGCCTGGCAGCGCAAGCTCGGCTTCGCCGGCGCCAAGGCCGACGGCTGGCCCGGGGAGACCTCCTGGGAACAGCTCCGCGTCCCCTACGTCGGGCAGACCCCGGGAGACTTCGAGGAGTTCCCCGGAAAGGAATGGTTCCACACCGAGCCCAAGTCGCGGATCATCACCGCCATGGGCAAGCGCCTGGTCGCCGAAGGCTGCGGCCACTACACCAAGGGCCCCGGCCCGCAGTGGACCGAGGCAGACCGCGCCTCCTACGCGGCGTGGCAGCGCAAACTCGGCTTCAACGGCGCCGCAGCCGACGGCTGGCCCGGCAAATACTCGTGGGACCGCCTCCAGGTGCCCGAAGACGATGACTAGAACACTGCGCGGGGTGCTGCTAGCTGTCGGCGCGGTCGGCGGCTACACATCATTCAAGCTCGCGGATGAGGCCCGACGGTACTGCGGCTCCTACGGGCTGGACGAGGGCAGCCTCGGCCTCGACCGGCTCTTCGAGCCAGTTGTCGCGATCACTGTCGGCATTGTGCTGGGCGCCTTGGTCCGGGTGCCGGCCAAAGGCCCCACCTGGCTGCGGGTGGCGGCCCCGGCCGTGATGCTCCTCGTGTTCTTGTTCTTCGTCACATGGGCGCACATGGCATGGCTCGGGACACCGTTCGGCGGCACCAGCGACAGCGGGCACTGCGGATACGACAACGTTCCCCCATGGTGGCCACTCCCCAGCTGACCAGCACACGGAGGGAACCGGTGATCTCGACGGGCGACGCCGACCTGCTCAGTCGCCGACCTCTGCTCGGCGCCCCACAGCAAGATCAGGACGAGACGTGGACGGGATTCGATGCCTCCGGTCACGGTCTGGACAAAGCAGCAGGTCAAGCAGGGTGCAATTCGGTGATCTTGAGGGGACTGTAAAGGCGCTGCTGGAGTGGTCCAGCCGCTACGACCACCTGCGAGAGGTCACCCGGGAGGACATCATCGCGGCCCGGGACGCTGTCACCGGCAAACAGCGCGAAAACCGGATCGTCGCCCTGCGGTCACTGTTCCGGCACGCGAAGAAGAACGGCCAGATCTTCCGCAACCCCACGATCCGCATCCGTGTCCCCCGGCAGACCGGCGGCGTCCTCCAAGCTCTCGTCCAGGCGGACATCGACGAAGCCATCGCCACCGCCACCACCCCGGACATCCGGCTCATCGTCGCCCTGGCCGCCATCCACGCGGCACGGCCGAAGATGATCCGCACCATGCAGTTGGAGGACGTCGACCTGGGCAACCGGCGCATCACCGTCGGCGGTCACGTCCGCCCGCTCGACGACCTCACCCGCCGGGCGGTCCTGGACTGGCTCGACCACCGCCGCAACCGCTGGCCGAACACGGCCAACCCCCACCTACTGATCACCCAGAAGACCGCCGTCGAACTCGGCCCGGCCGGCAAACTCTGGACCACCCGGGCCACCCGCAACCTCACCGCCACCCTGGAACGGCTCCGCGTCGACCGCCAGCTCGAAGAGGCCCTCACCCACGGCGCCGATCCCCTCCAAGGACAGCATGTCTTCGTCAGTGACGCCTGCGCCGCCGATGGGTTTGCCGCGCTTGCGGGCGGACTCGTGGCCTTCGAGGGTGCGGTCGCGGATGTACTCGCGCTCCATGCCGGACATGGCCGCGAGCACGGTGAGCACGATGCCGGAGGGGTCATGCGAGCCCTTCAGCTCGCCGGTGAGGAACTCCAGGCCGACGTCGCTCGCCTTCAGCTCCTTGGCGAGCATGGCGAGTTCGATGCCGCGGCCGAGCCGCTTGTGCTCGTGGACGACGAGGGTGACGGCGACGCCGGAGGAGCGGATCTCCCCGGCGAGCTTCACGGCGGCCTCCAGCTCGGGGCGCTTGGTGGCGCGGGTGGAGATCTTCTCCGAGAAGACCCGTGTCACCCTGGCCTCGGCGAGGGAGTCGAGCTGTGCGTCGAGGGACTGCCGGGCGGTCGAGGCGCGGGCATAGCCAAGGCGGACGTGCCCGACTGGTTCGGCGCCGACGCTCACCGGCCGGGGCAGCTCGGCCCACACCGACCCCGGCTTGCGTACGGCGGGGGTCTGCACGCTGAGCCCGTTGGCAAGTTGGGGCACGAGGCGGAAGCGGGCGGTGTGGTACTGGATGGCCACCTTGCCCTTTCCGGTCCGGCACGGGGAGCCCGCCGTGGCGGCACAGGTGGACCGCCGGGCGGGCGGGTGTTTCACGAGTGACCACCTATGCAACGCCGCCCCGGGGCGGATGTGGAAACGTCCTATCGTCAGAGCCGTTGAGTGTCCGCGCCGGTGCCAAGGTGGTCGAGTCGCGGCGAAAGGAGCGCATCGGTCGCCTGTCGGCCCTGGCCCACCAGCTCGACCCGCACCACCGGCAGGCACTCGCCGCATCGCTGCCCGCACTCCTCGAAATGGCCCGGCTCGCCGCCCAACCACCCACAGGTCGACGACACCGCTTCCCCCTACCCAGAAGGAACCACGCCATGACCACCCCTCCTCACGCCTTCCCCCTGGAGCCCACCCCGATCCACGTGTCCGACAAGGTTCTCGATGACCTGCGCGCCCGTCTCACATTGACCCGTCCGCCGCTGGACGAGGGGAATGGGGACTGGTCCTACGGCGTCCCGGACAGCTATCTCCGTGAGCTGGTCGCCTACTGGCGGGACGGCTATGACTGGCGCAAGGCCGAGGCCGCCATCAACGCCTACGAGCACTACCAGGCGAGCGTCGCCAGTGTCCCAGTGCACTTCATGCGCAAGCCTGGCCGCGGCCCTAGCCCGATCCCGTTGATCCTCACCCACGGCTGGCCGTGGACGTTCTGGCACTGGTCGAAGGTGATCGACCCGCTCGCCGACCCGGCCGCGTTCGGCGGTGACCCCGCCGACGCGTTCGACGTCATCGTGCCGTCCCTGCCGGGCTTCGGTTTCCCCGGCCCGCTCACCGGCTTTTCGGACGTCAACTTCTGGAAGGTCTCCGACCTGTGGCACACCCTGATGACCGAGACCCTGGGATACGAGAAGTACGCCGCCGGGGGCTGCGACATCGGCGGGATCGTCTCCAGCCAGCTCGGCCACAAGTACGCTGACGAGCTGTACGGCATCCACATCGGCTCCGGGCTGCCGCTCGACTTCTTCACCGGCCCCCGCGCCTGGGACTTCGCCCGGAATCGGCCCCTCACCGACGACCAGCCCGCCGACGTCCGCGCCCGCATCATCGAGCTGGACCACCGCTCGGCGTCCCACCTCGCCGTGCACATGCTCGACGGCGCCACCCTGGCCCACGGGCTGAGCGACTCACCCGCCGGACTGCTCGCCTGGCTGCTGGAGCGCTGGAACGCCTGGAGCGACAACGGCGGCGACGTCGAGTCCGTCTTCACCAAGGACGACCTGCTCACCCACGCCACGATCTACTGGGTGAACAACTCCATCGCCACGTCGATGCGTTACTACGCCAACGCCAACCGCTACCCCTGGGCCCCCGCCCACGACCGCACCCCGGTCGTGCAGGCCCCGGTCGGCCTCACCTTCGTCACGTACGAGAACCCGCCCGGCATCCACACCGCCGACGAGCGCGTCCGGGCGTTCAAGACCGGCCCGCAGGCCGATTGGTTCAACCACGTCAACGTCAACGCCCACGACCACGGCGGGCACTTCATCCCCTGGGAGAACCCCGACGCCTGGGTGAGCGACCTGCGCCGCACCTTCCACGGCCGCAGGCCCTGAACGATCCTGCGGGCTCGTCCGGCAACGGGCCAGGCGAACGTTGCCTGGCGGGAGCGTGCGCGTCGGCTGACCGGCCCGCACCGCCCGCCACGCCGTCTGCCTGAGCCGGCCTCCCTACGGGACTCCGCTCGCCGCGGGGGCGGGGCACGGCGGCGGCCGGCCCCAGGTCGAGGCGTTTGTCCATGTCCAGGCGGAAGGTGCCGTACGGGTTGACGTTGGACCAGTACAGCGCGGTCAGGCCGCGCCGGTCCTCCTCGCTCAGCCGCGATGCCCAGGCCGGTTCGGCCAGGACTTGCTGAACCAGCAGGGTGTTGACGTGGACGAGCGCGGACTGGAGCAGGTGCAGGGCGAGTATCGAGGTCTCGGCGTGCTCCTTGTCCGGGCCGGTCAGGGCACCGTCCTTGCCGTAGTGGAGCACGGTGTTCGCGCTGTTCCAGTTCTCCATGACCTGGAGCCCGCCGTGGATCTCCCGGCGCAGACCGGGGCTGGCCAAATAGTCGCAGGCGAAGGCCGTGCGGACCGCGCGCCCGAGTTCTTCGAGGGCCTGGTACGTGGGGTGGCTTGGGGCCACCGCGGGTGAAGCGCCGCAGCACCTGCTCCGCCTCGGCGGGCCGAGCCGGAGCGCGGTGGCGTACTTGACCATCTGGTCGTACTGCTGCTCGCTCAGCTCCCAGCGGATCGGCCGCGTCAGCGAGGCGCCGAGCGCGGGCCAGCCGGGCGGGGCGTCGTCGGGGCGGTACAGGCGGATGCTGCCGATGTTCTTCAGCCTCGGCAGCAGACGGAAGTTGAGCAGCTCGGTGAAGGCGAACCCGGCGGCCGGCGGGACCTCTTCCAGCACATCGGGGAACCGGCCTTCCAGCTCGAAGAACTTCAGCAACAGGCTGAAGCCCAGCCGGGTCGCCCCGCTCTTGTTCGCCACCAGGTCCCAGTCGCCGTCTACCAGCGTCCAGTTCGCCAACAGCTCCTCTGGCGACCACTACGGCCTGCACCGTGAAGCCTCTTCCGGCCCCTTCTGCTCGTGGACGTCGAGCGCGGCGTCGAGCAGCAGCCGCCGGGCCGTCTCCTCGCCGCGCTGCTGCTCAGGCGACATGGGGTGGCGAAGGCGGCGGTGTCGCGGCAGCCCGGTGAGCTCCAGGGCCTGCGCCCAGACCCGCTGCGCCAGTTCGGCGTCACGGGCCATCGGGGCCAGCGGCTTCTCGCGGTGGACGTGGAAGTACCGGCCGGTGAGTTCCGCGGCGGCCTCCCCATGGGCCAGCCGCACTATGGGCGCCGCGCCCGCTCGCGGCGGCTTCCACAACAGCTTCACGGCCTTCAGCAGCCGGCCCGGGACGCCGTCGCGGTCGCCGAGTCCGGTACGGATCACTCCGGGGTGCACTGCGTTGATCCTCACCCCGGCATCGTTCCAGCGCCGTGCGAACAGCGGGACCAGCAGCAGGTTGCACAGCTTCGTGTCCGCGTACGTGCGCAGCGGGTGGAAGCCGGCGCCCGTGGGCGTGCGTTCGGGATCCACTCGCCCCCTGACGTAGAGCGCGGCACTGACCTGGACCACACGCGCCCGTGAGGAGACCAGCCGCGGTTCCAGCAGGTGGTTGAGGAGGAACGGCGCGACATGGTTGGTGACGAACGCCTGCTCCAGGCCGTCCTCGCCGCGGGCCGGGTGAGTCGGCCAGACACCGGCGTTGTGGACCAGCGCATCGATACGAGGGCAGGAGGCGAGCAGCGCTTCGGCCGTGGAACGTACGCCGGAGAGGCTCGAGAGGTCGCCGGCGACGAGGGCGGCGTCCGGACCGCCGGCCGCCGCGAGCGCCGATCGGGCCGCTTCGCCGCGCTTCTCGTCCCGCGCGACGATGACGACTCTGCATCCCTGCCGCGCCAGCTCCTGCGCGACCGCATATCCGATCCCACGGTTGCCGCCTGTGACTACGGCGGTCGATACCGGGCTCATGGGCGCCACAGCATCCCCCTGTCCAGAACTTTTTCTCGAGAGATGCTCTAGATCAGAGTCACTCGCTCACGCGGTCGCCGGGCGGCAGGGCGTCGAGATCGGCGGCGTCCAGGGCGGTGGTCAGGGCGGTGGTCAGGGCGCTCAGGTGGGCGCGCAGGTCGCGGATCTCGCCCAGCGTGAGTCCGGTCGCCGCGGCGATCCTGCGGGGTACCTCCAGCGCCTTCTCGCGGAGCGCTGTGCCCGCCGCCGTGGGGCGGGCGGTGACGGAGCGCTCGTCGTCCGCGCTGCGCCGTCGCTCGACGTAACCGGCCGACTCCAGGCGCTTGAGCAGCGGGGAGAGGGTCCCCGAGTCCAGCCGCAGATGTTCGCCGATCCGCTTGACCGGCAGCTCGCCGTGCTCCCAGAGCACCAGCATCACCAGGTACTGGGGGTAGGTCAGGCCCAGATCCTTGAGCGCGCTGCGGTAGACGCCGTTGAAGGCGCGCGAGGCGGCGTGCAGCGAGAAGCAGATCTGGTGGTCGAGGCGGAGGAAGTCGTCGTCTCGCACGGTCGTCAGCGCGTCCATGGGATCCAGAGTAACGCGGGCGCCATTAAGTTGCACGCAACTGAATTGTGTGCTGTAGTTCTGGCTGTCGGTTCCCACGGACGAGAGGGATGGAACTCCATGGACGCGCTCTACACCGCCGTCGCCACCGCCAACGGCCGCGAAGGCCGCGCCGTCAGCTCCGACGGCCAGATCGACCTGCCGCTCGCCCACCCGGAGCCCCTGGGCGGCAACGGCCAGGGCACCAACCCCGAGCAGCTCTTCGCCGCCGGCTACGCCGCCTGCTTCGCCAGCGCGATGGGTCTCATAGGCCGCCAGGAGAAGATCGACGTCAAGGACGCCTCGGTGACCGCCGAGGTCAGCATCGGCAAGGACACCGACGGGGGCTTTGGGCTCTCCGTGGTCATGCGGGTCGAGCTGCCCGAGCACCTGCAGGGCGAGGCGGGCCGGGACCTCCTCGAGAAGACCCACGCCTTCTGCCCGTACTCCAAGGCCACCCGCGGCAACCTGCCGATCGAGCTCGTCGTCGAGTAACGCCCCGGCCTTCCCGACCCCCGGAGCCCGGCCCCCGCCTGTCCTGCCACCAGGGGCCGGGCTCCGGGCATGCCCGGACGCGCAGCGTACGGATCCCCGCTGGGCAGGGTGGTCCGCGGAGCGGAACAATCGGAGATGAGGCCTGCTCGGGTAGGAGGGACTCATGACCCCACCGAACGAGAACCTGGCAGCCGTGCCGGTCCTCCGCCACCGGCCCGACCCGTCCGACAGCGTGATCTGGGAGCCCAGCGAGCGCTGGGTACGCGGGACGAAGGGCGACGTCACGGTCGTCGACAGCCGCCGCCCGCTCCTGGTGTGGGAGCCAGGCCGCCCGGTGCCGCTGTACGCCTTCCCGCGGGAGGACGTCCGGACGGACCTGATGCGGGAGACCGAGAAGCCCGCGACCCGGCGCCACGCGGGAGCGACCGTCTTCTACGACCTCGAGGTCGCCGGCGAGACCATCCCGCGGGCGGCATGGACCTACCCCGGCGAGGAGCTGGCCGGGCACATCTCCTTCGAATGGTTCGGGCGGGAGGTCCTCGACCACTGGTACGAGGAGGAAGAGGAGATCTTCGTGCACCCGCGCGACCCGTACAAGCGGGTCGACGCGCTGCCCAGCACGCGGCACGTCCAGGTCGAGATCGAGGGCACGGTCGTCGCGGACACGCGTACGCCGGTGCTCCTCTTCGAGACCCATCTGCCCATCCGCTACTACATCCCGCGCGAGGACGTCCGCCTCGACCTGTTCACCCCCACCGACCTGACGACCCGCTGCCCGTACAAGGGTGTGGCGACCGAGTACTGGTCGTGGGCCGGCGGCGGAGATGTACGGCCCGATGTCGCCTGGAGCTACCCGGAGCCGCTCGCGGCCGCGAGCGCCATCAAGGACCGTGTGGCCTTCTACAACGAGGCCGTCGACATCATCGTCGACGGCGAACGCCTGGAGCGGCCGGTCACCGTCTTCAGCGCTCCCGCAGCGAGCCGCCCCGAACCGCCCGGCGAGTCGGCCCGGTAGGGCGAACCAGGCCAATGGGGATGCGCGGAACCCGTGCATCTCGAGAGCCGGTTCTCCGGTGTGGACGAAGACCGCCAGTTCAGTTCTCGTCCTGCCCACGAGAGGCTCAAGCTTCGAGGGCGTGGCGTGTGCTGGGTCCGTAGACACCGAGAGGGTCGTCGTTGATGCCCTTCTCGCTTTGGAAGTCGTGGACCTTGCGCGTGACCTCTTCGTCGTAGATGCCGTCCGCAGGGCTCATCTCGAGCAGCTGCTGCAGTTTCACCACTTCGGGGCCCCGGTCGCCCTCCGAGAGGACCGGTATCTCTCCGAGACCTGACGAGCCGTCCTCGGCAATACCGCCTGCTGAACTCCCGCCTGTCGCAGGGGGAGCCGGGTCCATGGAGGCCCCGTCGTCGCCGAGGCCGCTCGCGGGCGAATCCGCGTCCGGACTCCGGCGCGTGCCCTTCGCGTCCCCGCCTGTCCCGGATGCGAGGCTGCCCGCGGACACCGACGAAGGAACGGCCCCCGAGCGGTCCGCGGGCCCGGGCGAAGAGCCGGTTTCCGCTACGCCGGGAGTGGGTTCGAGCGATGCGGCGCGGTACGGGTTGCGCGGTCGGCTCTCGTCGTCGGACGTCCGGTCGTCGTTGAGCAGCCCGGCAGTGACCAGGACGGATCCTATGACGACGGAAGCGGCCACGGCCATGATCGCGACCTTGCGCCGACCCGGGCGGCGGCGGGTGCCTTTGCGGGGCGGCTCCACGACCGGTTCCGCATCCGCATCCGCATCCGACGCCGAGTCCGACGCCGATGCCGGCCCCGAAGCCGTCTCCGGTTCGGATACGGGATCCGGGGCCGGTTCGGGTTCTTCGCGGGGCCGGGCCGGTGAGAGAGGCGGTGGCACCCTTCGTGACGCCTTCTCAGGCATCGTGCGTGGCCGGAATGGGTCGAAGGCCGCCGCTACCGCCGCATCCGCGGTCATTGGCGCGCACTCGCACAACGGCTCGCCGCCGCGACGGACGGTCGCCCCGCACGTGGAGCACTTCTCTTCCGCCACCGACGGTCCTCCTCACTCGATGGACAAGCGCAAAAAGGCCCTTGATCGGCCAGTGTGCCCGGGACCTCGCGCCGTCGTCCCGCCGGGAGCGACACAAATTATCGGAACGTACGCGCCAGTTACAAGCGTGCACGCACTGTCCACGGGCCCGGCACAGCAGTTCCACGAAACGGGAGGAAAATGCCGGTTTTCTGGCTGTCGGCGGCGGTATTCGCCGTGCCGGTATTCAACGAGCATGGCTCACCAATTCGGGCTGCGTTGCGGCTGGTTGAGGTGTGAATGCCGTCGGCGGGCGGTCTCGGGCGGAGTGGTCGTGAATTCCTCACGCCGTCCGGCAGTGCACCACGGCCGTCGCCCAGTCCGCGTGGTCGTGCGCGGTGCCGTCGCTGCCGTCGGTGACCCGCAGCCGAAGCACCTGGGCACCGGCCACGGCGGCCTCGACGGAGACGGCCGCGTCGTCGCCCGTGAGCACCTCGCTCGCGTAGACGCGCTTGCCGTCCGCGTAGACCTCGAAGGCGGCGCTGCCGTTCGGGCCCGTCTCGTCGTCCAGACCGACTTCGGCTGTGAACGTCGAGCAGTTGCCGCCCAGATAGACCTCCACTGCCGATTCGGCGTGCACGCCCAGGCCGTGCTCGTACGTCGTACCGCCGATGGTGAGGGTCTTTCCGTCGCCCGGCGCGGACTCGCCATTGCCGGCGTCGCGTTCGACCGGGCCCCAGCCGTTGTCCGCGGTGATGAAGTCCATCCCGGACACGGGCACGTCTCCGCGAGGCGGAGGTGGGGTGCCGTCGAGGACGGCCGCTGCCTCGCTGCCCACCCTCGCCCCGCCCGCGGAGGTGGCGGACACCTCGGCGACCACGGGCCGCCTGCCGTCCGGCGTCTTCTCGCCGCGCGTGACCACGGCGTGTACGGTCGCGGACTCGCCCGCTGCCAGGTCGCCGAGCGCGGAGGAGCCTGGGTCGGCGGCCCAGCCCGCGGCCGGAGCGAAAACCGCGGCGACATCCTTCAGAGGCCGGTCGCAGGGGTTGGTGACGGTCAGTTCCACCGCCGTCGACGCGCCTGCCGCCAGGCTGGTGTCCTCGGCGGTCAGCCTCGCGCCGGGCGTGCAGATCACCGGGCCCTGCGGGGTCCCCGTACGCGCCTCGGCACCGGTCAGCGGGCGCAGCCGCAGGGTGTACGCGTACTCCTGGTCCGGCTGCACCTGATACTCCGGCAGCACGGAATGGAATGTCTCGCTCACCCCGCTGACGGCGTGGTCGAGGTGCAGCGTGTTGCCTGCCGGGTTCTTACGGAGCGCGAACGGGTATGCGGCCCGGTCGATCCCGGAGTACGGGGTCACGCCCGCCGAGAAGTCTCCGGAGACCAGGAGTCCGCTCCTGCCGTCGGACAGGGACGCCCAGCGGACGTCCTCGTGGTTCCCGTAGTCCTGCGGCCGGGTGTAGCCGGAGAACTGCTCGTCCACGCCGGTGGAGTACACACCGACGGGAGCGCCGTCCTCGCGGTCGTTGTAGTTCTCCTGCGGCCCCCGCCCGTACCAGGTGAAGGTGGAGTAGCGATCCGGAAGCCGCAGGGCGAGGCCGATGCGGGGAAGATAGGGCACCTCACGTGCCCTGCCCTGTGCTTCGACGCGGTGGTCGATGCGCATCTCGCCGGTGCCGGTGACCGTGTACCGGAGAGTCTGCGTGAACGAGGAGTCCTCGACGCCGGGGGCGGCGGCCTTGCTGGGAACGGTGATGGCGACCGCCCCGTCCTCTTCGGCGACCGTGACCTTCCCCGGCTCGGTCCGCAGCCGGTCCAGGCCCGCCTCGCGCCAGGGCCCCTCCTCCGACCCGATCTCATTGCTGACCGGGGGCCGCCAGGCATCCAGTTCGGGTCCCTGGCCGAGCAGTTCGCGCCCGTCGGCCTTCATGGAGATCAGCTCGCCGCTCTCGCGGTCGAATGCGTAGGAGAAGCCCTCCCCGGCGATGATGATCCGGGTACCGGTCTCGGTGGTCCGCACCGCGCGGGGCGCCTCGGCCTTCAGCACCCCGGCGAGCTGTTTGCCGCCGATGCCGAACTGCTCGACCGCGACGGTGTGGCCGGCCTTCGCCCAGGCGGTGTCCTTCGCCTGCACTGCCTCCACGGTCAGTTGGCGGTCGGCGTCCTTGGGGTTGGCCGGGGGCTCCGGCAGCCGGACATCCGCCCGTTCGCCGGGGTCGAGGGCGAACGGCCGGGAGCCCTGGGCGAGGGTCCTGGCCCCTTCGGTGACTTTCCACCGCAGCCGCAGATCGCCGGTGCCGGTGAAGGAGCGCTCGTTGAGCAGGGAGATCTCTCCAGCACCGGAGCCCACGTCCGCATCCGCGTCCGTGATCCGTATGGGCGCGTGGACGGCGGCCATGGCGCGGGCCTCGGGCTGCACGGTGCGGTCGGCGGAGACCACGCCGTCCACGCCGCCGGTGCCCGACCCGTAGGAGTGGTACGCGCCCTCCTCGGTGAGCTGGTCGAAGTCCAGGGCCAGGACCGCGTCGGACGCGGGGTCTGTGGTGAGCTGCTGCGGTGTGAGCGCCTTGTGGTAGACGCGCACCTGGTCGATGATGCCGTGGGCCATGCGGGTGGTGATGTTCTCCTGGCCGGTCTCCGGGTCCCGGCCGATGTTCACCGGTTGGGCCGAGTACGCGACTGTCCCCTTCCAACGGGACGCAGCAGCCTGCTCACCGTCGATGAAGAGCCGCAGTGCCGCACCGTCGTAAGTGCCCGAGATCCGGTGCCACTGGCCGTACCAGTCGCCGGGGACGTCCGCTTCCGCGGAGTGCCAGGTGCCGTCTCCGTAGACGAAGAACTCCAGGGTGTCCTGGTCCTTCATCTTGAGCGCGTAGCTGTGGTTCCCCTTGGCGATCACAGTGAAGTCGCCGGTCCAGTCGTCCGGTTCGACCCAGGCGTCCACGGTGAGGGCGTCGGTGACCGCGTCGAGCTTCGGGTCGCGGTAGACCTCCACGAAGTCGTCGAGACCGGAGAGCGCGAGCGCCTTGCCGCTGCGCCCGGGCACGTGCTCCGGCTTCCCGGTGATGTACGAGAGGATGCCATTCCCCGAGGAATCGGGCGTCGTGATCAGGGGCTGGGTGATGTTCTGCTCCGCCCAGTCCCAGATGTAGCCGCCCTGGACCTGGGGGTAGGCGCGGACGACGTCCCAGAACTCCCGGAAGTTGTCGAGCGAGTTGCCCATGGCGTGCGCGTACTCGCCCATGATGATGGGCTTACCCGTGGACTTCGCCTTGTCCTCAAGGCCCTTGGGGGAGGGATAGCGCGGGCCCCACACGTCGGCGAACGGGGCGTCGCCGTCCGGGACGTTCGGCTGGTGGTAGACCGGGCGGGACGGATCGTGCTTCTCGAGGAAGTCGGCCATCGCAAAGTGCGCCTTGCCGAGCCCCGCCTCGTTGCCCGTGTCCCACATCAGCACGCTGGGGTGGTTCTTGTCCCGCTCGTACATCGCCGTCAGGCGGTCCATGAACGCACGTTGCCACTCGGGGCGCTCGGCCAGGCAGTTGTCGGGGCAGCCGTCGTGGTGGTGGGTCTCGATGTCCACCTCGTCATCGATCCACAGGCCTTGCGCATCGGCCAGTTCGTACAGGTGGGGATCCGACGGGTAGTGAGAGGTGCGTACCGAGTTGATGTTGAGCCGCTTCATCAGGGAGACATCGGACGCGGTGCGCTCACGGCTCGCGTAACGGCCGGTCTCCGGGTCGGTCTCGGAACGGTTGACACCCTTGATGAGGATGCGCTTGCCGTTGACGAGCAGCCGTTTGTCCTTGATCTCGATCTCGCGGAAGCCGACCGGCTGGGCGGTGGTGTGCGTCACCCGGCCGTCGGAGCCGGAGAGTTGTACGACGAGCGTGTGGAGGTTGGGCGTCTCGTCGGTCCACTTGGCGGGATCGGCGACTTCGGCGCTGAGGGTGGCGGACGCGGTGCCGCTACTGGGGTCGACCTCGCCCGACATCGTTGTCACCTTGTGCCCGCGCTGATCGTAGAGGGTTCCGGTGACCTTCCGCGCGGTCTCCGCCGCACCCCCGGCCGCGCCCCTGGCGCCCACTTCGACCTCGGCGGTCAGCCGCGCGTCGCGGTACGCCGCATCCAGGTCGGTCCTGATGGTGACGTCGCGCACAGCGGTCGCAGGGGTCGAATACAGCTCGACGGAGCGGAAGATGCCTGCGAACCGCCACTGGTCGTAGTCCTCGAGATGGGCTCCCGAGCTCCAGCGGTGGACCTGGACCGCGACGGTGTTCCTGCCCGTGTGCAGGTGCTCGCTGATGTCGAACTCGGCGGGCGTGTAGCCGCCTTGGTCGTAGCCCGCGTACGAGCCGTTGACCCAGAGCAGGTAGCCGCTGGTGACGCCTTCGAAGCGCAGGAAGGTCCGCCGCTCCTGCCAGCTGTCCGGCAGCTCGAAGGTACGGACATACGCCCCGGTGGGGTTGATGTCGTGCGGGACCTTCGGCGGATCGTCGGGATACATCTCGGTGGGTATGTTGCGGAACATGGGGTGGTCGAGGCCGTCCGTCTGCCAGGTGTGCGGCACGCGGACGCTCCGCCAGCCGCTCCCGCCCGTGTCGTACCCCTCCGAGGCGAAGCCCTCCGGAACCTCCTCGGGACGGTCCGACATGTGGAGCTTCCACGTACCGTCGAGCGACGCGGTCCACGGGCTGTCCGGCCCGCCCTCGAGCGCGCTCGCGATGTCGCTGTACGGCGTCAACTCGGCGTGCGCCGGCTCCTGTCCGATCCCGGTCGCCTCGGGGTCCTCCAGGAGCTTGTACACATCCGCGGGAGGGTGGGCGGGGCCGCCCGCCGCCGCGGAGGGGACGGGCGCTGTCAGCGCCCCGGCGAGGGCCACTACGGCGAGCCCGCGGAAAGTCCTACGGAGTCGGGGCATCTGGTGGTCCACCCTTCTGCGGGCGCGAATCGCTCCAGAATCAACAGGAACGAACGGTAGCCAACAAGCCTTGCTGCGCCAAGATGTGCGGTCCGATGGCTTCACAGTTCCGGGTACTAGCGTTGACGGCTCGATCGCTCCGCCTGGCGGGGCCGGGCTTCGATACGTGAGGTGCCGCGATGGCGTCGACGACGCGCAGGTGCGTGGTGTGCGGGAGTCAGGTGGCCGCCGCCGCGGGCAGGCGGGGGAAGGGTGACAGGCCGAAGGGAGGCCGCCCGGCCAAGTACTGCTCCAACGCGTGCCGGCAGCGCGCCTTCCGGGCCCGCACCGCCGTCGTATCGGCGCCGGTGGAGCCGTCGGAGGGGGAGTGGCAGGCGGAGCGCGCGGAGCCGGACGAACCTCGCACGGCGCCCTACGGGCCTCCGCCGGGAGGGGAGTTACCCGGAGCGCTGGATCGTTTCGTCGGACGCGCCGAGGAGCTGACCGGGCTGCGTACGCTGCTGCGGTCCTCGCGCCTGCTGACACTGGTCGGACCGGGCGGATGCGGAAAGTCACGGCTGGCGCTGGAGCTGGTGGGCGGGTCGCGCAGCGGGCGGAAGGGCGAGGCCCGGCTGGTGGAGCTCGACTTGCTGCGCGAGGGCGCCGGACTCCCGCAGTACGTCGCCGCGGTACTCGGCGTCGCGGAACGAGACAGCGCCCCGGAGGGCGGCGTCACCGAGTCGCTCGTCCGCGCCTTGAGCGTTCCCGGGCTGCTGCTGGTACTCGACAACTGCGAGCATCTGGCCGAAGAATGCGCGGAGTTGGCCGCGCTGCTGCTGCGCCGCTGCCCGGGCCTGCGCATCGTGGCGACGAGCCGGGAGGCGCTCCGTGTCCCCGGCGAGGTGGTCTTCCGGGTCGGCGAACTCACCCTGCCCGCGGCGGGTGGTGCACCCGGGGACGTCGCCGAGGCGCTGCGCTCGGACGCGGTCCGGCTGTTCGTGGAACGTGCTCGCGCCTGCGCCCCCGGCTTCGAACTCACGGCAGGCAGTGCGGATTCTGCGGCTACAGCGGCCACTGCGGCTACGACGGCCACTGCGGCCACTGCGGCGACGTCGGCTACCTCAGGCACGGTCGCCACGGCAGGCACAGCGGGCCATGTGGACCTGGTGGCGGAGATCTGCCGTCGGCTGGACGGACTGCCGCTGGCCATCGAGTTGGCGGCGCGCCGGGTCGCAGGCCTGCCGCTCGGCCAGATCCTGGCAGGGCTCGACGACCAGCTCGGCCTGCTCACGGACGGAAGCAGGGTCGGGCCCGCCCGGCACCGCGAGCTCGCGGCCGCGATCGAGTGGAGCCACCGCCTGCTGGACCCCGCCGAGCAGGCCGTCTTCCGTCGCGTGTCGGTCCTGGTGGGCGGCTTCGACATCGCGGGGGCGCGCGCGGTCTGCGCCGCGGGCGACATCGAGCCGGATGCGGTGCTGCGGCTGCTGTGCGCTCTGGAGGCGAAGTCACTGCTCGTCCGCGTGCCCGGCGACGGTGGCCGGTACGCAAGCCCGCCCGCGCCCCAGGACGGAAGCGCGTACGAAGAGCCGCACGCAAGCGCCTACGGGAGCCCGTACGGGAGCCCGTACGCAGGCGCGGAGGGGGAGCGCGCGCGGTTCCGGCAGCTGAACCCGATCCGCGCGTACGGGCTGCGCCGACTCGAAGCGTCCGGTGAGCTCTACGAGGTCCGGAAGCGGGCCCTGGACTGGCTGGCGGACCTGACCCGCCCCTCCTCGGACACGGCCTCCGTCGGTGTCGTGCCCCCGGAACTGCTCGCCGAGCAGGAGAATCTCGCCGCTGCGGTGGCCTGCACCGCGGTCGACGCAGCCGTCGAAGCCGACGCGTCCGACGCGGCCGACTCGTCCGGCGGGTCCGGCGCGGCCGACGCGTCCGACGCGTCCGACGCGTCCGACAGCGGTGACCGGCACATGCGGCTGGTGGTGGCGATGGCCCGGGTCCGCCGTGAGCAGGACCAGTTGACGGCCTGTCGGGAGCTGCTGACCACCGCCCTCGCGCGCGTGCCCCGGTCACGCCACCGCGGCGACGCGCTCGCGCTGGCTGCCCGTGTCGCCTGCCAGCAGGCGGACTGCGCCGAAGGGCTGCGGCTGGCCGAGGAAGCGGTGCGCGTCGCGCGCGGGAACGACGACCCCGCGGCTCTCGCCGACGCGCTGGACGCCCGCGCGGTGGCGCTGGTCTGCGGGCGCGAGTTCGGCGCCGCGGTCGCGGTGTACCGGGAGTGCCTGAAGATCACCCGTACGCTCGGCCGCCCCCTCGCCACCGCCGTGTGCCTGCACCGGCTCGCCTGGGGGCTGCACCATGTGGGTGCCGTCGCCGAAGCACAGGAGCTGATGGCCGAGTGCCTGCCGGTCCTCCGCGAACTGGGCACGCCACAGCACCGGAACGCGGCAGGCCACACCGCCGGTGCGCTCCACCTCGCCGCGGGCGAACTGGCCGCTGCCGAGGAGGCGTTCGCCGAGGTGCTGCGGCAGGCGCCGCCGGACAGCTTCCACGCCATGTACCCGGTGGAGGGCCTGGCGATCGTGGCGGCGGAGCGCGGTGAACTCCGGCGCGCGCTGAGGCTCTTCGCGGCCGCCGCCGCGGTGCGCGAGCGGATCGGCATGCGGCCCGAGGCGGAGTGGCGGCGATGGGTCGGTGCCACGGTGGATCGGGCCGGACGCGGACTCGACGCGTCGGCCGCCGGTACGGCGGAGGCCGACGGGCAGCTGCTCCGCGGGCGGCGTCTGATCGCGTACGCCCTGCGTGAGCTGCGGCCGGAGAACGGCCGCCAGGGTGGCGAGGCGGGCGCCTGCCCGCTGACGGAGCGGGAGTTGCAGGTCGCCGAGCTGGTGGCGGAAGGGCTCACCAACCGGCGGATCGGCGCGCGGCTGAGCCTCTCGCCCCGTACGGTCGCGACGCACCTCGACCACATCCGCGACAAGCTGGGACTGCGGTCGCGGACGAAGATCGCGCTGTGGGTCGCCGCACGCGCGCGTACGGCGGGGAACGCGGCTGGAAGCGCTATGGGTACGGCCGGAAGCGGGGCTGGGGGTCCGGCCAGGAGCGCGGCACCGCCGTCGGGGCGCCGGCCGTCCGCAGCGGACGGCGAGGTTCCGTAACGCCGGGGAAGTCCTCGGTCATCCGGTCGATGCGCCCGTACGTCATCTGCCGCAGGCTCGTTGCCCGGCACGGGTGGCCATCCCCCCGTGTCATGCACCGAGACCGGCCCGACGGTCCCGTCCCCCACTCGGGACCGATCGGGCGACACCTCCTGCGAGGCAAGGAGCCCCCCATGCCCCCCATGCGGCACGATCACCACGACCCGGATCACCATGACCCGGATCAGCACGACCCCGGGCACGGGGTCTCCGGCCCCGGCCAGGACTCTCGGTCCCGCCGGAACTTCATCCGTGTCGGCTCGCTCGGCGTGACGTCGGTCGCCGTCGCGGCCACAGGCATCTCGTCAACGGGCCTGTCCGCCGCGGCGGATGCGGCAGAGGCGGCGGACGCGGCACCGATGGCAGCGGCCGCTCCGCGGACGGCCGGCGCACCGGTCGCCTTGACCCCTGCCTGCTCCGGACAGGAAACCCCGGAGATCATGGAGGGCCCGCTCTTCAAACCCCAGTCCCCCCAGCGGACGAACTTCATCACCCCCGCCATCAGCGGCGTTGAACTGCAGCTGAGCGGCGTCGTTTACGACACCGCGTGCACACCGCTCGCCGACTGCCAGATCGAGTTCTGGCAGTGCGACCAGAACGGCGACTACGACACGGCGGGTTTCTCGCTGCGCGGCCACCAGTTCACCTCCGCACGCGGCAAATACCGCCTGGACACCATCATTCCGCGGGACTACTGGGGACGTTGGGGTCGGCGTACGCCCCACATCCACACCCAGGTCCAGGTTTCGGGCGGCCCGCTGCTCGTCACGCAGCTGTACTTCCCGGACGACACGCAGGCCTACGGCCGGGACTTCGCGGCCCTCAACGCCGGGGACGGCAGCTTCAACCGCGCCTGCGTGATCGCACTCACGGCCAAGGAAGGCGGCGGCTACACCGGCACCTTCGACTTCGTCATCAAGACCACGGCCTGACGCCATGCCTGACGACGACAGCACCAGACTCGAGGGCGCAGAGGTACAAGGGGATACCCACATGACACAGAGCACACCCGGCGATGGCGCGATGACGCGACGGACGCGGCACCGGCGGGCGGCGCTCGCTTCCGCCGTCGCGGCCGCGGCGCTGGTCGCCGCCGGGCTGATCGGCTTCCAGGCCTGGGGCGAAGAGCCGGTCGCGGCGGGCTCGGCATCGGCCGTGACGGACAAGGACCGGCGGGCGGACGACTGGCAGCGGACGCCGGTCCCGGTCGAGAAGGGCGACCTCACCGCGGTGGCGGCGCTCGACGAGCGGCAGGCCTGGGCCGTCGGCTACCGCCTCAAGAGCGACACGGAAGTCGAAGCCCTGGCCCTGCGGTGGGACGGCGAGTCCTGGACCCAGGAGTCCACCCTCCCCAACGGGAACTTCCCGCAGTCCCTCGCTGTACGGTCCGCCGACGACATCTGGGTGGCCGGCACCGGCTCGTCCCACTGGGACGGCGAGAAGTGGACCGACCGCGCGCTGGCGACGGACCCGGCCGGCCGCGTCATGTCCGACGCGATCACGGTCAGTGGCGACGCCGGCGTCTGGACGGCCGGCCGCGCGGTTCCCGGATCCATCAAGGACAGCGTGCCCGCCATCCAGTCCTGGGATGGCGACAGCTGGCAGCGGCAGGAACTGCCGGATGTCGGCAAGGGCGAGCTGAGCGGCATCGTGGCCCTGGCAGAGGACGACGTCTGGGCCGTCGGCGCGACGTACGCCGCCGACGCGGATTCCCCGCAGACCCCGCTCGTACTCCACTGGGACGGGACCTCCTGGAAGAAGTCCGATGCACCGGGAGTGGACGGGAAGACGACGTGGCTCGGCGGGGTCACCGCCCTGGCCCCCGACGACATCTGGGCGGTCGGCGGAAGCGCGAGTGCGGACTCGGACCGGCCCTACGCCCTGCACTGGGACGGCAAGGCCTGGAAGTCCGCCCCGACTCCGGATGTGGCGGACGGCCGGCTTCGCACCGTCGGGCGCGCCGGTGACGGCTCGCTGTGGGCGATCGGCGGCAAGGGCGCGGTGTCCGTCGCCCTGCGGTGGAACAGGGAAGAAAAGCGCTGGGACGAAGCCGCCGCCCCGGAAGTCGTCGTCAGGAGTACGACGACGGTCCCGGGCAGCAACGCCCTCTGGACGGCCGGGATCGCGCGGCGCGGGGACCTGGTGCCCGAGATCGTCCGCTTCACGGGCTGACGACGGGCGTCCCCCGGCCCCCGGTCCACGGGATGCCGCCCGATACGCGGAGGCGGGGGCGGCCGGTCAGCCGGCCGCCCCCGCGGTCAGAAGCCCCTGGCATGCGGTGATGCTGCGCGCAATTGTTGGTTATGCCCCCTATCAATGCTTGATCAGTCGCATCCTTCCAGGCCGATCGGCGAGTAAGGGCACGCGCGCGGCGAACCGGCGAATCTGTCCCTTCGGGCATTCGTCTGGATAACGTGCCGACATGGCAGCACGGACACCCGCTCCGGTGGTCATCGAGGGCCGGCACATCCGCCTCGAGCCCCTCGCCTTCCACCACGTTCCGGACCTCTTCGCGGCAGGCGGCGGGGACGACGAGGTGTGGCGCTGGCTGCCCGTGGTCTCGCCGGGCTCCGAGTACGAGATGCGCATGATCGTGGAGCAGCGGCTGGCGCAGCAGGCCGCGGGCGACGCGATTCTCTTCGCGGCCGTCGACCGTCCGACGTACCGGGCGGTCGGCTGGATCGCGTACTTGGACATCTCCGTCGCCGACGAGCGCCTGGACATCGGATGGCACTGGCTGGGGCGCTCCCTCTGGTACACCCCGGCCCTCGCCGAAATGCACCTCCTGCTGCTGCACAACGCTTTCGACACGCTGCGTTTCGGCCGCGTGCAATGGCAGATCGATCATGATGACGTGCGCTCGCGAGACGCCGTGATCGGGATCGGGGCGCGCAGTGAGGGGACGCTGCGCCGGCACGCCAGGCGGCCGGACGGCACATGGCGGGACACGCTGGTCTACGCGCTGCTGGCATCGGAGTGGCCCGCGGTGAAGGGGCGGGGGATCGCCTGACGTGGGTTGCGGCGGCCTCGGAGAGCCGGGGTCCTGCCTGCTGACCTCGGTGCTCCGGTCCGGCTTGTTGTTTACCGCCGTTTGAGGGGTTCGACGCCGACGATTCGGCGCACGCGCAGGGGCTCGATCACCACGGTCACCCGCTGCTCCTCGGGCAGCAGCCACTCATACGGCGTGCCCAGGTACTTGCGCGCGAGCCGGTCCATGTCGTGCTCCGCCTGCGGGCCCTGGACGAAGCGGGTGACGCGGCCGTGGATCTGGATGCGGTCGAAGGGGTCGGCGTGGTGGGAGAGGCACACCCGCGGGTCATGGCGGAGATTCCGTAATTTGACCCTGCCCACCGAGGTGTTGAACCAGGGGTGTTCCCCGTCCACATCGACCCACATGGGACTCACGTGCGGTGCCCCGTCGGGGCATGTGGTCGCCACGGACCAGACGACCGCCGCCGCCAGCCGCTCTCGTATGCCGTCGCCGAGCTCCTGCACTCCTGGCTCCCCTCACGCTCGTTCCCTGGCCGTCACCGACCGCCCGCACCATCCTGCCCCGGCTCCCTGCCCCGAATTCCGCTTCGGGGGTGCTCACCGGGTCGGCTCTGGTGGGTGACGTGGAGGGGATCCGGTACGTCGCCGCAGGAGTCGCGATCGTGCGCGGAACGGCGTCGGTCCTCATGCCGTGGCGGTCCGAACTGCCCAAGCGGCGCCTGTCCCGGCAGACGCTCGTGGCCCTCAGTACGGACGATGGCTGGCGGTTCACCGCGCTGCACAACGGCCGCGTCGGCCGGTTTGCATCCCCGGCGCGGGACTCGGTGCCGTCCCTCATGTCGCAGGGGATGAGCGGGGTTGGGCCGTCCGGTTGCTGGGTGATCGTGGCCCGCCCGATCCCGGTTGTTGCTGTTGGGATTTGAAGCGGTTGGGGTTGCTGGGGTGGTGAGGATGGCGCTTGGGGCGTTCGTGGCGCGGGTGATGACCGTTGTGCTCCCCCCCCGCCCCTGGGGGCGACCGCGCGGGCGTCGGCTGGTCGCCTCTTGGCCGGGCTGTGGGGGCGATTTGTTGGTCGTCTGCTGGACATGT
Source organism: Streptomyces sp. 7N604 (assembly GCF_052245475.1). NCBI lineage: Bacteria > Bacillati > Actinomycetota > Actinomycetes > Kitasatosporales > Streptomycetaceae > Streptomyces > Streptomyces sp. 7N604. The sequence goes on along the minus strand of NZ_JBQQBX010000003.1, from coordinate 67,303 downwards.
CGTGGGTCGAGTTTAGGCTGAATGCATGGCGTACCGGCCTTTTTCGGGATATGTGGGGGGTGGGGCGTCGGCGGTTCCGCATGGTCCGGTGTTCGTGGATTCCTCGGGCCGTCGTGCGCGGCTGGTGCGTCGTGCCGGGTACGGGTTGGCGGGGCTGGCGGCGGCGTATCTGGCTGCTGTGGGTCTGAGTCTGGTGGGTGCAACGCCTTTCGCGCCGGGGGCGATTGTGCCGCTGCCGGGTGTGTTCGCTCCGCCCGCCGAGCCGGGAGCCGATGGCCCTGGTTTCCCCGGTGCCGGCGGCGGTGATGTTCCGGCTCCTCTGTTCCCTCCGGTTGCGCAGGGCCCTGGGGGCGCAATTCTGGTGGTGCCCGGCGGCCCTGGGCCGTTGGGCGGTTTCCTGCCTGGTGCCGGGACGGTCGCCGCCCCGGGGAGCCCGCTTGTTCCGGGGCTCGTTACTCCGCCTGGCGTGCCTGGCGTGCCTGGTGCTGTTGTGCCTGGGGGGTTGGTGGTGCCGGGCGTACCAGCGCCTGTCCTGAGCCCTGGGGCGCAGGAGCCGGCGTCCCCGGGTGACTCGCCACCCGCTCCTGCTCCCGCTCCTGCTCCGGATGGCGGGCAGACGCCTGCCGCCCCGCCTCCCCCGGCGCCTGCGCCGGCCCCCGCCCCGCCGCCTGCCTCGCCACCGGCCACCCCGGCGCCTGAGCCGCCGCCTGCCCCGCCCGCTCCGCCGCCTGCGCCTGAGTCCCCGCCGGCCCCTGCGCCGCCGGTGCCGCCTGCTCCAGCACCGGCTCCAGAGGTGCCGCCCGCGACCTCGGACTCGGGTACGGTGCCGCCCACCACCCCGCCGGCGGTCGAGGCCCCCTGATGCACCAGGGGCGTCACCGGTCCCCCCACCGCCCAGCGGCCTCCCGTGCCGTGCGCGTACCTGGACCGGGGCGGTCCCGGCGGGGGCGTCGTTTCCGGGTCGTCGTTCCGCTGGTCCTGCTGGCGTTTCTGGTGTCGGTTCTGCTGGTTCAGGGGCTGACGACCCGGGGTTTCGCGGGTGATCAGCAGCCACGCGCCGGGGGGCCGGCCGCTTCTGTGCCCCGGCATATCGCCGGTGGCGGTCCGGTTGTGGACACCACCCGGGGGCAGGTGCGCAGTTACCGTACTCCGGCGAGGACGGTGGTCCTTACCTTCGATGACGGTCCCGATGCCACGTGGACGCCTAAGGTGCGGGCGGTGCTGGATCGTTACCGTGTTCCCGGGACGTTCTTTGTGACGGGTCAGCAGGCGGCCCGTCATCCGGGTCTGGTGCGGGATCTGGTCCGCTCGGGCCACGAGATCGGCGTGCACACCTTTTCCCATCCGGACCTGACGGCGGTGTCGGCGGGTGAGACGGACCGGGAACTGGCCCTGACCCAGCTTGCCCTGGCCGGTGCGGCCGGTATCAACAGCTCCGTGTTGCGGATGCCGTATTCCTCCACGCCCGGCGCGCTGGATGACCGGTCATGGTCTGTGGCCCGGCGCCTGGGGGAGAGGGGCTATCTTCTGGCGTTCATCGATCGTGATACCCGGGACTGGCAGCGGCCGGGTGCCGGGCGGATCGTGGATGCCGCGCTGCCGCAGGCCCCGGGGCAGGGGGCCGTTCTGTTGCTGCACGACGCGGGGGGTGACAGGTCGCAGACCGTGAAGGCCCTGGACACCTTGATCCCCCGGCTCAAGGCGCAGGGCTACCGGTTCACCACCGTCGACGACATCGTCGGCGCGGGCGCCCTCACCCACCCTGTCGAGGGGGCTCGGCTGTGGCAGGGAAAGATCTTCGTGGCCGCCGTGGGCGTCTCGGCGACGGCCGTCTCGGTCGTCACCACGCTGCTCCTGGTGGTCGGCTCGCTGATTCTGGGACGGTGCCTGCTGCTGCTTGTCCTGGCCCACCACCACGCCCACCGCCACCGCCGCCGCGGGCCGCCCGGCCCCGGCGACAACCGGCCCGTCACCGAACCCGTGAGTGTGGTGATCCCGGCCTTCAACGAGGAGTTGTGCATCGCCACGACCCTGCGTTCCCTGTCCGCCGGCCGTCACCCTGTCGAGATCATCGTCGTGGATGACGGTTCCACCGATGCCACCGCCGGTATCGCCGCTTCCTTGGGTATCGCCGGGCTCACCGTCATCCGGCAGGCCAACGGGGGCAAGCCGTCGGCTCTGAACACCGGTATCCGGGCCGCGTCCTGTGATCTGGTCGTGCTGATGGATGCCGATACCGTCTTCGACCCCTGGACGGTCCATCATCTCATCCAGCCGTTCGCCGATCCCCGGGTCGGCGCGGTGGCCGGCAATGCGAAGGTCGGCAACCGGGGGCGGCTGCTGGGGCGGTGGCAGCACATCGAGTACGTCATGGGTTTCAATCTCGACCGCCGGATGTACGACCTGCTGCACTGCCTGCCGACGATCCCGGGCGCCGTGGGGGCTTTCCGCGCCGCGGCTCTGCGCAGCTGCGGGATGATGAGTGCGGACACCCTCGCGGAGGACACCGATGTCACCATGGCTCTGCACCGGGCGGGCTGGGAGGTCGGCTACGCCCCGGACGCCCGGGCCTGGACCGAGGCTCCGGGTTCGTTGCGGGAGCTGTGGCGCCAGCGTTACCGGTGGAGCTACGGGACCATCCAGGCCGCGTGGAAACACCGCCGGGCTCTGATCGAGCCCGGCCATGCGGGCCATTTCGGCCGGGTGGGTCTGCCGCTGCTGGCGGTCTTCCAGATCATCACGCCGCTCCTGGCCCCGCTGATCGACATCCTGACTCTCTACGGCCTGGTGTTCCGCCATCCCCTGGGCACGATGGCCGCGTGGACGGCCGTGCTGGTGGTGCAGTTGCTCTGCGCCGGTTATGCCTTCCGCCTCGACGGCGAGAGGCTCCGGCCGCTGTGGGCACTTCCCCTCCAGCAGGTGGTCTACCGTCAGTTGATGTATTTGGTCCTTATGCAGGCCTGTCTCACTGCGGTCAAGGGTTACCGGTTGCCCTGGCAGCGGCTCAGGCGCACGGGAGAGGTCATGCTGCCTCCTCAGCCTTCCAGTCCCGAGCGGTGAACCTTCCGCGTCTCCGGGGCTGGATGGCCTCTCGCGTGAACGCAGTCCGTGGTCTGTGCCCGGCATTGCCTCGTCCTTCACTGCTCCTGCTTCCCCCTTCATGCCGATGTCTTGCATCCCCAGGAGCCGGTGCCGGTGTTCCCGGCAGGCGGCCCCTGGCAGGGTCGTTGGGCGCGAGCCGTTCGCCGGGCTGTGCGGGGGCCGGCGTGTTCGTGCGAGGGTCTGTGCCCGCGCGTTGTCGTGCGTGTGGTCTTGCGTCTGCCCCGGCTCCTGTCGCGCCGCTCGCTGCTCTGCAGGGGGTTGTCAGTGGATGGGTGAACGTGTGGGGACGCCCTGGGGGGTTGGGGGTGTTCCGTGTACGTCTCGTGTGTGTTTCCGCTAGTGTCGGGGTGGGAGGTGGTGTTGCTCATGCCTGCGGAGCAGGAGAGTCTGTTTGCGGCGGTGGACGCTTTGCTGGAGAAGGCGGGCGGGATTCTGCCCCCGCCGGGGGAGCGGGAGCGGCTGCGTACGGCGGCGAGCCTGACGCAGGCTCAGGTGGCCAGGGCGCTGAAGGTGCGGCGGGAGACGGTGGCCGATTGGGAGGCGGGCCGTAAGGAGCCGCGGCCGCCGAAGCGTGCGGCCTATATCCGTCTCCTGGAGGGCCTTGCCGCGTTGTACCCGGTTCCCTCGGGGGAGGCCGGGACGGGGAGTGCGCCGGCTGTGGCGCCCGCCGCGCCGGAGGTCGCCGCCGGGCCGTTGGGCGTTGCCGGCGGGCCTGCTGCCGGTCCGCCGGCGCCGGCTGCGCCCAGCGCTGTTCCGGCTCCGGCGGCTGCGAGTTCCCGGCCCGTGGCCGCGACCAGGAGCACGGCGAGGACGTCGACGGCGCGCCGTCCAGCGGCGAAGAAGGCCGCCGCGCCCGCTGTTGATCCGCGGTTCCCGAACGGCCCCCTCGCCGTGCTGGATGGGGACGGGGCCGCGTACTGCATCGGCGGTGTGGTGCTGGACTGCCCGGCGACGACCGTCCCGGCACTGGTGGAGTGGACGCTCACGGAGTCCGGCATCGGCGCTGCGCGGCTGCACCGCAACGGCAAGGACGCCGACCCGCTGATCGTGCTGACCGAGTCCGCTGCCGAGCGGTTCGGCCTGCCCGCGCGGCTGGAGGGCCCGGAGGCCCGCCGGTCGCTGCGGCTGCCGGAGGACCACACGGTGGTCAAGCAGATCGCCCGCGCGAAGTGGAAGCTCACGCAGCGCGGGTTCGGGCCGTGGGCGCGGATCTACCGCCCAGCACAGGGCGGGCAGCGCCAGTGCGTACAACTGGCGATCCTGTCCTGGGACGCGCTCGACACCCGCGCCTGGGGCAACGCAGCCGAGCTGCACCCCGCGGAACTCGCTCGCATCCTGGGCGTCTACGCCACCCGCGTCATCACCCCGCGCGGCTCCACCGCGGTGTCGGGGCTGGAGCTGATGACGAGCTTGCGCCCGCCGACCCGCGCCGTACGCGACAACGCCACCGGCACCTGGGTCCCCGGGCCGAACCCCGGCGCGCTGACGCACCCGGTGGACCCGGCGCCGCCGGAGGCCCCCATCGAGCACCCCGTCGCCCAGGGCTGGTCCGGCGGATTCCTGGATGAGGAGGCGTACCAGTGGGTGCGCGATCCGAAGCTGCTGGAGGATGCCGAGTGCCTGCTGCCCTTCGCGGTCGGCATCGACATCAACACGGCCTTCCTCGCGGCCGCCGCCCGCCTGACGGTCGGCCTGGGCGAGCCGGTCCACGTGAAGGCGCCCGTATTCGACAAGAAGCACCCGGGCTCCTGGTTCGTGGACCTCTCGCACATCGAGCTGGACCCGTGCCTGCCGTCGCCGTTCACCCCGTCCGGGCAGCGGCCGGAGGGCCCGGCCTGGTACGCCACGCCGACCGTGGCGTACGCGGTGGAGCTCGGGGCCGACGTGCGGCCGCTCGAGGCGTACCTGCGCCACGAGACCGGCGCGTACCTGGACCCGTGGCACGACCGGCTCAAGGACGCGTACGTGACGACGATGGCCGACCTCGGTGTCCCGGTCGGCAAGGACGTCGGCGAGGCCGTGTTCCTGGCCGCGATGGAGCACCACAAGGACGTCGACCCGGCCCTGGCGTGCGTGCTGTCCGCGATCAAGTCGACGGTCAAGGGCGGCATCGGCAAACTCAGGGAGCGCCCGCAGGGCCGCCACTACCGCGACGGGAAGCGCTGGCCCGCCCTGGAGCGCCCGACCTGGCGGCCGGACATCCGGGCCGCGGTCATCTCCAAGGCGAGGGTGAACATGCACCGCAAGATGCTCAACACCGCGAAGGCGTCCGGCCTGTACCCCCTCGCCGTGCTGTCCGACTGCGTCGTCTACCCGTCGGCCGGCCCCTCGCCGCTGGACTTCCTGCCGCTCACCGACGACGGCAAGGTACTTCCGGGCACGTTCCGCCTCGGCGCCACCCCGGGCCTGGCCAAGGTAGAGGGCGTCCAGGAGATGGCGTGGGCGGTCGACCTGATGGAGCAGGGCTACAACCCGGCCCGCCACATCAAGGGCGGCGACGCCGTCATGGACGAAGGAGAGTGAGCCGTGACGGATATCCACGACGCCCTCCACCGCGCGGACCAGGAGGTTTTCACCCGTGAGCCCCCGAAGTCGACCCAGAAGCGGGTGGAATTCCTGCTGGGGAAGCTGAAGACCACCAAGGCCGTGGCTGACCTGCTCGGCGTCACCCAGCGCTCCGTGGAGCGCTATCTCAAGGGTGAGCGGAAGAAGCCGCCCCGGGCCATCGCGGACCGGATCGATGCCGAGGTCCGCCGCCGCTGGCAGCCGCGGGTGCGCCAGCGCCGCCGCCGGCAGGCCGCCGCTGCCACCGGCATCACCATCGAGACCCGGGCCCGCTTCGGCTACACCGCGCCCATCGGCACCACCGACGACCCGCGGCTGCGACGGCTGACCGTGCACCTCCCGCCCGAGTACGCCAACCGCCTCTTCCAGGCCCAGCAGCAGGGCGCCAGCGACCAGCAGTTGCGCCAGATCGTCGCCGAAGGACTGCAAGAGATCTATTTCCAGGACAGCGGACGACGCGCCCAGGGCCTGGAAGTCGAGTTCACCGACGTCGACTACTTCGACGTGTCGTTCTGAAAAGTCCGAGGCCCCCGGAGGTCCAGGAACACCTTGTGACTGAGCGCCTCAGTTGGCCGGTGACCCACGAAAGATGGCCGGTTGAGCACCCAGTTGTCGGCACACGCACCTGCGGTCCCATAACTGCCCGTTCAGGGCGACGGTGGTGTCGGTTGGCGTCAGGTCCACGACCCCGCCGCCTTCGACCCGCACGGTTTCCGGAGCGTGCGGGGGCTCAGGCCCTCCAGGCGGGCTGCCAAGACCTGTTCCAGGGCGTGCCGGTAGGCGTCGTGCTGCTTCTCCAGGCGGAAGTCCACGGTGACCGCGTCCATCAGCGAGCGGGCCATCTGCAGCTCCTGGCGGCGCGGCGGTTCGGTGCGACACGGCGACGTCCGCGGTGCCGCCCAGCTTTGAACCTCGGCAACACGCCAAGCTCGGGACAAGGCCTTTCGACCAGCGACCCGAGTTCCGTAAAGCGAGAAGGTCGCCACGGTGGGCGAGCCGGAACGGTGCCGCGATCCAAGGTCCCTAGGATCGCCCGTATGGCTGTCTCGTCACAGATGGTGCCACTGGGTACGCCCGCACCGGACTTCGCGCTGCCCGATCTGGCAGGTCGGACTGTCCGCCGCGACGACTTCGCTGCTGCGCCTGGGCTGTTGGTCGCGTTCTTGTGCAACCACTGTCCTTACGTCCGCCACGTCGAGGCCGGGCTGGGAAGGCTGCTCGCCCGCCACCCGGACCTGACGGTGGTGGGCGTGTGCGCCAACGACACCGACGCGTATCCGGACGACCGGCCCGAGCATCTGGCTGAGCAGGCCCGGCGGGCAGGCTGGAGTTTCCCGTACCTGGTGGACTCCGAACAGACGGTCGCCCGGGCCTACCAGGCCGTTTGCACGCCGGATTTCTTCCTCTACGACACCCAGCGGCGGTTGGCCTACCGCGGCGCGATGGACGACTCCACGCCGGGGAGCGGCAAGCCGGTCACCGGTGAACTGCTTCAGGATGCGATCACTCACGTTCTGGCCGGTGAGCCGGTACCCGAGCCGCACCGGCCAAGCCTGGGCTGCTCCATCAAATGGCGGGAGTGATGGCACCAGTCGTACAGCGTCTCGCGGGTCGGCCGGGCCACGATGCGGCAACCATCCGGGACATCTCCGTGCCGCAGGGAACACACGGCGATGAGGCCTCGGTACTCACCGGGCGGGATTCTCCGGTCCCCAGCGCCGTGTCGTTCCCGGCGGACAGGCTCTGGAGCGCAGGGGTGACGACGTGGTCGCGTGGGTGTTCTCGATGTCGTTCTCGGCTCCGCACCTGTACGGCACGCGCCGCGACGACTTCGAGGCAGACCTGCGTCGACTACTGCGGGAGGTCTCCCCGTCGGGCCGGTTCTCCGAACGCCGGCCGAGCACCGAGGTCTTCGTCTGGTGGAAAGGCCCTGCCGAACCGGCACCGCTGCCAGCCGCGTGACCCCCTTCCGCGGAGGCCAACTCATGTGAGGATGACACCAGCCCGCATTCTCGGACCATCTGGCAGCCCTGCAGGTCAGAGCTTTGCCATCTGCCAACGGGAATGCGGTGGGACACATGTCAGGCGAGCGATGGTGAGGGAAGGGCCGCCGTCGTGACCAGCTTGCAGGGCCGACCCTGGGGCTGCCGTGCGGTGCGCCCCCCCGCTCGCGGACGCTAGGCGGTTGCCGCAAACGCGTCGATGCCGGTGAGCTCGGCCGAGAGCGTCCACAGACGCGCGGCCTGCTCGGGATCGGACGCGTAATCGCGCACGCCGGCCAGCGCGTCATCGCCCGCGGCGGGCTCGCCGCCGTCGTCACCCCGACGTCCCGCGGCTCCGATGCGCTCGGCTGCCTCCGCCGGGCCGTTGTCGAGGCCGAACGGGCCCTCGACCTCGCACAAGGGTGAGGAGCCCACAAACCAATGGCGTGGTCGAGCGGTTCTTCGGCACGCTGAAGTACGAACACCTCTACCGCGCCACCACCGGCGACGGCAACGCCCTCGCCGTCGAATTCAACCTGTTCCGACCACACCTACAACACTCTGCGACCCCACCAGGCCCTCGACGAACGCACACCACGTGCGGCTTACCTCGCCGTCGAACACTGCGGTTGGCGTGTGGCCTTTGGCGGACCCGCTACTTGACTGGGAGGTCCTGACATGACCAGTAAGTTCACCGAGCTTGCGATCGACTGTGCCGATCCCCACGGTCTCGCCCGGTTCTGGTGCTCGGTCCTTGACTACGAGGTGCAAGACGAAGACGACGGAATTGTCACAATTGGCTCCCCTATGGTGCCTGAAGGCAAGAACCGCCTTGGCCCAGTGCCACCGACGTTGACATTCGCGCACGTGCCCGAGGGCAAGACCGTCAAGAACAGGCTCCACCTCGACGTCAACCCAACCGACAGGGAGCAAGACGAAGAGGTCCGTCGCCTGCTCGACCTAGGTGCTCGACACGCCGACGTCGGCCAAGGCGATGAGAGTTGGGTCGTACTTGCCGACCCGGAGGGGAACGAGTTCTGCGTCCTTGCGGGCCGCCGCCCCTGATCGGAGGCCACACACCGCGCCAGACCTCCTTCCGGTCGCCTACCCACGCTCACGCGAACACGATGAGGAGCCCCTCCAAAGATGGAGAATCCCGACCCGAGCGAGATCAAACTGTGCCAACTTCTTGACTCATGACACTCGTCGCCTGCACGCAGGACGACATCGACACCTGGCTCGCCGATGGCACCGTGATGCGGTACGACGCCCGCGGCTTCGTCCTGTGGGTCGCCCGCAGCAGCCGCGCCCTGCTGGACCTCGCCGCCCAGATGCCTCCCGCCGTCCTTGGCCAAGTCCTCGGCGTTGCCATCAAAACGGCCACCGAATGGGCCGAAGCCGCCGGCAGTGCACGCTCGGAATACGCCGCCGAGCTCAGCCGACGCCCACAGGACGCCGATCACGACCGCTGACGAGCAGCACCCCTCGGTCGCTACCGTCTACGGCATCCTCGCCGAGGACGCCGAGGACGACGCGGCCGATGGCACGGCCTGAGCGCGCGACATCGCCGTCGCATTCGGCCTGCGTCAACTGGGCAACGATGATTGCGGGCCGGCGTGTGTGCGTGGCGGCCGAAGTCGGTAGCGGAGGAACAGGTACGAATCCCGTCGCCGCGTGCTGATCAGATCCATCCACGCCGGCCGGTTCGGCAGCAGTTCGAGCCCTTCGATCAGCCCAGGTCGGGAGGTGTCGGCACGGCCGACCAGCACCGGGGATGTCGTGAGGAACAGTTCGTCCAGCAGGTCCTCACCGAGCAGGTGACCGATGAGGTGCGGCCCACCCTCCGTGAGCACCGCGGTGTGTCCGTGGGCGCGGAGGGCTGCGAGGACGTCGGCCATACGGAGGGTGGATCCTTCGACTGCGGTGAGTAGCGTGCACGCTGCCGGCAAACGTCCGTCCAGTCGGCGGGCGCCGTCCACTGTGGTCGCCACGAGCGCGCCCGACTGCAGGGCTGGGTGCTCGGTGGGCACGTCGCCGCTCGCGGTGACCACGACCAGGTCCGGTTGGGTGGCGCGTCCCAGGCTGCGCCGTAGCTCGGCGAAGTCGGGGGCTGCTTGCGGACAGACGTGGTCGGGTGTCCATTGGTGGCCGGGCGTGGCCCGGAGCGTGCCCGCTCCGATGAGTACGGCGTCGGCGCAAGCGCGCAGCAGTCCCATGACGAAGCGGTCCGCCGGTTCGCGCCCGCTGATCGCCGAGCCGGAGGACGGGTATTCGGGGCCGAGGGCGACCACTCCGTCGATGGAGGTGACGAAGTTCGCGTACACGCACGGCGGGGTGAAGCCCAGATCGCCGCCGTAGGCCGTGGCGAGCGCCGGAGGCAGACCGAAGCGGGGCTGCCCGGCCTCCTCGTACAGCAGCTCCAGGGGCTCCAACGAGCCTGGCGGTGTTCCGCCGGCGGGATGCGTGGCGGTGTGCTCAGCCATGTCCGGCCAGGCCCCGTTGGCCGCACAGCGTGAAGAATTCGGCACGCAGTTGCGGATCCTCGTCGTAGGTGCCCCGCCAGTGGGTGGTACGGGTACTGGACTCGATCTCCCGTACCCCGCGCATCTGCGTGCACAGATGCACCGCTTCCAAGTGGACCGCGACGCCGTGTGGCTGCAGGAGCTGCTGCAGCGATTCGGCGAGCTGGCGGCCGATGCGCTCCTGCATCGAGAACCGGCGGGCGAACAGCCGCACCAGTCTGGTCAGCTTGGACAGTCCGAGGATGTGTTCGTGGGCGATGTAGCCGATGTACGCCTTGCCGAAGAAGGGCAGGCTGTGGTGCTCGCACAGGGAGAAGAACGGGATCGGCCCTTCGACGATCTGGCTGATCCGGCAGTCCGAACCGCCGTGGCATTCGGTCTCGAAGGCGGTGACCAGCTTCTCGTCGCCTTCGTACCCGCTGGTGGCGTCGAAGAGGGCGCGAAGGAAGCGGCGGGGGGTGTCGGCCGTGGCCTCTGACCCGACGGCCAGGCCCAGCGCCCCGAGAATCTCCTTCAGGTAGTCCTCGAACCGCTGCCACTCTTCGGGGGTGATCTGCCGCGGCGACACGGCCGCCCACTCGACCTCGTCCGTGAGGGGTACGAGTCGTTCGCCGACCAGCCCTACGACGGGCGGAGGGCCGTTCATCTGCGTGGATTGATCGTTCATATGCAGCCTCAAGACGGGACGAATGTCTCGCTGGAGTTGGCCGCTTCCATTATCGACCGATCTCTGCGTGACCGCTGAGCGAGTTCACGATGCCTCGTGCGGCAGCGCACTGAGGTGCCGTGTCCGTCGGCGCCGTCGCGCTACCCGCCGTGTGTGCACCCACCGACGCTGCGGTTGTGCATCTTCCGTGTCCGTCTCGCAAAGGCCTCCCGTGGGTCCGCCTGCGAGAGCGGAGCTCAGCTGACCCAGGCTGTCAGCCCCGGAGCAGCTCGGCGAGCACCTCGGCCTCGCTGATCTCGGGATGCTTGGTTGCGGTAAGGAGTGTCAGGGTCCGGTCCTTGGCGAGGTCGCGCAGGTGCGCCAGTGCGTCTGCGTGCTGCGGATCTTTGAGCTCGGTCCGGTAGCGGCGGCTGAATTCCGCGAAACGCTCGGGGTCGTGGCTGTACCACTTGCGCAGCTCCGTGGACGGTGCGACCTGCTTGCACCACTCGTCGAGGTGGGCCTTCTCCTTGGTCATTCCCCGGGGCCAGACCCGGTCGACCAGCACTCTGGCGCCGTCGGCCTGCGCTGGAGCCTCGTAGACCCTGCGGACGTGCACCGACCTCTTGCGTGCCATGGAGGGACCTCCTCGTAAGCTGAGTACTCCGCTTCTTCGACAACACGTAGTAACGAGAGATGATCTCGAGCCGCGCCACTTGTCGTCAGGCCGGTTCGTCTGCTCACGCCGGGGCCTGTCCGGCACCGACGATGGAGGACCCGACCTGGACGGTGTCGGGCCACCTCAGCGGGTTCCCTTCCGGTATCACCCGGCCCGATCGGGGTGGTCGAGAAGGTCAGTCAGGGGCACGTCGGTGTCGGCGAGCTTCTTGGCGTCCACCGCTTGGCCGGAGGTCACCAGGGCGCGGATCGGGTCGGTGACGTCCCAGACGTTCACGTTCATCCCGGCCAGTACCCGGCCGTCGGCGAGCCAGAACACGATGAATTCACCTGTGCTGGTCCTGCCGCGGAAAACCACCTGGTCGTAGGCGCCGGGTTCGACGTAGCCGGTGTACTCCATGCCCAGGTCGTACTGGTCGGTGAAGAAGTACGGCATGCGGTCGTAGGCCACGTCCTGGCCGAGCATGGCCTTGGCCGCGACCTGCGGTTGGTGCAGGGCGTTGGCCCAGTGTTCGACGCGGATGTGTTTGCCGAGCAGAGGGTGGAAGGCGTTGGCGACGTCGCCGGCAGCGTAAATGTCCAGGTGAGAGGAGCGCAGGTGAGCGTCCACGCGGATGCCGTTGTCGACGTCGAGGCCGGCGGCCGTGGCGAGCTGGCTGTTCGGGGTGATCCCGACGCCGGCGATGACCGCGTCGGCGTCGATGAGGCTTCCGTCGGCCAGCAGCACGCCCCTCGCGTGTCCGCCGGTGCCGGTGATCTCGGCGACCTGGACACCGCAGCGCAGGTCGACCCCCTGGTCGGTGTGCAGGTCGGCGAAGATCTGGGCGCCCTCGCGGCCCAGCACCCGTAGCAACGGCAATTCTGACCTCTCCAGCATGGTCACCTCGACACCGGCGGCGCGGGCGGCGGCCGCGGTCTCCAGGCCGATCCAGCCCGCGCCGATGACCGCGATACGGGATGCGGACCCGAAGGTCTCCTTCATGCGGTTGCTGTCTTCGAGTCGGCGCAGGTAGAGCACGCCGTCGAGGTCGGCGCCAGGCACCGGAAGGCGGCGCGGCGAGGAACCGGTGGTCAGCAGCAGCTTTGAGTAGCCCAGGCGGCTGCCGTCCGCGAGGGTCACTTCGTGGGCGGCTGGGTCAAGGGCAGTGACCGTGGCGCCGAGGCGCAGGTCGACATCGTGCTCGGCGTACCACTGGGGCGGGTGGACGTAGATCTCCTCCCGCTCGGCCTTGCCCAGCAGATAGCCCTTCGAGAGCGGCGGCCGCTCGTAGGGGCGCTCGTTCTCCTCGCCGACGAGGACGATCCGGCCCTCGAAGCCCTGCTCGCGCAGGGTCTGCGCGGCCTTCGCCCCCGCCAGGCTCGCTCCGACGATCAGGTGCGTCGTGTCCGAGGCCATAGTCAGCTCCTGTACGGTCCTGCGGGCTGTGCGTGCAGGGTGGCGGACAGTTGCTCGCGGAGCTGGTCCCAGCTCGCGTCGAACGCGGCCACGCCGTCGTCCTCGAGCTTTTGCACCACGTCGTCGTAGTCGATGCCGAGGGCCTGCAGCCGGTTCAGCACCTGTTGTGCTTCGGCGTAGTGGCCGCGCACCGAGTCCGTGGGCACCTGAGCGTGGTCGGCGACTGCACGAAGGGTGGCCTCGGGCATGGTGTTGACCACACCGGGCGCGACCAGGTCGACCACGTAGCGGGTGTCGGGGTAGGCCGGGTCCTTGGTCGAGGTCGATGCCCACAGCGGCCGCTGCGGGCGGGCGCCGGCATCGCGCAACGCCTCCCAGCGCCGCGAGGAAAAGACCTGCTCGTAGTGCTGATAGGCGAGCCGGGCATTGGCGACTGCGGCTCGGCCGCGCAGCTCGGCAGCCTCCGCCGTGCCGATCTTGCCCAGTCGCGCGTCGACCTCGGCGTCGAGGCGGGAGACGAAGAACGACGCCACCGACCCGAGCGAAGAGAGGTCATGCCCGGCCTGCCGGGCGCGTTCCATTCCGTCGAGGAAGGCATCCATGACCGCGTCGTAGCGGGACAGAGAGAAGATCAACGTGACGTTGATGCTGATCCCCTCGGCCAGGCACGCGGAGATCGACGCCAGCCCTTGGCGGGCGGCCGGAATCTTGATGAACAGATTCGGCCGGTCGACCAGCCACCACAGGGCCCGTGCCTCGGCGATGGTCGCCCCGGTGTCGTGGGCGAGGTGCGGGTCGACCTCGATCGAAACCCGCCCGTCCACCCCATCCGCGGCGTCGTAGACCGGCCGCAGCACGTCGCAGGCGGTGCGGACGTCGAACGTGGTCAGCGCCCGCAGCGCCTCCCCGACCTCGACACCCCGGACGGACAAGTCGCGCAGCTGCGCGTCGTAGGCGTCGCCCGCTGTGATGGCCTTGGCGAAGATGGTGGGGTTGGTGGTCACTCCCACCACGTGGTTGTCGGCGACCAGGTCGGCGAGACTGCCCGATACCAGCCGTTCCCGGCTCAGATCGTCGAGCCAGACCGAAACCCCGCAGGCACTGAGCGCAGTCAATGGGTCGCTCACAGCCTCCTCCTTCCCGCTTCGCGGGGCGGAGGAGGCTGTCGGTCACGTTCCTGAGGATCCCGCCTGGGAAGGTGCACGCCGACGTTGAGGATGCCTACCAGCGCCGAGGTGACATGCCGGGCCGCTGTCTCAGAGCCCTCCGCCGGGGCACTGGGTCCCTCCGCCGCACGATAGCGATCAACTTCAGCCTGCTGGCCACGGGTCCATTTGGCAAACGCAGGCAGAGATGCTCTCTACGGGCACGCGCGCCTGCCCACCGACAACGACTCCGGGCCGGCGTTGGGTGCTGCTGGTGCGCTGGACGCTGCGGCGACCTTTGCCGCCCATTGCTGTTCCACCGCGCCCGCCGGCGGGTGATCTCCGCCGTCCATGAAATAAGCGCCTCGGTGGTGGCGCGGAACTGCTGCATCTACGCGAGACCTGAGACCGCGGACCTATGCCACCACCATCAGGTCTGATATTGCCGGTCCCAGGCTCGACTGCTCCGCCTGCCTGCCTCAGCGGAGCACCCATTCCGCACGTTCGGATAACCGGGTTCACCAGTACTGCGGGACGCGCTCAACCGCTCCGGCGAGGTGGCGGTGGGGAAGGTCGCGCTCCGCGGTCGCGAGACCCTGGCCGCGATCCGCATCCACGAGGGCGCGCTCACCGTGCACACCATGCTGTGGCCGGACGAAATCCGTCCCCACGAGGGAATGGCACCCGACCGGGACGTCGACCTCATGGCCGCCTTGGAACAGTCCGTCCGCAAGACACAGGAAGGCCACGGCGGGCAGCCAAAGGCGACGGGCGGGAAGAAGTCCACGGACAAGAAACCGTGAAGAAGACCACGGCAAAGCCGGGAAGCGGGCCTGATCCCGGTGTCCGGCTGGGCCCCCGCCGCAGCGGCAACTACGCGCGGCTCTACTGGTGACCTCAGCCCGCGCTTCGGGTCGCGGACGGGGCCGGGACGCTCACGGGCAGCCGACCGGCGTGTGGCCCATCGATACGACGCGGCTGTTCACCGGGAGAGGAGGCGGTCGGCGAAGTCGCGGGCCGTCGCGGGCGTGGTGGCGGAGTTGAGTGTGCTGGCGAGGTCGCGGGCTCGGCAGGTGATGGCGTCGGCCGGCCGGGGGTTGTCCAGCGCTTGGGTGCCGGCGTCGATGGCGGCGTCGTAGTCGCCGAGGGCGGCGTGTGCGGCCGCGAGGTCAAGGTGAGCGATTGCGGCCCGGGTGGGGGAGAGGTGTGGTGCCTCCCGGTACTGGGCGGCGGCCTGCTCGGCAGCGGCCAGGGCCCGTCCCGGTTGGCCGAGGGCGAGGTGGCTGGTCGGCGGGCGTGGGCGCGCGCGGCTTGGGCGGCGAGCCGGAGCCCTTTTGGAGGAGCTGGGCGGTGCGGGCGGCTCCTTGGACGCCCCGGCGGCGTGCTAGTGGGCCGCACCGAGGTGGAGTCGACGTTGATGTCACAGTCGATACCGCCCTCGGCATCGGCATGTGCCTGGACGTGTTGGAGGAGCATCTCCGAGGTGCCGTCGGCCGACCACAGCAAGTGCCGCTTGTGCACGGTCTTCCAGGGGCCGAAGCGTTCGGGCAGCTCACGCCACGGCGTCCCGGTGCTCAGCCGGTGAATGATCCCGTTGATCACCTGCCGGTGGTCCCGCCGCCGGCCGCACCGGTTGTTGCTCACCGGTAGCAGTGGCTCCAGCACGGCCCACTCAGCGTCGGTGAGGTCCGCTCTGTTCATGTCTGGAACAACGGGCACCCTGGCCGAAGTGAAACGGCCTAGAGACTGCGCGGCGGCAGCGGAAGCGGTAGGCCGGGCAGGCCGTCGAGGCTTGCGGCGATGTGCTCCTTCTTCTCGAAGTAGCGGGTCAAGGATTCGTCGTCCTCACGCTCGAAACGCTTGCGATGCAGGTCGCGATCCCCTTCGTATGCCATGAACGGCACGGCGTAGCCGCAGGTCTCACGGACAAGTCTGGCCGTCACCATGATGATGGCGCGCAGCCCGTGCGGGGTCGGGTCGGCGTCCGGGAAGTGCGTGAGCAGTTCTTCGAAGCGTGGGTCGTCGCGGAAGACCGGCTCGCCGCGGCCGTGTATGCGCACGATGTTCGGTGGGCCCTGGAAGGCGCACCACATCAGGGTGATACGGCCGTTCTCGCGCAGATGTGAGACGGTCTCGGCGTTGCTGCCAGCGAAGTCGAGGTAGGCCACCGTTTGTTCGTCGAGTACCGCGAATGAGCCGACGAGGCCCTTGGGGGAGAGGTTGACCGTGCCGTCGCCGGACAACGGCGCTGTCGCGGTGAAGAAGATGGGCTGTGACTCGATGAAGGCGCGGAGTCTTCCGTCTATTCGTTCGTGTGTCTTTCCCATGCCCCCGATTCTCGTCCACTCGACCAAGCGAAGCGGGGGCACCTCAGCCGGATGGCCTGCCTGGCGTGGCTAGGTGTATTGCCTTTGCGGCGGTGATCAGCGCCGACCGTGACGCCGTACTCGAACCAGCCCGCTTGTGGGTCAGCGTGGTGCGAGCCGACAGCACCAACTTTTCCCCCGTGTCGATGGCTTCGGACTTCGCAGCGGCCTGCTCCTTCGCCCAGTCGCGATAGCCCTCGGCGGAACGGGTTGGGTGCAGCACATCTCCCAACCGCTCCTCGTCCCCGGTGAAGCGCATGAACGCGGTCCAGTCGTCGGGCTCGATACCGCGCAGGCGTATCCGCTTGCCCGTCCAGAACGACGTCATCCCCTATGAGATTGCGCCGCTGGGTGCGACATCCAGGACTTCCGTCAACCCTGGAACGGCCTGTGACCTGGCATTTCGAGGTTGCCAGACATTCACCCGAGGCGGGTCAGATCCCCCTCGGGAGCCCTCTCGATCCGGAGGCATTCAGACAGTGAGCCTTTTCCAACCTCAGGTTGATGCGTGGTGAAGGACGAGGACGGCCTTGACGATGTCGGTGATGCGGTTGGTGCTGCAGCGGATCTTTCGCCAGCCACCGCCCCGGAGGGCAGTGGCTATGCGGTCAGACGCGGCCCTGCTGCAACTCCTCGGGGGTCCGGGCCGCGGGCGGCTGCTCCTCGGGGGAGCGCTCCGGCCCGGAGGCCGCCGCGTCGGAGGCGGGTCGGGACCCCGCGCCGGATGCCTGTCCGGGGATGGCGAGCAGCCGGCCCACGGAGCGAGGGAACCACCAGTTGGACCGGCCCAGGAGGGTGACCAGCGCCGGGGTGAGGAGGCCCCGGACCACGGTGGCGTCGATGATGATGCCGGCCGCCAGTGCGGTGGCGAAGACCTTCACATCGGTGATCGGGATGCTGGCCAGCGCGGTGAAGGCGAGGAAGAGGATGAGGGCCGCGGAGGTGACGAGCCGTCCGGTGCGGCTGATACCGGTCACGACGGACGGCACCACGGTGTTGCGCTCCCCCTTTGCGATCAGGTCGAGGTGGGTCTCCCGGATGCGGTGCAGGATGAACACCTCGTAGTCCATGGACAGTCCGAAGAGGAACGCGAAGACCGCCATGGGAATCCAGATGGTCACCGCTCCGATGGCCGGGGTGCCGAACAGCGCCTCGCTGCCGTAACCCTTCTGCCAGACGAGGACGACCACGCCGTACGCAGCGCAGGTGGACAGCGCGTTGAGCACCAGCGCCTTCAGCGGAAGCACCACCGAACGCAGGCTGCGCGCCAGGACGGTGAAGGTGACCAGGCCGACGAAGAGCACGATGAGGCCGAGCGATCCGTAGACCGCGTCGATGAAGTCGGCGTCCTGCGCAGGACCGCCGCCGGCGAGCACGCCCGGGGTCTCGCGTGCCGTGGCAGTCACGGTGGACACCGCCTCACGACCGCCGCTGCTCGACGGGTCCTCGGTGGTCCACACATCGACGATACGGCTGCCGTCGCGCGTCCAGTCCGCGGGAGCGACGCTGCCCGCGACACCCTCGACGCCATCGAGCTTGTCGTTCACCGCATCGGTGCCGTTCGCGTCGACGAGCACTTCGACGGGGCGCGCGATGCCCTCGCCGAAGCCCGCGTCGACGATCCGCTCGAAGGCCTTGGCGGGTCGGCCGCCCTGGGCGAGCGTCTCGGTCTCCGGCTGCCCGAGCCGCAGGGCGAGCACGGGCGCGGCCAGCGCGAGCAGCAGCGCGCCGCTGAGGATCGCGCACAGCGCGGGACGGCGGGTGGTGAGTGCGGCGACCTTGCTCCACATCCGGCTGTCCGGGCGGCGCTGCCGGCGCGGCCGGTCGAGCTTGTCGCCCCACGCATACAGCAGCACGGGCAGCAGCGTGAGGGCGACGGCGACGCTGACGAGGGGGATGAGCAGACCCGCGTATCCGACACTGCGCAGGAAGGGCACCGGCAGGACGACGAGCGCGGCGAGTGAGATCGCCACCGTGGCGCCGCTCAGCGCGACGGCCCGGCCGGCGCTGGCCACGGACCACACGATCGCTTCCTTGCGCGCCTCGGGTTCGGGGCCGTCGGCACCCGGCTTGTTGCGTTCCTCGCGCCAGCGGGTGACGACCAGTAGTGCGTAGTCGATGGCGATGCCCAGGCCGATGAGTGCCACCAGGAACTGGACGATGAAGGAGACATCGGTGATCCCGGTGACGCCGCGCACGAGCAGGAACGTGGTGGGGATGGCGACCGCGGCCATCAGCACCGGCACGATCGCGAGGCCACTCGCGAAGACCAGGACGAGTACCACCAGGGCGCCGACGGCACCGATGAGGGTCTCGTAGACGGGGCTGCGCTGCGCTCCGCTGTCGCGGCCGGAGAGGACGGGCTGACCGGTCAGCTCGACCGGCGCACCCGCGATCCTGGCCTGCTCGACCGTCTTCTTGATCCTCGGAAGTGACTGCGCATAGGGCGCGTTGGTGGGGTTGGCCGGCGGGTAGACGAGCGCGACGGTGGTGCGCTTGTCCACGGACAGCAGCGAGTCGTCGCCGGTGCCGGCGTACGAAACGCTGCGGCCGCCCCGCGGTGTCACCTCGGCGACCAGGGCGCCCCACTCTTGACGCACGGCCGCGCTGTCGGCGGTTGTCCCCTCGGGCACGGTCACAACGAGCAGCAGTGGGGCGTTCTTGCCACCGGTGTCGGCGAAACGCTGGGCGAGGGTGTCGTTCGCCTCTTGCGCCGGCTTGTCCGGGAGCCGTGACTCGTAGCTGAGTTTATCGATGGTGCTGCCCGCCGTGGCTCCCCCGGCGAGGGTGAGAACCACCCATGCGAGGACCACGGACCACCGGTGAGCAAGCACCCACCGAGTCATGCGCTCCACGGTACCGACCTCCTGTAGGGACGCTATTGTGTAGCCGCGCTACTTATCGCGGCCCAACGTAGCGGTCCCCCACGCCGGATCGCAACAAAGACCCGTTCGGTGGCGGGCAAACAGAGAGCTCCCATCTCGGGTGGCAACAAAGAGAGTTGTCGCCCGAGATGGGAGCTCTGATGAGGGAGGCCAGTGCGGATGGGGCCGCGGAGGCGGATACGGCGGACGGAGCCGCGCGGAAGGTCCTACGAGGGGCCCACTCCTCGCACGACGGACAGGAAGCGTTTCAGGGCGAGGCTGAAGTAGGCACCGGACAGAACGGTCAGCGTCGCCGGGATGGAGACCATGGGCCAGTCCAGGGAATCCGGATGGTTCAGGCCTCGGTTGAGCAGCAGAAAGACCAGAGCGGCCAGCACGCACAGCATGCCGATGAGTGCCGCGAGGGTTCCCGTCGTGACCGTCACGTCCCGCGGTGGGCCCGCCGCCCGGATCCCGCTGCCTTTGTGCAGCCCGGAGATCGCCCCGGAGAGACAGAGCACACAGCCGAACGCCACCGCCGACAGGCCCGTCAGCAACAGGGGCGGGTGGTACCCCCACGGCCCGGCCGGTCCGCTGAGCAGCGCGTACGCCCAGGTGACCGCGAGCAGCGGCAGAACGCACAGAGCCCGCTGCGACAGACGGCTTGCGCTGATGCGCAGCGTCGCGTCGTTGTAGGCCCGGGCGACCTCGCCGACCGGCCCCCACTCCTGGACGGCGCGGTGCGCGGCCACCTCGGCGTCGGCGCAGCCCTCGAGGTTGTTCTCGGCGGCACACTGCAGCCCGTCCATCACCTCGTCGATGATCGCGGAACGTCTCGAGTGCGGTCCCACGAGGTGCTGCGCCAAGTGGTCGGTGTAGCGCTGGAGTACTGCCGCCTCCGTCACGCCTCGCCCCCCAGTACGACCGAAATGACCGAGGAAACCTCCTGCCACGCCGTCCGCTTCTCCGCCAAGGCGCGGCGGCCCGCCGTGGTCAGGAAGTAGTTGCGGCGGCGGCGGCCGTTGTGCCGGGACCACTCACTGCCGACCAGCCCCGCGGCCTCCAGACGGTGCAGGGCCGGATAGACAGTGCCGGTCGGCAGATTGATCGCATCCCCACTGCGCCGCTTGAGCTCCTCGATCACCGCATATCCGTGCAGTTGTCCAGGCTCCAGCACAGACAGGAGCATCCCTTCCAGGTTTCCTCTCAGGGTTTCTGCCTTCATGTGTAACCACACTACACATCGGCGTCGCAGCCAGGTTTGGGCCGGGACGGCACCTCAGCGCGCTCCCATGCGTCGGCGCAGCGCCCCGCCGAGGCCCCGGCAGCGTAAGGTCGGCGCCCTCGGTGCCGCGAACGGCAGCTTCCGGGTAGCTCGCCGGCTGCTTGTCGGTGGGCTGGTCGACGCGGACGACGGACAGTCCGCGCTGTCGCGACTTCCAGATTGCTGTCACGATCTCACCGTCGCCCGGACCCACGGGATCGTTGACGCGCTCACCGGGACCGGACTCAAGTGCTGGGCCAACAAGGCGTACCAGGACGCTGGCGGCCCCATCCGGGTTCCCTTCCGCGGCCGGCGACTCAAGCGATGTCAGCGCCGACACAACAGCACGCACGCCAAGATTCGCTGCCTCGGCGAGCAGACCATGGCCACCCTGAAGGCTGGCGTCTCCTGTAAAAGATCCGCTGCAGCACCCACCGCATCACCGACATCGTCAAGCCGTCCTCGTCCTTCACCACGCATCAACGTGAGGTTGGAAATGGCTCAGTTCCAATACACGACTCCACCATGAGAAGAGGAGCCCGAGGAGGCTATGCGTCGGGTTCACCAGCATCTCCGGGAGCGTAAAGCAGACCGATCGACCCGTCCCTGTTCCGACCCCGGCCCACGGTTACGACGCCGCGGACCTGGCCGTGCGCTTCGGAGAAGAACTGCGATGACCACCACGACCAGCACCACCGCCCAGCCCTCGCCGGTAACGCCTTCCCGACCTTCATCGGTGCCCAGCAGACCGGGCCGACCTGCCGCCGCGTGGGATCGACGCTCTGTCCGGTCGGGAGGGGCTGGAGATGCTGCCCAGGCTGCGGAGCTGGTCCAGCCTGACCTGAGCCGAAGCAGGCGTGAGACTGCGCGCCGCTGAGCGCACGCTGGACTGGCTGGCGGAGAGGCCTGGCAGCGGGTGGCAGGAGCGATGGTAATCCTGCCAAGACGACCCGGGCCCGCTGAGCTTGGTCGAGAGCGTCGCTGCGGCAGAAGGACGCTTGCCGCGGAACTTCCGCGGCGAGGTCGTCAGCTGACTGGCCGCCCTCGTGCTTTGTCGTCTGGTGCTGCCCAGCTACGACTTCCTGGTCGGCTACGGCGCGGTCCGCCTGCTCCTGCTGGTGACGGGTCCCTGACGGAGCTTTGTGCGGTGGTGGCGGGAGGCTGTTCAGGGCCCGGGCGGGCTCAATTTGATCCCGCTAGGCGTAGCGCTGCTCAGCGCTGTATTCGTAGGAGCGTTGAGCGCAGCAGGGCAGATTGTCCTTGCCCTGTTCCTGTTGGGTTTCCGCACCTGGACCAGACGCGCACGATGTCTCTAGCAAGTCTCCTCGACGTCGTCAAGCTGTCGTTTGCGGTGATCGCTGGGGTAGGCGGGGCGGTTGCTCTGGTGGTTGCCTATCGCCGACAGCTTGTGGCTGAGGCGGCTTCGAAGCTGGAGCATGCGAAATAGGAACGTGAACGAGACCGGGTCCTCAACGAGCGGTTCGGAGCGGCACCTGCTCAGATCGGCAGTGACCAGCCCATGGTTCGGCTGGCCGGGGTTTACGGTTCATCTCATTTGATAATGGTCACCCTCGCCCGCTTCCGCCTCTGGCCGACCGACTCTGTGGACACGGCCTGGGGTATGAGCGCCGATTGCTAGGGTCGCGATCATGAGCCCCAGGCATCCACTCACCCTCCTCGAATGGACCAGGCTCAACGCCGTCCGCCTCTCCGCCCCCGGTCTCGACGCCCCGCTCGACGACCTGGCGCCACTACGCCGCCTCGTCGGCGACGCACGGGTGGTCGCACTGGGCGAAAATTCCCACCAGATATGCGAGTTCGGGATGCTGCGCGACCGAATGCTGCGCTTCTTGGTCCAAGAATGCGGATTCACCGTCTACGCCGTGGAGTTCGGGGCCGCCTCCGGCCGGGCCGTCGACGCCTGGGTGCGGGGCGGCGACGGCGACGTCGACGCACTGCTTATGCCGCGCGCCGACGGCTATCCGGGCCAGTCCGCCGAGAGCCGCGACACCTTGCGGTGGCTACGCGCCCACAACGCCACGGCGCCGCACCCGGTCCATTTCGCCGGCCTCGACGTCCCTGCGGCCGGCGGCTCGCTAGCGCCCGCCCTGGAGCCGGTCGCCAGGTATTTGGCCGATGTCGACCCCGGCGCAGTGCGCTATGCCCGCACCACCCTGAAGGACTCGCGTGGACATAGGCACGCTCACCGCATACTTCGGCGGCTGGTCCTACACCTTCACACCGATCCAGCCACAAGATGCCCTGCAGACCATCGACGCTGGCAGCATCCGGCAGGTCGACGATCCTCTCACCGCGCTGCGCGAAGCCGATGACGAAGGTGTTGAAGACGACGCCATCCTGCTCGTCGCCAGCCGAGCGGCAACCAACTGGACGCTGGTCGTCGAAACGTTCGGCCTGACCGGGTTCATCTGCTGCGATCGGCGCATTCTCGAGCAGCTCCGCAGCCCAGGCCAGCGGGCAGTGATCTTCGTCGAAACCGGAGTCTGGTTCTCGGGCATTGCCCGTTGACCGGCCGACGACGGTCGGCGGCCGGCCCTGCTGCTAAGCAAAAGTCGGACGGCCGAGGCGGCCGCCCGACACAAAAAAGTTGAAATCGCCCTAAAGCTGATCGCGGAAGCTGAGAGGGCGGTTCGTGAGTTGATGTCCGTTTCCTGGTGAGGTTGGGGCAGGACTGCTGGTCGCGGGGCTTCGGTGCAGCTATTGCTTCCTGGCGAAGCCGCCAGCGTTGACCTCGGTGAGGACGTCGAGCTTGACAAGGCGTTTCAGCTTGGCGCGAGTGCCTTCGATGTTCTTCGGCAGCAGTTCGTGGTCGAGGGCTTCGCAGACATCACGAGCCCGGAGAGGACCGGTGGCCTCGTTGAAGACGCGAGGATGCGGGGGTAGTCCGGGTGCTCGGGCGGATCGGGCGAGGCAGTCTGGGTGGGGAGCCGTTCGGCGAGGGCGGTGACGGTCTTCCGGGTGATTGCCAGGTGGTCGAGATGGGTCTTGGCCTCCCGCAGCCGGGCCTGCAGTTCCGTGATCTGTGTGCGGAGTTCGTCGGCCAGGGTGCGGGCGGCGTCCTCCTGGATGTCGAGCGCGTCGAGCAGGGGTTGGATGTTCATGCGGTCACCGCTTGCGGGTCGCGCCAGGTGGGGGTGGTCATGCCGGTGAGCCGGCGGACCATGACGTGGGTCATCGCCCAGTGGACGCGGGAGGCGGAGGAGGCCGGGCGGTGCTCGTAGTCGCGGACCAGGCGCCGGTGCAGTATCAGGATCCCGTAGGTCTGCTCAACCCTCCACCGCTTCGGCTGCGGGACGAACCCCCGGTCCTGCGGGTTGCTTTCGACGATCTCCACGTCGACCCCGAGCGATGCGCCGTGGGCGACCATGGCGTTCTTGAAGCCCTGGTCGACCGGCTTGCGCACCGTGGTCGCGTGCCCGGCAACCTGGTCGAGTAGCGCGGTGCCCGCGGCGTTCTCGTGCGCACTCGCGGCGAGCACGACCACCGCGATGACCAGGCCCAGCACGTCGACGGCCAGCCCCCGCTTGCGGCCCGGCACCCGTTTCGCGGGATCCCGGCCTGTCGTGGAGGGGGGAGCCCGGCAGCCACGTGGACACTCTGCGTGTCCAGCACCACCAGGGTCGGGTCCTCTAATCGGCAGGGCTTCGCACGGACCTGGCAGCGCAGGAGTTCATGGATGACCTGATCCGTTCCGTCGTCCCGCCACGCGGCGAAGTAGTAGTATGTCGCGCTCTTCGGCGGCAGGTCGTGCGGGAGGTAGGCCCACTGGCAGCCGGTCCGGCCCTGGTAGAGGATCGCGTTCACGATCTCCCGCATCGCGTAGGCGCCCTGATGGCCGCTCACCGAACGGTGCCGGTCCTTCCAGGCCGTGATCACCGGCTCGGTCAGCGACCATTGCTCGTCCGATAAGTCGCTCGGGTACGGCTTGCGTTCGCTCACCCCGCCACACCAGCAGACCGCCGGCTTCGGACCGGCGGATTCCGACCGTACCCACACCATCAGGCGATAGCAGAACCACTCAGACCAACGAACCATCCTCTGATGCTCACCTTTGGCCTGCTGGATCTACGCAACTCGATCTGCGGGAGCCGGCAAGCCGGTCCAGACGTACCGTCACGGCGCCGAACATCCCGGAGAAGGCGGAGAGCGGCGAGGGCGCCTTCCCGACTGGCCGGCGTGTCGGGCGTGGTGGAGTCCTGGTGCCACCGGGGCGGGGGAGGATCAGGACGGTGGCTGCAGAGGGGGAAGTCACCCGCATGTTGGCAAATCCTCCTTCGTATCTTTCAGCCCACGGGCGTATCTTTCAGCCCACGGGCTACGCGGGCTCCACATCCTTGGAAAGGGGAACCTGTCCGGTGTTGTCGACGTGCCGGGCTGCGACCCAGGCGGGCTTGTCCCGCAGCAGGTACCAGATGCTGTTGCCGTCGATGACCTGGGCATGGACCTTGCTCTTCAGGCCGATCTCAGCGCGGTGGCTGAGTGTTCCGGTGATGGCCGCATCGGTGCTGGGGTACTTGCGCAGGTTGACGCCAATGCTGCTGACGACAGTGCCGAAAGGCTGCTGCGGGCTGGGCATCGCTTCCTCCAGGTCATGGCCGGTGCTGCTGTGATCGCCTCGCCCGGCACTCGGGCGTGCTGACCGCAGACTAGGTCGCCGGAACGTGAAAGGGCTGGAAGCTGGCGGGGTGCGTTGCCGCTCAGGCGCGGATATGCAGATCTCTCACTAAGACGGCTGCCTTATTCGCAGCCACCTGGAGGCTTGGCACCCCAGTAGGCTGAAGCTTTAGAACAGATTGATGCGGTCTGCCAGGTCGATGAAGATGAGAACGTAAGCGACAACCGTGGCGACCATTTTCAATACCCAGAGCCACCCTGTCGGGACATTGAGCGTTTTCCATCCTCAGTCTGAGCCGGCCAGCTGGGCATGGTGCTGCGCTCGGGGCGCGTTAGGGACGGTCAGCACGTGGTGACGCTACTGGCGGTCGCTCCTCTCCGCCTCTGGCGCGATGGCCGTCGCTGGGAAGGTGCGGCGGACCTCCGCGAAGAGGTGGGGGCAGTCGGTGTCATGGGTGACCGCCGCGGCGAGGAGGGCATCCAGCGCCGCCTTGAGGGGGTCGGGGGCGGCAGCATCGAAGAGAGCGGCGAAGGCGGCGACCTGGGGCAAGCCAGGGGTTCCGTCGTGGGACTGTGGAACGCGTGCGTCGGAGAACGCGGCGTCCCGCAGCCGCCGTGGGTCGTCCAGCGGCGGCGAGTAGGGCTCGCCCCGGTCGAGCTCCGCCAGGCCGCGCGCTACCCAGTCGATTTCGCTGAGCCCTGCTGTCGCACAGGCGCGGTGCGCTGCCCAGCGGGCGAGCACGCGCTGTTCCTCGGGACCTGCGGCGTCGATCGCGTGCACGAGTGCGGCATCAAGGCCCACGAGGCCCTTCGGATAGCCCTGGAAACCCCGGAGCTTGTCCCGGACATCCCGCAGCCGGTCGCTGGGCAGGCGCCCGCCCCACACGTCCATCTCCTGTTGCAACTCGGTGTGCTCCTCCGCCTCGCGGGCCTGGCGCTCGGCCTCGGCTCGCTCCTCGGGGGTGGGCCCCGGGGGCCGCTCGCGCGCGAACTGGTGCCAATAGGCGGCGGCTTGGCTGGTCTCCTTGACCACGCGGTCCGGGGCCGGCGGGCTCGGCCAGAGTCGCAGCAGATACTCATCCAGCACGGGTTCGCCCGCGTCGCGTACGGCGTTGTGCGCCTCGTCCATGCCCCGGCAGTGGTACCGGACCCGGTACGAGGTCTCGGAGAGGGGGAGCGGATACCATCCGCTGTCCCACTCCACGAGCGCGATCTCGTCCGATACGGGCCGGAACGACACCTCGACGATGTCCTCCCAGACGTCGGCGTCCAGGGGCGGCTCCGTCTCGTGCAGCTCGACGGTGATCGGGACGGAGCCGGTGTGCATTCCGGTCAGCAGAAAGAGATGGCCTGGCACCGCCCCGCCGCACAGCCCGGCGCGCTGCCCGGCGAAAGAATCTTCGAGGGAGTGGCCGTCGTCGCTGCAGACATAGATCTGCCCGTAGGCCACGTGCACTTCGCCGCTGAAGAGTGTTCGCATAGATCAAGCGTGCCGCGCGGGTCTGACAATGAGCGGTTTCCAACCTGGTGTGTAGGCTGGGTAGTTGGCCTGACAGACAGGTGAATCCCCTGGTAGATGGTTTTCGACCAAGAGAACCTTCTCCGCCAGAGGCTTCGCGTGCTTCCCGTCGGGCGTCGACGTGTCCAGCTCCGCCCTTCGCTTCCTGTCCGCCCGCCTGCGGGAACATCGCCGCGCTCTCGGCACCCGATGGCGCCGCCTGACCGCCGGCCGCCAGGCCCTGCTCGCCCTCGCCCACCTCGCAAAGCTCCGTTGCTCCACATCCCCGGATCACCAACCTCGTCAAAGCCGTCCTCGCCCTTCTCCATCTGGCCAGCTCAGACTGAGGATGGAAAACACTCATTTTCTCAGTCGACGTGTCATGCAGATAGCATTTATGACGTCTCCATGAGACAGCGCAGGCCAGAGGTATGGCGGTTCCCTCCGATCGGCGAGAACCGCCGTGGAACCGACCCGAAGGCGAGACGGCGGCTGAGGACATGGCATGAGACGCCATGAGAATGCCTGGCCAGGGCCTCGGCGATGACATCGGAGCCAGAACCTACATCCCTGTGGGCCCTCACGGCTCGCCGCGACAGTGAGCTCAGACCGGGGAACAGGCCGTTCGGAGCGATGCATTTACTCGATGGGGTCGGATCGCGGAGGGCTGCGGCCTTGTGCAGGGCATTCGGCACTCGCCTCAGGTGATTCTGGCCCGGTCGGGGCGTCATGTCTCCGGCCGAGTCGACGGATTGGATCACATCGATGGCCACCATCACCCCAAAGGACCACCTGGTTGCGCACAAATCGACCGTTCCGGCGAACAGGGATGAGTCCGTCAACCTTTTCGTACGGGAGTACGACGGCACCAGGCCGAGCCGCACGCGCAAGGCCGTCCTCATGCTGCACGGCAGAAGCGTTCCGGCGCTCGCGGGCCTCGACCTCCGACACGGGAAGTACAGCTGGGCTCAGTCGCTGGCGGAGGACGGCGGCGATGTGTTCATCATGGATCTTCAGGGATCGGGCCGGTCACCGCGCCCGAAGATGGGTGACCCGTGTAATGCCAACCCGGCCCAGCAGCAGGACATCCTGGTCCCCAACCCGCTGTCGGCCCCATGCCCGCCGAACTATCCGTATCAGCTGGGCAATTCGCAGAGCGACTGGGACGAGCTCGACACCGTCGTCGAGTTCATCAGGGACCGGCACGATGTGCAGAAGGTCGCGCTCGTCGGGTGGTCGGCGGCCGCGTTCCAGATCGGACCGTATGCCCTGCAGCACCCCGAGAAGGTGGAGAGCCTGCTCTTCCTCGCGCCGGTCTTCCCGCCCAAGGGCAGGGCGAGCAAGCCCGGAACCCGCTTCGATGCACCGGTTCCGCTGCCGGTGTCCACCCCCGCCGCTGCGTTCGGCTTCCCGATGAATCTCACCACCAAGGTCGGCTTCGCAAGCTCGTGGGACAGGGAGCAGCACTGTCCCGGCCAGCGGGAGGCCGGCATGGTCGATGTCGTGTGGAAAGCCGTCATGGAAAACGACGAGGACGGCCAGCGCTGGGGGCCCAAGCAGGGCCGAGTGCCGGAGGGCGTGATGAGGTTCCGGAATTCCTTCTGGTGGGGCTGGAACTCCACCACCGTGCCGCTGGACGGCACGCTCGGCGCGGCGGTGCCCGTGCTCATCGTGTACGGAGCACTGGACACGCAGGCGAACACCTCGCCGGATCTGGGCCCGCTCCTCTACTTCTCGGTCCCTGCGCTCTACAAGGCCATCCCCGGCCCGAAGAAGCTGATGTTCCGGGTCGCCTGCGCCGGGCACTCCATGGTCTGGGAGCGACAGTCCAAGGTCCTGCACCGGATGTCCAAGCAGTGGCTCAAGCACACCACCGTCGAAGGCCTCACCAACGGAAGCTACGACGTGGACGAAGACGGCGTCCTCACGCCCATGGAGTAGTTACGGGAAAGTTCCCCAGCCGGACCGGGAGCTTTCGGACGCCAGGGAGCGGTGGTTGGAGTCGTCTGGTAGTCGTCGCCAGCGGCTTGAGTAGGACTTGGGATCTATTCCCTGAAGCTGGGCGGCGTCTCATTGCCCTTGATTTGGACCGCCGCGCACGCCGCCGTGCCCGACTCACTGCAGTTTCGAGCTCAACGGTCCGACCGCTGCAGAGCCGAAGGGCGGCCGTCGGTTGAGGGAAGAGCAGGGCGCGGCCCGGATCGCTGCTGTGCGCATTCTTCGCTCAGGTCCGGGCCTCGACGTACCGGAACTCCGGACCGTACGTCTTCCCGCTGCCGTCCGGCAGCGGGATCCGCATCAGCTGCTGCGTCGGCTCCTGCAGTTCGCGCATCTCTCCAATCGCCTTGTTCAACCGCTGTCCTGCCGTACTGGGCTGTTCCGCCTGCCACGCCTGCTCGAGGAACCGGAGCAGCGAGCTGTAGTGGTCGTTGAAGGTGCCAAGGAGGTTCCTCACCTTGATGGAGACCGGTAGCCCGCCCTCCGCCCAGCCGCCTCTCGGTACCGTTCCCATGGGGAAAGTCCTGGGCATGGGAATCTCAGAGCCCTGAAAGTCGAACGTCGGAGGGTCTTCCGACACAACCATCAACTTTCGGCCGTGAAAGATCTCCCGGAATGAAGAGAAGTGAGCAAGCTCCCCGAGATGCCCGGGGAACGGGTTCTCCGGCGACGCGGCAGTGCCCTCGCCTTGCTCCTTGATGATCTTAATTGCTGCCTTGACGTCGTCGAACGATCTGAGCGGGACGACGTCGTTCCCCCTGCCGTGGGACGACATTCTCCTGGTGACCTGCCGGGTGCCCGAGATCAGGTTCTGATGATTCCCGAACGCTTCCAGGATTGCCGTGTAGAAGGCCCCGATGGAGGTCTGGATTTCTCTGTCATCGACGACGGGGTCGTCAGGCCTCTCGATCTGGGAGTACATGTCGAGCGATTGCTTGGTCAGCCCAGTAAGGGAAACAGACAGCTCGGGACGTACGCCGCCGGGCAGTGGGCCGGGATACTTCGGCACCAGTCTCTCGTCGGCGACCCGGGGAACGCCGCCGATGGTGGTGAGCATGTTGCACACCACGCCCATGTGGGACATCTCGTCGAAGACAATTTCTTCGATCGTTGTGAAAACGTCGGAGTCACGGCTTGAATCATCGATTGACCAGAGGCCACCCAAATAGGGCGGAAGCGTCGCGAGTCGACGGCGTCATCGCCCGTCCGCCCGCTGCTGCGCGCCGGACGGAACAGCCAGTCTCCGATGAAGTCGATTTCGGGGGTCAGCAGGACGTCGGTGTGGCGCAGGACCTGCTGGAGCACGATGTCGATGGCTTCGGCGAAGCTTTCGGCGCTCGCGCCGTTATCGGCGACGAGGGTGTAGTGCAGCGAAGAGATGCGGGTGCCCGCCGTGATGGGGCTGCACAGCTCGAATCCGGCTTGCCGGATGAGCCAGCTCGCACTCACTCTGGTCGAGCCGTCGGCGAAGTGGTTCACCGGCGCGTTCTGCGCCCGCAGGCGATCGGCCTGTTCCGGGGACAGCTCGGGGCTGAGGAAGATGCTGCCGACCGTGCGGCGGTCGGTGTCGGTGCTTCCCATCACCATGCCCTTGCCGCGGCGGACCGTGAGGACCGCCCGTGCCGCCTCGGCGATCGGCACCCTGCCGCCGACGGGGATTCCGAGCTGCGCGGCCACGGTCCGGTAGGTGACCGGTGCGCTCAGCTCGGAGCGGCGCAGGGCGAATCGCAGACTCAGCAGGGTCCAGCGCCGGGTGTGCTTGAAGATGCTCGTGCGGTGGCCGAGCCGGCATGCCGTGGCGTCCATGGTGACGCTGCGGCCCAATTCCCAGTCCCAGGCCACGACGTCGATGAGCGTGTCGGAGATCTCCTGGCCGTACGCGCCGACGTTCTGCACCGGCGTGGCACCGACCGTGCCGGGGATGCCGACGAGCATCTCCATCCCGGTCAGGCCCTCGGCGATGGTGGTGTCCACGAGGTCGGTGAACGGATGGCCGGCCTGGACCTCGATCAGGACCCGGTGGTCGTCGTATCCGGTGATGCGCAGTCCCCTGGTGGCCATCAGCAGGACGGCGGAGGTGGAGCCGGAGTCGTCGACCAGCACGTTGCTGCCGTGCCCGAGGGTGACCGGCCGGCGGGGACAGCCGCCGGCCAGCTTGACGAACTCCGGGAAGTCCGCCGGGTCGTGCAGCTCGGCGAGGACCGCCGCCGGCCCGCCGATGCCCAGGGTCGTCAGGGGGGCGAGCGGCGCGCCGTGAGTGACTCGCATATGTTCCGTTTTCTCCTCGAGGCCTTCGGACGTCACCCCTAGGACGTCGTCCTTCAGGTGTTGTCGGGCGCTGTCCCAGGGGCTTCGGCCTTGGCCCCCTAGCTTGCTGCCCGCAGCCGGGGCGCGTCCAGCAACCGATCAGTGCGCTGCACGAGTTGGCGCACCGCGGCGCTGTCATGGTCCAGGAACTGTTGGCGCAGGCCGGAGAGCCTGACCTGCGCGCGTAACGAGGTGATGTGTTCGGCGAGGTCCAGCGCGTCCGTGGCGGCCGCGACCGCACCATCGAGGTCGTTGAGCAAGGGAACGGTGTCGGACGAGTCGAACTGGGACGAGGAGGAGGATCGTTCTGACGGGGAAGCGGTGTAGTAGCCGTGGGCTGTGTCCACCGCCCGTACGCCTCCTCCAATGTCAGTTCCGCACCGTGTTCCCGGGCAGCTCCATGATGCCGGCGTTCTGATCCTCGCGGCGTACAGCAGCGCTGTCAGCCGCAGTGCTGCTGTCCGTCACGCGTTGATCCTTCCGGGCGGAACAGACGCTGCTGCCCGCCGGAGCACTGGCACACACCGAGACCCGGGCCGTCCCCGCGGTCACCAGCGCCGGACTGCACCGCCCGGGAGAGGGACCGCTGTGGGACGTCAGCGGCTGGCCGAGCCCGGTACCCCAGCCCGACCTCGTC
This sequence comes from Streptomyces sp. 7N604, assembly GCF_052245475.1. Classification (NCBI taxonomy): domain Bacteria; kingdom Bacillati; phylum Actinomycetota; class Actinomycetes; order Kitasatosporales; family Streptomycetaceae; genus Streptomyces; species Streptomyces sp. 7N604. The sequence continues at coordinate 35,698 of NZ_JBQQBX010000003.1, read as the reverse complement.
GAGGTGACGCAGGGCCCTCACGATCGCGCGGTCCGGGAGCAGGTCGATGGCCTCGCTGATCGTGAGATCGTCGATGTCGGCGATGGACAGCCCGTCAACCGTGTATTCCAGGACCTCGGGTGTGAACCGGCGTCCCTGGCAGGTCTCGCAGACCGTTTCCTGGTCCTCCATGAAGGCGAGGTCGGTGTAGACGACCCCGAGGCCCTTGCAGTCCGGGCAGGCACCCTCGGAGTTGGAGCTGAACGGGCTGGCCGCGGCGCGGTTGTTGCGGGCGAAGAGCTTGCGGATGGGGGCGGCGATCCCGGTGTACGTGATGGGGGTCGAGCGGCGGTTGGTGCTGACCGGCCTCTGTTCGATCACGACGGCGTCGTGCTGGGCGACGAGTTCGCTCGCGAGGCTGGTCTTCCCGGAGCCGGCCGCGCCGGTGAGCACGGTCATCACGCCCGTGGGAATGTCCGCGGTCACGTTCTTGAGGTTGTTGCGCGTGGCGTCGGCCAGGGTGATGTGCCCCTCGACGAGGAGATCGGCGAGACCGACGCCGTGATCCAGGGCCGGATTCGCGACCACCCACATGCCGAAGTCATCCTGAGCATGCCCGGCGTCGGCCCCCGTCCTGGGCGCCGAGTTCATCGCCCATATGGGCGGCGACATGAACGTCTTCGGCAGCTCCGACCCGCCCCGCCGGTGTAGCCGACCTTGGCCCCTGTGCCCATGGATTCCGGTCGCATCAGCGGGAACATGCGCCGTCCACGGCGTTACTGCGGTCACCCCCGACGTTCTGCGCCGGGGCGGGGCTCTGCCCGAATTGCACACGGTGTACGGCGGGCTAGCCTCGGGCCGCCTGCTACTGGTGGGCCCACCAGCGGCGGGCAAGCCGGCATCGGTGACGATGACGATGTCCGGATCCCCGGCCTGCCACTGGCGTGCGGTAACGAGCCGTCGACGACGCCCCGCAGTTGGGGGGCGGTGACCGCGGTCGCGTCATCCGTGGGTCCGAGCCGGACCGCGTCCAGGATCGCCGTCCAGGACGTGCGGCCTGCCTCCAGCACCGCCACGAAGGAGTAGGGCCAGCCCGGGATGAACTGTGAGGCGCTCTTCGCCCGGCCGTAGACGTGGCAGAACGGTCGCTCCGCCGAGCACGGCGCGTCCGAACGCAGCCACGGCGAGACATCGATGGCCAGCACGAGTCGTTCGTCAGGGAAACGCGGCAGCGGCAGGCCAGCCAGCAGCGTCCGTAGCCGCTCAAGGTCGATCCGGCCGCGGTTGAGCCCGCCGTACAACGCACCGTGTCCCCGGCGGTGTTCGGGCAGCAGCGTCGGATCCACCGGTGTCTTCACCGGTCCGTCCGCACACAGCAGCGCGTCCGCCAGCTCGAACAACTCATCGCACCGGGCGGTTAAACGCTCGTAGAACTCGCCCCGGAAGCGTGAGGCTTCCGCGAACGCTTCCCGCCGGACGCCATCAGGCAGCAGACTCGCCATCACGGCCTTCGTATCGCTCACGTGTACTCCTTGGCCGGAGCACATGATCAGACGAAGGCCGCTCCCACGTCCGGCGAATGCCCAGGTGAGCGTCCCGGTTCGAGAACCGTTCGAGACCGGACAACATCTGAGGACATGCTGAGGTGCAGGACAGCTCGTGGTGGAAGCCGGCCAGCGGCGTCGTAATCCGTTCTCCGGCACGTACGGCCGCGCCCGCCCGGCCGTGAGACGAAAAATCGCTCACCCCGCCAGCCGCATAGAAGTACGATGAACCGCATGAATATCCGTCGCGTCTCCTTCGGTCACCCCGACGCCGTGCGGCTCAACGACCGCGTCCAGCTCGAGTACGCCAAGCGATACGGCGACGAGGGCGACGTCACCCCTCTCGACCCCGGCATGTTCGAGCCGCCGCACGGTCTGTACCTCATCGTCTACAACGCCGCGGGCGTCCCCGTCGCGACCGGCGGATGGCGCACCCAGGACGAGAACGAGCACGGGTACGCGGTCGACGACGCGGAGATTAAGCGCATGTACGTCGTCCCGGAGGCGCGGGGCCGCGGACTGTCCCGGCTGATCCTGGCCGCTCTCGAGGACAACGCTCGCGCCGCGGGCCGCACCCGTATGGTCCTAGAGACCGGCACCAAGCAGCCGGAGGCGATCTCCCTCTACGTCTCGAGCGGCTACGAGCCGTGTGCGAAGTTCGGCCCCTACCGCTTCGACGCCCTCAGCCGCTGCTACGCCAAGCCGCTGAACCCGGCCGCCGCCGACCCCGGCACCGAGGCTGCCACCGCACGGGTGGTCGGCTGACCCGGCACCGCGCGTGGCCGCCGGACCCGAGGAGCCCGTGTTCCCAAACTCAAACGGCACCGGCCCAGGACGCCCACCCGGAGCCAAGAACAGGCACCCGGCACCCCGCTACGACGTCGGCAAGACTGTCAAACGCGAACGCACCATCGCCGCACTTCGAGCGGCCAGAAGATAAAGAACAAGCTCAGCTTGTCGTTTGACGAGATAGGCCTGGGTTGCTGTGTAGTCCGGCGGTACGTCCAGAGTCCTGGTGGTGTGGGAGTGGCTGGAGTGGCCACCGCGCTGGTGGCTCTGCGTCAGGATGAAGCCGTGAATGACATCGCTGTCCGCTCCGCCCAGCCCAACGAGTTAGCCGCTGTCGCCGAGCTGCGCTGGCGTTGGGTGCAAGAGATCTTCGGAACGCCCAAGACTGCGCTGGAGGAGTTCGCGCCCCGGTTCGTGGCATGGGCCCGGGAGAACGAGTCCTCGCATCGGTGCATGGTGATGGTCCGCGGTGATGTGGTCATCGGTATGGCGTGGTTGGCGATCACGCAGCGCGTGCCGCATCCGCGTGCGTTCGATCGGGTGTCGGGTGACGTGCAGTGTGTGTACGTGGTGCCGGGCGAGCGTGACCGCGGCCTGGGTGGCGAGCTGATCAAGGCAGTCTTGTCGTGGGCGCGTGATCTGGGCCTTGAGCGGGTGACAGTGCACTCCAGCGACCGGGCGGTTCCAGCGTACTCCCGTCACGGGTTCGAAGCGTCACCGCGCCTGCTCCAGTTCGAGGTTGGGCGGGACTACGCGGAGTGAGTCCTCTGCAAGCCGATGTCCGGAACGAGTCACTGGCCGCGTTGTCGCAGTTGCGGGAGGACTTCTACGCGTGCCTCACGGCCGCCCGGACGCGCTTTTCGAGCTGACGAACGCGCTCCCGTGCACGGAGGGCTCGGTCAAGACGCTGGTGGACCTCGCGCTCGCGCCGGAACACCGCCGGGGCATGGAGCCCTGTAGATGGCGGTCTCAACCAGGGGTGGATCGACGTCTCCGGCGACCCCGAGATCCTGGTCGTGCTGGACGCCGGATACGACGCACCCCGCATCGCCCACCTGCTGAACGACCTGCCCCTCGAGATCCTCGGCCGGCTCCGCTCCGACCGCGTCATGCTCCGGCCAACACCGCCGCGGGTCTACGAGCCCAAGGGCGGCCGACCGCCCAAGCACGGCGAGGAGTTCATCTTCGGCGACCCCGTCACCTGGGGCGCCGAGCAGGCCGCGACCGTCACCGACACCCGCCTGTATGGGAAGGCGACCCCGCAGGCGTGGGACCGGCTGCACCCCCGGCTGACCCGGCGGGCGGACTGGATCGACTACGACGGACCGCTGCCCATCATCGAGAGCACCGTCATCCCGCCTGGCCGTGGAGAAGCTCCCCAGCGGCGGGGTGAACCAGCCAGCCTGGCTGTGGTGGTCGGGCACCGCCGCCACAGCGGAGGATGTGGACCGCTGCTGGCAGCCCTTCCTCCGCCGATTCGACCTGGAGCACACGTTCCGCCTGTTCAAGCAGACGATCGGGTGGACCAAGCCCGGGTTCGTAGCTCGGCGGCGGCTGACCGGTGGACATGGCTGGTGATCGCCGCCTATGCCCAGCTTCGCCTCGCCCGCCCGCTGGCCATCGATCTCCGGGCGCCCCTGGGAGAAGCCAGCTCCGCCGGACAGACTCACAACCGCCCGCGTCCGCAGGGGATTGAGAAACCAGTACACGAAGACCGGCTCCCCAGCCGGTGCACCGAAACCGTCCCGGCCCGGCCCCGCCGCCCGCCGGGCTCGCAGAACCGCCGCCCAGCCACCCGCCATGACGTGGGCAGAGTCGTCCTCGCTACCGGCGAGGCATTCAGCCGGCCTGCCCACCACAAGGTGGGCACGAAACCGCGTCGAACTGGATAAACGACAAGCTCAGGCGTACCTGGACCATGGCCGGCATCGAAGGCGCCGAATGCGAGGACTTGGCGGGCAGTCACCGGACCGCCGTTCGCTTCCCTTCGGGCGAAGGGCGACGGGCCTGCAGCTTCAAGGGAGGAGGACCAGCTTCCCCTTGGTACGGCGGCTGAGCAGTTCGGCGTGTGCGTCGCGAGCGCGCCCGAGATCGTACTCGGCGCCGACCAGGGGCCGCAGGCGTCGCCGCGCCGTGAGGTCGAGCAGTTCCTCGAGCGCCGGACCACCGGCCCCGTTCTGGGCGATGAGCGGGATGAGCCAGAAGCCGGCGACGGTGATGCTGTCCACCGCGAGCCGGCTGGGAACAATGGCAGAGGCGGCCTGCCGGGAGGAAGCACCGTACGTGACAAGCCGCCCGAGGTATCCGAGTGCGTCCAGGGCGGAGTCGAAGACGGGGCCACCGATGGCGTCCAGGATGATGTCGACCGAGCGTCCGTGATTGGAGTCGAGGACGCGCTCCTTGTAGCCCTCCGCGTCGCCGTCGATCGCCGCGTCCGCGCCGAGTTCGAGGGCAAAGGCGCGCTTCTCGTCGGACGACGCCGTGGCGATGACGCGTCCGGCCCCGAACTCCCGGGCCAGTTGGACGGCGAGGCTGCCCGTTCCGCCCGCGGCGGCATGGACCACCACGCTCTCGCCGGGCCGTATCCGGGCGACCGAGCGCAGCAGATGCCATGCTGTCAGCCCCTGTACGAGCAAAGCCAGCGCCTGGCCCGCGCTCACCCCCTCCGGTAACGCGACCAGGTCGCGGTCGGCGACGACCGTCTTCGGGGCGTAGCCTCCCTGCAGAACATAGCCGAGGACCCGCCGGCCGCCGGCGGTCCGGCCGACGACCTCCAGCCCGGGGATGCGCGGCAGCGGTCCCTTCGGTGCGTATGGACCGTCGGTGTGCTCGCCGGCGATCTGCTTGATGTCACCGAAGTTGACGCCCGCGGCCTCCACCTCGACGAGGGTCTCGCCCGGACCCGCCACCGGGTCCGGCACATCGACCTCCGTCAGAACTTCCGGACCACCGAACCGCTCGAACCGCATCGCACGCATGAACACCCCTCCCGAGACTGATCATTACTCCCCGCCAAACTACGCAGGCCTCGGCGATCACCGCGGGCAATTCACTGCGTGGAACGGCGACGACAGGTTCGCTGACGAGTCCGCCATCACCGCGCGAGGCGCCAGTCTCCTCGCCCCCTGCATTCGGATCGCTGGCATCTTCGCAGCGGCCGCCTCAGTGATCCGTATGAAACGACACCCCCTAGCGGCTACCGAGCCCCGTCGATCACTCCATGCGCGGTCGGTACAGCCGCTTCGGGCTCGTCCGGCTCGGGCCCCGCCTCCGCCGGGGTCCGAGCGGTCGCAGTCCCGGAAGGCTCGCTTCCCCCCGCGTCCGGCTTCGCCGTGGCTCCCTGTCCCCGTTCGATCATGCCCAGCGCCACCCCGACGATGATGATCACGCCTCCCGTCACCTGGGCGAGCCGGATCGACTCCCCGTTGATCACGACGGCGCCGATGACGCCGAAGACCGGGACCAGGTTGAGGATGTTGACCGCGACGCTCGACGCCATCCTGCGCAGGCCGTAGTTGTAGAGCAGGAAGCCGCCGACAGAGCACGCCACGGCCAGGTAGACCAGCAGCGATGAGGCGGTCGCGCCCGGCATCCGCCAGTCGTCGGCCTCCAGCAGGGACGCGAGCAGGAAGCCGGCCGCGCCCGCCAGGGTCTGGTAGTAGGTGACGCTCGCGGCGTCCTGGCCGGCGCTCGCGCGCTTGCCGAGCACGTTGTAGCCGGCCCAGGCCAGCCCGCCGAGCAGCAGCAGGATGTCCCCCAGCCAGCGCGAACTGCCGCCGACCTCGGCCCCGTTGCGTACGACGAGGAAGGCGCCGACGGTGGCCAGCAGCACGCCCGTCACCCTCAGCGGCGGCATCCGGGTGCGGAAGACGACCAGTTCCACCAGCATCGTCATCAGCGGGTACGTGGCCACGATCAGCGACGCGTCGGATGCCGTGGACAGGTCGACGCCGACGTTCTCCAGGATGAAGTACACGGTGATGCCGAGGACCCCGCTCAGGTAGAGCTGCCGCCGCTGCCGCGGGTCCGGCGGGGCCGGGCGGTGCCGGCTCAGCCGTACCATCACGCCCAGGAGTAACGCCGCGAGGGTGAATCTGATGGCGCCGATACTGAGCGGGCCGACATCCTCCAGCACCTGCTTGGTCACCGCGTACGAACTGCTCCAGAACAGCGCGGCCGCCATGACCGCACACGCCGCCCACACCGTGGGTCCACGTTCACGCATATCAAGTCGCCCCTCTCCACTACCCACTGCCGCCGACCACACCGAGACCGAACGAACGTCAGTCAACTAGGCTGGAGGCTAACAAGATCATCGAGGGTGAGGCGAAGAGTCCGAATTACCTTCGGAATCCAGGGGGGTTGAGGCAAGCATGGACGAACTAGATTCGGCGTTGGTGCGGATGCTCCAGGAGGACGGTCGGCGCACCAACCGGGACATGGCCCAGGAACTCGGTATCGCCCCGTCCACGTGTCTGGAGCGAATCCGTTCGCTGCGCAGAAGCGGCATCCTGACGGGATTTCATGCGGAGGCAGACCTCGCGGCGATCGGCCGCGGGCTGCAGGCGGTGATCGCCGTACGGGTCCGCCCGCCGACACGTGCGGTGATCGAGGCCTTCCAGACCTTCCTGGAGGGGATGCCCGAGGTCATCTCGATCTTCGTCCTCACCGGGAACGACGACTTCCTCGTGCACGTCGCCGTCCGGGACACCGACCATCTGCACGCAGTGGTCCTGGACAAGCTGACGAAGCGCCCGGAACTCGCCGACGTACGGACGTCGGTGGTCTACGGGCACATGCGCAGGAAGGTCATCGGTCCGGCGTGACACCGGCGCGGACCCCGCTCGCGGCGGGTCACCGGGCCGGTGGTGCGGTCTCCTTGGCCGCCGCGATCAGCAGGTCGTTCGCCTCGGGGCTGCCCACGGTCACCCGCATTCCCGGCGGACGGCCGTTCGCGGCGGCCGCGGTAGGGCACGTGTTCCTGGTGGCCCCATCGCCTGTCACCGGCACGGTGATCCGGCACGGTGATCCGGGTCGGCGAACCGTGCAGGGTTCCCTTCCGGTCTGCCGGGCGGCCCGGGCCGTCACGGCGTGCCGCTGGGTGGTGAGGGAACCGGGGGAGTCACCAGGTGCGGCCTGCTTCGAGGAGGAGGTCGCGGACCCGCGTGACGTCGGGGTTGTCGGGCCTGCCGGGGCGCTGGACGAGGTAGCCGGTGTTGATGGGCGGGTCGTCTGGTTCGTGCAGGGGCACGAGGGCGCCGGAGGCGAGTTCGCCCTGGCACAGGAAGCGGGGCAGGACGGTGAAGCCGGCTCCCGCGGCGACCGCGGCGAGTACGCCACGCAGGTCGGGGACGGTGACGGCAGCGGGGCAGGACAGCCGCGTGCCGAAGACGTGACGCCAGTAGCGGCGAGCGATGGGCAGGTCCTCGGCGTAGGTGACCAGGGGGACGGCGTGCAGCGCGGCCGGGCCTTCGGCGGCCAGCCGTTCCTTCAGGCGGCCGGCCCAGGCGGGCGCGGCGACCAGAACGAACTCCTCGTCCATCAGCGGCACGGCGGCCAGCGCCCTCCCGCGCGGCCGGACGGTGGCGATCACCAGGTCATAGCGTCCGGCGCGCAACTCCTCCAGGAGCGGGTCGGTCAGGCCCGTGGTCACGCGCAGCCGTACTCCGCCGGCGGCCAGCGGGGCGAGGGTCGGCAGGACGCGGGTGCACAGCAGCTCGGCAGGCCCTGCCAGATGGACGGGGGCGGCCGGCTTGTCTGGTGCGGTGTCGTGCCCGGCGACGGCGGCGAGCGTGTCGAGGGGCGTGGCCACGCGGGCCGCGAGGTCGTGGGCGACGGGTGTCGGGGCGACGCCGCGCGGCAGGCGCTGGAACAGCTCGCGGCCCGTCTGCCGCTCCAGGGCGCGGATCTGGGTGGTCACCGTGGGCTGGGACAGGCCCAGCAGTCCGGCGGCGGCGGTGAAGGAACCGGAGCGGTACACGGCCAGGAAGGTGCGCAGCAGGTTCAGGTCCGGTTGGGGTGCCGCAGCGGACTGCCGCACCCCAATCGGACCATCGGGATCCTTATGTCTCACGAAGAAACCCTATCTGCTCCCTATGGCAAGGCGGGCTGTGGCGGCATCAGCCGGCCTCATGCCCGGAAAGCGGCCGGGCGCTTGGGGGACGCCTCGGCCAGGGCCTTCGTCACCGCGCCGACGCCGCCGCGCAGGCCGTAGACGGGGGTGCCGGGCTGCTGGCGCCAGGAGTCGTTGATGCCGCCGGTGTCCACGGTGTCGAAGCCGAGCTCGTCGATGAGGTCGCGGACGATCTTCTTGGCGGCCTCGCCGTCGCCCGCGACCGGCAGTGCCATCCGCTCGGGGTCGCCCTTCGGGCGTGGCTTGTCGAGGATGTCCTGGGCGTAGGTGCCGTTGAGCGCCTTGATTACCGGGTGACCGAGGTGCTGCTGGGTCCAGCGGCTCTCGGTGAGCCCCTCGTCCTCGATGGCGGCGATCCTCCCGTCGCGCTCCTTGGGGTAGTAGTTGCCGGTGTCGATCACGGCGAAGCCGTCGGCGGCCCCGTCGAACAGGCAGGGCGGAAGGTCGGGGATGTTCTTGAGCGGGATGGTGACCACAACGACCTCGGCGCCGCGGGCCGCTTCGGTCACGGCTACCGGGGTGGCGCCGGTCTCCTCGGCCAGCGCGGTCAGGGTGTGCGGGCCACGGGAGTTGGCGACGGACACGTCGTGCCCGAGGGCGGTCAGCCGCCGGGTGAGGTTGCCGCCGATGTTGCCGGCGCCGATGATGCCGATCTTCATGGGAGTCTCCTTGGGTCGGGGTGGTTGCGCAGGGCGGGGTGCTGTGCCGGGCCGTGTCACACGGCGTCGGTGAGGGCCTCGAACTCGCCGTCGGTCAGGGTGAGGGTCGCGGCCTGGAGGTTCTCCTCCAGGTGGGCGGCGCGGGAGGTGCCGGGGATGGGCAGCATCACCGGGGAGCGGCGCAGCAGCCAGGCAAGGGCGAGCTGGGAGGGGCTGGCGCCGTGCTGCTGGGCGGCGGCGTCGAGCGGGCCGCCGGGGCGGGCGAGTTCGCCGGTGGCCATGGGGAACCACGGGATGAAGGCGATGTTCTCGGCCTCGGCGTACTCGAGGACGTCCTCGGCGCTGCGGTTGGCGAGGTTGTACAGGTTCTGCACGGAGACGATCTCGGCGATGCCGCGGGCTTGTTTGAGCTGGTCGACGGTCACCTCGGAGACGCCGATGTGGCGGATCTTGCCCTCCTGCTGGAGGGTGACGAGCTCGCCGAGCTGGTCGGCGAGGGGCACCTGCGGGTCGATGCGGTGCAGCTGGTAGAGGTCGATCCGCTGAAGGCCGAGGTGGCGCAGGCTCAGTTCCAGCTGCTGGCGCAGGTACTCGGGGCGTCCCACCGGACGCCAGTCGTCGGGGCCGGGCCGGGTCAGGCCGCCCTTGGTGGCGATGACGATGTCGTCGTTGTAGGGGTGGAGGGCCTTGCGGATGAGGCGTTCGCTGACGAACGGGCCGTAGGAGTCGGCGGTGTCGATGAAGGTGACGCCGAGTTCGACGGCGCGGCGCAGGACGCGTACGGCCTCGTCGGGGTCCTTGGGCTCGCCCCAGACGCCGGGGCCGGTCAGCTGCATGGCACCGTAGCCGAGGCGGTTCACGGGCAGGTCGCCACCGAGGGCGAAGGTGCCGGAGGCCTCGGCGGGGCGCGGGGAGCTGGTGCTCATGGGAGCGTTCCTTATCTGTGAGCTGGTAGGGCTGAACCCCTGTGGGGGATGGGGCTGTTCAGCGAGAGGGATGTGCTGATCGTCAGGGTCAGTTGCCGGTGGTGGTCAGCCGAGCAGGTTGTGGCGGTGTCGAAGGAGCCGGGAGGCTGTTGGCCGGTTGCGGCCGCAGCACGATGCGGCTGGGTGTCGTGCGCTTGAAGTTGAGGCCGGTGAGGGCGACCAGGGCCACGAGGGCGAAGGCCAGGGCGCCGAGGGTGAAGACGATGCTGTACTGCGTCTCGGCCGGCAGCGCAGGGGTTCCGGGCGGGAGATGAGGCAGGGTGTTGGCGGCCAGCAGGGTGGCGATGACGGCCGAGCCTGCGGAGCTGCCGACCGAACGGGCGATGGAGTTGATGCTGTTGGCGATGCCGCTCTGGTGGGCGGGCACGCCCTGGGCAATGAAGGCGGGCAGGGCGGCGAAGCCGAAGCTGACGGCGATGCCGGTAAGGATGCCCGCGCTGGCGACGGATGCGGTGCTGCCGTGGGCGAGGGCGAGCCAGGCGAAGCCGGCAACGCCCGAGGCGGCGCCGGCGGCAAGGGTGACGCGGGCGCCGATGCGGCGCACCAGGGTGCCGCCCAGCTGTGCGGCGATCAGTGTGGCGAGGGTGCCGGGCAGCAGGTAAGTGGTCGCGGCGCCCAGCACGGAGGCGGAGAAGCCGTAGCCTGCCAGATCCCTGGGGGTCTGGGCCAGGAAGGTGATGCCGATGAACTGGGTGAACATGCCGAAGCCGAGCAGCACACCGGCGATGTTGGTGAACAGCACCGGCCGCAGCACGAACATGGTCATGTCCACCATGGGCTCGCTGACGTGTCGCTCGACGGCCACCCAGACCGTGGCCAGGACGGCCGCGGCGGCGAACAGGGTCAGGGTGCGCGGGGAGGTCCAGCCCCAGGTGCTGCCCTGGGAGACGGGCAGCAGGAACAGGACGAGGGTGGCCGCCAGGGTGGCCGCGCCGGCCCAGTCGATGCGTCCGCCCGTGGTCTCGCGGGAGGGCGGGACGGAGGCGGTGACGCCCACGAGAGCGATCAGGGACAGGGCGGTGGCCATCCAGAAGACGCGGTGGTAGTCGGGATCGGTGCCCTGGGTGAGCAGGCCCGCGCCGACCAGGGCGAGCCCGGCGCCGACCGCGAGGGTGCCGCTGACCAGGCCCATGGCGCCGGACAGTCGGCGGGGCTCCAGTTCATCGCGCAGCACGGACAGGGCCAGCGGAAAGATCGCGGTGGAGGCGCCCTGCATCGCCCGGGCGGTCAGCAGCAGGGGCAGGGAGTCGGTGGTGGCTCCGAGGACGGAGCCGGCCACGGTGACCAGCAGGATGCCGATGAGGACGGGGCGCTTGCCGCGCATGTCCCCGAGCCGCCCCAGCAGCGGGGTGAAGACGGCTGCGGACAGCAGGGTGGCGGTGGTCAGCCAGCCGGCGGTGGAGGCGGTCAGGGACAACTCGTCGCGGATGATGGCCAGGATGGGCACGACCAGGGTCTGCATCATGGCCACGACAGTGGCCGCGAGACCGAGGATGAAAACGAGCCCGTATCCAGCGCCGGCAGGCGCGGTCAGGGCACGGTGCTGGGACGGCATGAGGGCGTCTTTCGAGAAGAGGTATCCGGGGGACGGGGGTGATGGACCGGCAGGGCGGCACTGCCGCCCTGGCCGCTCCCGCCAGGGCGGCAGTGACTGGCTGGGGGCGGTCCAGGGCAGGGGCACGTCCCGGCGGGCCTTGCGGTGGCTGAACCGGCTGGAAAAGGGCAGGGCTCAGCCCCACGGAGTGGAGAGACAGGGAAACGGGAGAACGAACGCCCCGGGGCGCGCGGTCAGCGGGTCGCGGCCGGGGCGCCCAGCAGGCCGGACAGGAGTGCGTCGCTCGCGGGCTCCAGCAGCAGGCTGCCGCCGCCCACCGACTCCAGCCCGATGACCAGGGCGATCGCGATATCAGCCGCCTCGCCGGGCTCGATACCGCCCACGGTGCCGGCCTCGGTGAACAGGCCGATCAGCAGGCGGCGCAGGTCTGCGGTGAAGGCGGTGCAGATCCCGCCGAACAGCCGGGCCTTTTCGTCCAGGAGTTCGGCGGCGTGCGGTGAGTCCCCGGCGAGCTGGAGGACCAGGTCGAGCTTGGCGGCCAGGACGCCCCGGACGCGCTCGGCGTACGGGGCGTCCTCGGCGGCCGCCGCCTGCCGGGCGCGCTCCAGTGCCTGGGTGTGCAGGCGGTGGGCGAGCTGCCGGAAGGCGTCGTCCTTGCTGCGGACGTACTGGTAGACCGCTGACCGGGACACGCCCATGGTGGTGGCGATGTCGTCCATGGTGGTGCGCCGCACGCCGTACCGGGTCAGACAGTCGTAGGTGGCGTCCAGGACCTCACCCAGCCGGTCAGTGCCCATGGTTCAGGCCAGCTTCTTGAGCAGTTCCGCGGCGACCGGGGCGGAGGAGACCGGGTTCTGGCCGGTGACCAGGTTGCGGTCGACGACCACGTTCGGCGCCCACGGCTTGCCCGCCTGCACCTGCACGCCCGCCTCCGTCAGGCGGGTCTCCAGCAGCCACTTCGCCTTGTCGGCGAAGCCGGCCTGCGCTTCCTCGGCATTGGTGAACGCAGCCACCTGGTAACCCGCGAAGGCGTTGGACCCGTCGGTCTTCACGGCCGCGAGCAGGGCGGCCGGGGCGTGGCAGACCACACCCAGCGGCTTACCCGCCTGAAGGGTGTCGACCAGCAGCTTGCCGGAGGTGGCATCGACGGCGAGGTCCTCCATGGGGCCGTGACCGCCGGGGTAGAAGACCGCGGCGTAGTCGTCGAGGTTCACGTCCTCAAGCTTGATCGGGTTCTGCAGCTCGGCCATCGCGGCGAGCGCGTTCGCGATCTTGTCGGCGTTCTCCTGGCCGCCGTTGACCTCGGCGGCGAGGCTGCCCTTGTCCACCGTGGGGACGACGCCGCCCGGGGTGGCTACGACGATCTCGTGGCCGGCTGCCCTGAACGCCTCGTACGGGGCGACGGCCTCCTCGGCCCAGAAACCGGTCGGGTGCTTGGTGCCATCAGCCAGCGTCCAGTAGTCGACGCCGGTCATCACGAAGAGGATCTTCGACATTGGTGTTTCTCCAAGGGTACGGGCCCGGCTGACCGGGGCCCGGCGGGGTGGGTGGTGCGTATCGCGCGCTCTGACGTGCTGCGTCCGCTGACACTCTGCGATCGCTGACGCTTTGAGTGCAGATCGTCAGAGCGGCGATGTCCCCGACATTAGGCCGTAGTCCGATAGGTATCCAATGAGGAATCCAATGCCTGGCATTGGAATTCCAATGGCTCTTCGGGAATAGGGGTCAGCCGGTGGACCCGACCCTTCCGTACGCTCCGCAGCGACCTGTCCACGCGTCCCCGGCCACCGTCCTCGACCAGCGCACGATCTTGGCAGGGCGGATCGAGGAACTGGAACCGAGTCCCTTCCTGCCGGCCAGGGCACCTCTGACTGAGACGCAGGGAGTTGCTGAGGGCACCGATGGGCGCCCGCCGTGCCCGCCATGGTCGCTGAGATTCACGTGCCGCTGCAGCTGCCGCAGACGCCGAATCTGCCGGACGGCGCATACCCGTTTCCGTCGATCGAAGATGAAAGAGGACTTCCTGGTCGGCCTCGGAGAGCAGGGCGAGGCAGAGGTTTTCGACGACGGCGAGGAGGACGCAGAGGTCTGCGAGCTCAACACACGATCATGGTTGGCGCTTCTTGAGGCGTCTCCAGCAGATGTGCTGCAAGCCAGGGAGACGAAGGCGTCGTGGAGTTCGGTCCGGCGCTCCCACCGGGTGGCGAGTCGTTTGAAGTGATGGAGCAGGGCGAAGGTCTGCTCGACGACATGGCGGAGTTTGCCCAGGCCCTGGATGTTCGTTCGTCTCACCAGTCACGGTCAGTCGCCGACGTCAGGACGCTCTCCGCGCCGACGGCCGCGACGAACTCGGCGATATCACCGGGACCCGGACATGCTCAGCAACACGGCTGCATCGCCGCGCCGTCCGAACGCGATTCGCCCCGGGCTTCGGCCGCTTCGGCCGCTTCGGCGTCAGCGATCCTCCCGCGCAGCATGAGGTCCATCACCGCCATGAACCGCTGCGTCCGCGGCTGGCCGAGTACGAAGGGGTTGACTCCGTCGGGCCGGTTCCGAAGCTGCTCGGCGCGTTGGAGACCGTAGTCGTTGGGGTGGTTGGACAGTTCCACGTCCACGCTCGCCTGCCGCATCCGGTCCCGGAAGGAGTGGATGGACGCACGGTAGGTGCTCAGCTCCGTCAGTGCGTTGGGCGGGTTCATGCCACCCCATAGCATGGCAGTGTGGCGCTCACAGCCCGCCCGCACCGGGATGATCGGCGAGACGGTGCCCGGGGTGTGGCCCGGAGTGTAGTGCAGTTGGATCGTCGTGCCGCCGAGCGTGAGCTGTTGCCCGTCCGCGATCTCCAGGTCCCGGGTGGGGGCATTATCCGGACGGGTTCGGGCGATGAGGTCCCAGTCGGCCGGCGTCATCAGAACGCGTGCTCCGTAGCGGTCGGCGAGGTACTGCGCGCCGCCGAAATGGTCATCGTGGCCGTGGGTGACGACGACGTACTTGATCGTCTCCGGATCGGCTCCCAGCTCACGCAACCCCGGGACGAGAATGCCCTCGGCCTCCACGGGGGAGGTGAGCGCGTCGATCAGCACGATCCCGTCGTCGGTCAGCACCGCCATGGCGGAGACCCAGCCCGCGCTCAGAAAGGCCAGATTGTCGAAGATCTTCAGCGGCTCAGGCGCGGGCGGGCGAGGAAAGTCGAAGTCAGGGGTCAGTGCCGTCACGAGGCCGAGCAGGACCGGGTCGCTTCCGGCCAGCGTGCGGGCACGGTCGTAGTAAACCTGCCCGGCCACTCCGGCGGCGACGGCCGACGAGGTGAGACCGAGCGAGCCGGCACCAGCAGCGAGTCCGAGGGCGGCGAGCTGGGCGAAGCGGCGCCTGGAGATGTGGCCGGCTAAGTCGTCGTGGTGCGGTGAAGATGTCATGGTGATCCTCCCTGGTGACCGTTTCTGGCGCGTGATCCGATCGGGATCACGATAGGCGAGCCCGCACGGCTGGGAGTATGTCGCCCGGATACTCACGAACGGCCATCGGTGTCGGAGGCGGCACCCGAGCCCGTGCACGAAGCATGGCGGTGATGACCTTGCGAACATGGTCGACGCGCTGTGCCCCGAGCTCGTCCAACTCATCGCCGGTGATGACTGGAGCCCGGCCGTGAGTGGTGATGAGCAGCGGCACGAACATCGAGCTCGTCGGGACGCAGTGCCTGTGTTGGAGTAACGCCTGCGCAGACGTTGCCGCCCTCGTATCGTCCGTTCCGGACATCCCGTGGAGCTGGCTCTACGGGATGGTGCCGACGCTGCTGGCCGCGCAGCCGAGCACCGGCCGCTCCTCCGCTGCCGACCGCGACCGAGAACGGACCTAACATCGTCCACATCACGGATGACCAGCCACGCTCAACAAGATCGTGTTACGAGCTCTTAGACCGTGTCCTATGTGGTGAGGCGGACGTTGAGCTGGTCATGGGGCGGGGTATGTGGAGTTGGATTGTTCCGGACGGGCTGTGGGAGATCGCTGAGCCGCTGATCCCACCGTCGAAGGTGCGGCCGCAGGGCGGCGGTACGCAGGACACACCTGATGAGACGGTGTTCGCGGCAATCATCTACGTGCTGGTCAGCGGCTGTGCCTGGCGCGCGCTGCCGCCGTGCTTCGGGATATCGAAGTCAACGGCTCACCGCAGGTTCCTGAGCTGGTCGAGGGCTGGGGTGTGGGGTCGGCTGCACGAGGCCGTTCTGCACTGCCTCGACGACGTCGGCCTGATCGACGTGACCCGCGTGGTCCTGGACTCCGCCCACGTCAGGGCGAAAAAGGGGGCGAACTCACAGGTCCGTCGCCCGTGGACCGGGGCAAGCCGGGTTCCAAAATGCACGTCCTGTCGGACGCGAACGGACTGCCCCTCCTCGTCGGGCTCTCGGCCGCAAACACCCACGACAGCGAAGCCCTGAAGCCCATGGTGGCTGGTCACCAAACGAGACACGACCCCGACCGAGGCCGGGACTTCAAGCCCCAGCGTTTGCACGCAGACAAGGCCTACGACATCCCTCACCTGCGGAAATGGTTACGTGGGAGACGCATCGGCGTGCGCATCGCCCGCAAAGGCATCGAGTCCAGCGAACGACTCGGACGTCGCAGGTGGGTTATTGAGCGGACCATTTCCTGGCTAACGGGCTACCGCCGACTCAACCACCGCTACGAACACCATCCGCGCAACTACCTGGCATTCCTCGGACTCGCCGCAGCCAGGCTGTGGTCCTACGGCGACCGAACGATCGCGTCCGCTTGAGGTCAGGTGTTGTCCCGTCACGGAGGCGACCGTTGAGGCACACTTGCGCCAAAGCTCGTTGCAGTTCGCGGGTGACACGGGGGAGTGCTGCAGTGAACCGCCGCCTGTCCATGGTGCTGGCCGGGGGATCCACCTTGGTTCACGCGACCTACCTGTTCGCGCTCTACCCGCTGAGTCTGCGCGTCGTAGGCGCCGATGCCTCCCGCCTGCTGGAACACCCGGGGGTGCAGGCCCTCAAGGTCTACGGCTTCATAGTGACGGACCTTGACCACATCGGCGGGTGGCTACCGCAGCTGGTCTTCCTGGTCCTCTCAACAGTGCTGAAGTACGCGGTACTTCGGGCCGCTCCGGGTGTCCGACCACGGATCCGTACGGTCCTGGAGTTGATGGGGGCGATGTTGCTGGCGGCCGGGCTCGCCGAGCTGCTGGGGCGGGCCATGGACTCGGCCTGGGATCGGGTGGACCAGCCCTACGTCGGGTGGTTCATCGGGGGGCAGCTGCAGCAGGCGCAGGTCGCTTCGGCGCAGTTGGCACTGGTGGCCGCCTTGCTGCCGGTTGTCATGTGGACGATGGTCTGGCGCCGACAGCGATGGGCGCCCTTCCAGGCGGGTAGGGGAACGACGGATACGGCCGACGGCTGCGGGGAGGCAGAGAAACTGGCACCCGCGCTTCCCACGGCACGTGAGCGTCGCGACGCGGTGGCCGCCGGGCTGACGGTGGTGGTGCTACTGGCGATCGCCGGCGCACCGGTGCTGCGGCACAGCAACACACATGACCTGGAGCAGTCCTCCTCCTCCTTCACCTTTCACCCGGACCTCGTACATCCGTACGAGCCTCCAGCCTTGATCGAGGAGTGGAGCGAAGTCTTCTATCCGGCGCTGCGCATGCGTCCTCTCAGGACCGAAAGCACCAGCGGGTGGCTCGCGACCCTTGCGGCCTGCCTCGTCTTGCTGGCGGTGCTGGGGGTGGCGCTCTACGCCGTGGCCGTACGCGCGGCGGCCAAGCGCCCGCTGCGCGTGGTCATGGAGTGCTGGTCAGCGACCCTGCTCGCTGCCACAGCGGCCGCGCTGGTGGAGAGCACCCTGCTGCAGGGGGTCGCCCCGCGCGACGTGTACGTGGGCTTCGCTTTCGATGCGGCGAGCGCTGACGCCGTCCGGTTCGGCACGGTGTGGGGTTGGGCCACAGGCGCCGCGGTGCTGGTTTTGACGCGTCGGGGGCGCCGTACGGAGAGCCCCATGGACGAAGGGCGGCCGGACCATGCCGAGTAACCGACCGGGTGTCCGCAGGACCGGGGCGCTCACGCGCAGGAGCATCCGCCGTGCCGACCGGTCCCGTCCTGCCCAAGAGGCACCCCGGGACCGGCTGCGGTACCTGAGAAGCCCCGCCACCTGGCTGGCCGGGATCCTGCTGACGGTGGCTACCGTGACATTCCAGGACGTTCTGACCGGCACTGTGAAGACGATCCTTCCGCTCGACAGCCTCCCCGACCGGCTGTCGCCGCGGAACGCCATCGAGGTGGTCGAGGTCAGCGACGTCAAAGGGCACGGTGCTTACCTGGTCCGTGGGGACGAGGAAGGACGCCTCGCCGCGCTGATGAAAGCCGGTGATTCTTCATGGCAGGAGGTGGACACCGTCGACGTCGGAGATTCCAAGTGGATGGTCACCCTTCGGGGCCGCGCTGCACAGCAGGTCCGGATCACCGACATCGTCCCCGAGCTGGAGGGCGGCAGGTGCTCATCGCCGCTCACCGGCAGCCTCGTCCTCTACCCATCTCAGGGCGTGGACGACGTCATCCCACTCCTCGTCACCATCGACGATCCGGCTCCCACGATGGAGGCGTACCCGAGTAAGACCAACAGGGACCCGGCAGACGCAGAGCCGTACTTCACTGGCCCTAAGGCCCGGCACATCACGCTGACCAGAACGAGAGCGAAGCGTTCATCATCGAGGCTGAGTCCAAGCGAGGCCACTGCCGCTGGCGCTATCGCATCCACTACCAAGTGGGCGGCAGCACAGCCGAGATGGTGCTCAGCCGCCCTGACGGCACGCCCTTCGAAATGACCGGCCATCTGCCGGACGCCAGCCGCTACACCTCCGTCTACGAACGCAACTTCGGCTGTGCCTCAGCCGGAGAGTGGATCACCGCAACCGGCGAGGAGTACGCCCGCGCGCT
This sequence comes from Streptomyces sp. 7N604, assembly GCF_052245475.1. NCBI lineage: Bacteria > Bacillati > Actinomycetota > Actinomycetes > Kitasatosporales > Streptomycetaceae > Streptomyces > Streptomyces sp. 7N604. Next base: position 17,106 of record NZ_JBQQBX010000003.1, on the reverse strand, counting down.
GCGCAAGGACTACGGGACAATCTGTCCCCGCCGCCATGATTGACCACGGCTGACCCGATGAGCCGACCTGTCAGCTGCCTCTGACGAGCAGGAAGGAGGCAGCGGGCCGAGGGCGGAGACTTCGGGTTCAACCGTTGTAAGACGCCTGCTTGGCCACCCGCCACTCCGGCGGCAGGCACCGGCCAGACCTCCATGTCGTGCCGCTTCCCCCCGGGTATAGGTAGCTCTCCCGCAGCAGCAGCACGTGTTGGATCGGCCGAATGGAACCTCTTGACCGGCGAGGCCGCCTGGTCCGATGAGCTCTACCGGATCCTAGAGCGCTCTCGGGAGAGTGGTCCAGTGCGCCTGGACGAACTTGGATCCCTCCTAGTTGCCGAGGACCAGGAGCTGTTCGCGGCGTTGGTCACGGAGTCCGCGGACAACGGCCGTCCGATCGACAGCGAGTTCCGGGTGGTCGTAGCCGACGGGCAGGTGCGTACGATCCACATGATGGGTGAGCCGGTGCCCGGTACAAACGGCTCCACCAACCACGTCCGTGTGGGCGGTGTTGCGGGACGTGAGTGAGCTCCGCCGTCGCAGCCGCATGTGGGGCTGCTGCTTCTGGCGGTCGAGCGCTTGGACGAGGCCGCAGGAGAGCTGGCGCAGTTCGGCGTCGGGGATCAATGGAACCGTGGTTGGCGCTGAGATTGATCTTGATGCCGGTCCGACTGCTGGCCTTCTCTGGGCTGCCCCGGGCTAGCGTCGGCTGACGCGCGACAGTCCGAGAATGCGGTCGGGGCCCCGCCGCGAAGCTGAGAGCCCGTATTAACACGTAGACAGGTAGGCAGCCTCAAGTTCGGACAGATCTGGGCAGTCGGACCTCCGTGCTCTCTCAGCTGGCGTGAAGGATCCGAAAGCGATCGGGTTCCGCCGGATCCCGATCAACGACTTGGATTGGCGTCCAAGCCCATTGCCAAACGCTGATGCCTGGCGTGCGGGAGAACTGTATCTGCCCGCGGGTGCCTTCGACTGCAACTCGCGGCCAGGATTCGGCAGTGCGCGCCCGGTCCGCGCCGTGAGAACGCAGCACATCGGCGAGGACGGCGACCGTGTCGTAGCCCTCGAAGGCGACGAAGGAGGGCGCTTCGGCCAGCCGCTCGCGGAGGGCCGTCTCGACTCGTGCACCGAGTGGGCTGAGGCGCTCGGGCAGGTAGCGCAAGAACGGGATCGCGGCGCTGTCGTCGCCCAGCAACGTCGCCCATTCGGCGAACTCCGGTTGCCCGGCCGGAGCACCAATCATGATCTCGGCGAGGCGCTGGTCGCGGCGGACAGACTTGACGATCGACACTGCCGGCTCCGGGTGGCCGACCAGAAGAAGGAGGGCTGTCGCGCGATTGCCGACGAGTTCGTCGCACACGGCCGTGGGGGCGAGCGCGCGCATGTCGAGTTCGATGACGGTGCCGCCGCGTGGAGCGAGGTAGTCCCGCAGAATGCGGGCCCCAGATGCCCAGTAGACACTCGACTCGGCTGCTACGGCGATTCGACTGTAGCCCGCGCCGAGGAGGAAGTCTGCGTAGATCTGCCAGCCGTGGGACTGCGCCGGGGCGAGGCGCGCGACCCATTCCGTTGGCTGTTCGGTGAGCGCGTCGAGAACCGCTGACGAGCAGAGGAACGGCAGGCCGAGGGCGTCGGCCCTGGCAGCAGCGGCGCGAGCGACGACGCTGTGATACTCCCCCGCCAAGGCAGCCACGCCCAGGCGAGCCAATTCATCTACGGCCGCCGCGGCCCTCTGTGGATCAGCCGCGGTGTCGCGGACCACCAGCTCGAGTGGTCTTCCGACGATCCCGCCGGCGTCATTGACTTCGGATGCGGCCAGCTCGAGTCCAGCGAGCAAGTGTTGGCCTGCCTCGACCCAGCCAGGCCGAGTCAGCGGAAGGAGCGCGCCGATCTGGACGGATGATCCGTCAGTCCGCTCCGCTCCAGGTGGCGATGGTGGCCTATTCATGCGTTGGCGTCTCCCGTGTGACGATTCGGTTGCAGTTTGCCCGGATCGCAGAGTGGCAAGGCCCGGTAGTACGCGTTCATCTCATCTCGCCGTGGCGGGCGCACCTGGGTGACCATGCCGGACATTGCATCCACCACCATCGCCAACAGGCAACCGATTATTTGTTCGCTGAGCTGCCAGGCTTCAAGAAACCTTCGTTTGTTGAAGATCGCCGGGCGGGCGGCCGGAAGGCCGCCGGAGCCTTCAAAAACTCCATCAAAGCCCTGGCCGTTCAACAACTTCGGATCACCCGTTTTCTGACAGGATTTCGGGCCTGAGCACGCCGCTTCGGGTATCGCCGAGGTAACCCAAAAGGCGCCATGGGATGATCTTGAAGCCCTGAGCCTTCTACTCGATGTCGTCGGCCACGCAGTCCTCGGCGAGGATGCGGTAGATGGTGGCGACCGAGGGCCGCTGGCCCTTGTTCTTCCCTGCTGTTCCTGCAACCGGTGCTACGGGCGGCCGCAAGGTCGTAGGCGCAGCGGCATTGCGAGCTTCTCGTTATCGAGGTGAGCGTGTGACGGTGAGCAGGAGCGGCGAATGGACGCCGAGCTGGGCGGCGGAGTCGGCGACGACCTCGGCCAGCCATCCGACCGCGTCACACGACCACTGGGCAAGCTTGCCGCGCAGCACCACGCCGTGTCGGGGCGGGCCGTTCCAGAGACTGTCGTCGAACGGCGGAGGGGGACGTCGTCCCGGCCAGCGATGTCGTGGGACTCGCAAACGAAAACGTCCTGGCCGAGGTGGCCGAGGTGCTCGGTGAGCTGTCTTGCGACGGCGGGGATCGCTGGGTCCCGGCCACTGTTGATGCTGACCTCTACCGGAGTCCTCGATCGCGGGTCGCGCTCAGCGAACCACGGGGCCGTCAGGATCGAGGGCACGGGCGCGTACGGCGGCCGCGACGCGGCGTCGAGCCCCTGAACCGGCAGGAGGACCTGTACCGCGGACAGGTCCAGCGCGCCGGCCCGCGCTGACGCGTCCTCGGCGCACCGCAGGAAGGGCTGTACCGGTAGCGGCCGGTCGTCGGCCACCGCGCTGGCCTCCACCTGGAACCACGAGATCAGTCCCGCCGAAGCGGCGGAGGGGGGGTTCCACCCGGCGTCGTTCATGCGCTCCGCCGGCCAGTGAGTGGTGGGCGTACAACGGCCGCATGAGCCGGCCGAAGGCGGCCGCCTACCGGGGCGCCTGCGCGTGTGGCTGGCGCGGCTCGAGCTACCCCATCCAGTGGGACCAAGTGGAAGACGACCGCCTGGACGACCTCGACACCTCCGGCCCGTACAACGACTGGAGCGATCACATCCGCACCGTCGACCGCCAGACGGTGCCCCTGCCGGCCCAACTCGCCGAAACAATGGACCGGCTGGAGGAGCAGCTGACCACGCTGGCCGAGCAGGCGCCGGTGGCCGCACTGAAGGCCGTGGCTGCGCTGGAGCGCCTCACCGGCCACACCGGCCGGGAAGCCGCTCATGCTGCGCTGGCCGATGAACTGTCGTGGGAGACGATCGGGAAGGCGCTCGGACTCAGCCCGGGCAAAGCCCGTTCACGCCTGACCAGCTACCTCCTGCGCAGTTGATCCGGACCTCATCACGCCCGGCCGAAGACGCTATGAGGAGCCCGAGAGCCACGACCTGAGGCGCTCACGGTTGTCTGCTATGCCCAGCGCATGCCGAGCCCGGACCGCTCCTCCAGATGTGGTGTTTGTGATCAGTGCTCGGTGGCTGACCTGGGCCGGTCAGTTTGTGTGCGGCTGCGGTTATGGGGCATGGGCGGGTCAGTGACGGGCAGCGGGTGTGAGTGTCGGGCCCCGGGTGTGGTGTTGATCTGCGGCTTTGTCAGGTAGTGGGCATGGGTGGTCAACTCTCGTCATCCGTTGTGATCGGAGATCAGGTTCAGTGATCGTTGGTAGGTACTGGGGGGAGCGTCGGCTGCGTCTCGCCGGGTGGCCGGTAGCCGTGTCCAACAGGGATGCGGCCAATTTCTGCCGCTCGGTCAGGTCTGATCCACTCGTCGGGCAGTCGGCACTGGGGATGCCAGGCGGCCCCGTCTGGGGCGGGTTTGCGGTGCCGATCCGGTGGCGGCTCACGGAGACAGCAGATCCCGGAGGGCCGGGGTGAGATGGGGGTGACCGAAGACGAAGCCGGCGTCGAGCAGATGTGATGGCACACAGCGACGACCGGTCAGGGCGAGCGCCGGGTCAGTTCGCAGGAGGGCCGCGCCAAAACGGACAAGCGGGGCGGGCGTCGGCGGGGCGGGAGGCCGACGCAGAACCTGTCGCAAAGCCGCCATGAGTTCGGCGTTGCGAACCGGGTTTGGGCTCGTGGCATGGAAGATGCCACTCAGGTTGGGGTCGGCCAGGGCCAGGCGGATGACAGCGAGGAGGTCTGCGATGTGGAGCCAACTGACCCACTGTTGGCCGGTGCCCACCCGGCCGCCCAGGCCCCAGCGGACGAGCCCGGCCAGGCGGTCGAGCGCGGGGGTGTTTCGGTCCAGGACGATCCCGGTGCGCAGTACGACCTGGCGGCCGGTGGGTACACCGGTGGCTGCGGTCTCCCAAGCGCGGGCGACTCCCGCCATCTGGGGCGGGCCGTCAGCCGGTGGCGCGCTTTCGTCGAGGATGTGGTCCCCGCCGTCGCCGTAGATGGCCAGGGTGCTCATTTGGATCCACACCGTGGGTGGCTGGTCCAACGTTGCCGCAGCTTTGGCCAGAGCCCTGGTCGGTTCCACTCGTGAGCGGCTCAGCAGTTCGACGTTGGCTGCGGTCGGACTGCGGTCCACCAGCTCGCCGGCGAGGTTGATCAAGGCCGCTCCCTCCAGCTCCCGCGCCCACGGACCTACCTTGGTCCCGTCCCAAGCCACCTGTCGGTACCGGCTGCCAGGGCGAGGGGAGCGGGTCAGGATCACGACCTCATCGCCGCGGGCGGACAGGTCGGCGGCGATACGTCGACCCAGCGCGCCCGTTCCACCAGCAAGTACAACCTGCATAACACCTTCTTTCCCGGGCATCCCCCGGTACCGGCGCGGGAGGCCGGATACCGGAGAGGAGGGCTGAGCGTGAGCGGGCCGACCGTATGGGGCTGCTGTTCAGGGCCCGTTGCCGATCACGCCGGCGAGCAGGAGCGCCATCCACACCGGAATGGGAACCCCGAGCAGCAGCCAGAGGGAGCGCACACGCAAGTCCAGAATCGCGCGTGCTGCGGCCACGGCACCGACACCGGCTGCCAGGGACATCGCCAGGGGGGCCAGGCTTTCCCTGAGGCGCTGCAGCCCGACTGGAGTGAAGGTCCACCCGGCGAGCTGAGCAAAGTTGAATGACATCAGCATGAGCGCCGTGAACGCCAGCCCTGCGCACAGCTGCCGGCCTTTCGGGACAGCACGTATGTTCATGTCCTCGTGAAACCAATCTCCCAAGGTGCGGTGGGGCGGCCCGAGGCGCCGCCCCACCGCACAATGACCTAACGGACGTACTCGTACATTTGCTGGCCGCAGGGCCACGCCCAGCTGAGGCACTTCGGGTCCTTCAGTGGGTGGTTGAAGATCCGATCGAGGGAGGACGTGCCGTCCGAGTAGGTGTCATACCGGTGAAGCTGGTGGTTGGGCATCTGGTCGTGCTTGCCCAGGATGTAGTGGCCGCCGTTCTGGTACATCTCCTGACGGTTGTCGTAGTCGATGGCGTTCGCCCCGGAGCAGTAGGGATTGGTCACCGAATGGTTGATCAGCGTCTGTGCGGATCGTCCATCGTTGTTTACGGGGTGAACGCGGAATGTCTCCCCCGTGGCGGTGCGCTGGGAATCGTAGTACATGGTGCCGTTGATCTTTTTGTATCGCTTGGTGGGGGCGATGTCTTTCGTTGTGAAGGTGTAAGCGGACGACCAGTAGTACGTCGCCGCAGCCAGGGTCCGGTATTTACCAGTGTTGTAACCGACGCCGCGATTATCTCCGCCGTACCAGTAATCGGAGCCGTCACCGCTCTCGCAGTCGAAAGGCGTTCCCATGTCGGGGGCATCGATGTAGGCATCCGGTATGTAGGGCTCGTAGGCCGTGCGCGAGGTGGTCATCGTAGGGATCCCCGCGGGCAGGGTGTCGCCCGGCTGAGCATCATTGGGCGTCTTGTTGACCTCGGTGGTGGTCGGCGTCACATCCACCCCGTACGAGTAACCTGTGACCGTGTCCTCGCCGATCTCGGCCTGGGGCAGCTCTCGCTCCGCGGAGATCTCGTACTCGACGTTCTGCCCCAGCACCGCATCAATCTGCAGCCGGAGCCCGGTGGTTGCGGTGAGCTTTTCGCCGTCGGCGGTCACCTCATAGAGGGCCACATCCGGCAGCGCGCCCCAGCCCAGCGTGGTGCCCGTATCTGTGGTGACGGCGGTGAGCGGGGTCAGCCCGGAGCCCGCACCGGGGACGGTAGCCAGCGTCTTGGACACCGTCCGCGGGCCCTCCTCGGTCAGTGCGACGACCAGCACGGACACCGAAGTCGGGGCCTGAACGGGCAGCCGGGCAGCCGTCTGCTCGCCGCGCCATATCACCTCATGCGCCCGGTCGTCGATGACCAGAAAGGCCGTGGCCCCGGGAACCGCGCCCCAGGTCAGCTCGACACTGTCGTCGCTGACCTTGACCGAGGCCGGAGGGGCGGCGGTCGAGGCCTGGGCCGGCACCGCGCCGCCAAGCAGCAGGCCGACGGCGGCCACCGGCACAACCAGGCTCCGGCGCGCTCGCCGAGCATGACGGAATTTCACGAACGTCCTCCTAGGGAAACATGCGGGGCTTTGAATGATCAGCGACGCGCACGGACCGTGAGCGGCATCCCGGCGCATCCGACGTACTCAGGTGGTGGTGCGGGCCAGGACGTCGCCTGTGCGGGCGTCGACCTCGAGGCGCTCGACGTCGGGTAGCTGCGCGTCGGTGCGTCCGGTCAGGCCGCGGTCGATGGTCACGGTCCATCGGCTGGTGTCCCAGGTGTCAGCCACGGCCGTTGCCGGGGATTGCTCGTCTCCAATCGCCGCGCGGGCCGTGGCGATCGCTTCCTGGGCGCTGATGGGAAAGGCCCCTGCGTTGGCCGCTCCCCGCGCGGCGGACAGATAGACCACGGCACCGGTCCGCCGGTCAATCTCGACGGTCACCTCGCGGGTACCGGACTTGCCCGCCTCGACAGTCCGCCACTGCAGCAACTGCAGCGCGTCGCCGTCGAGGTGGCTGGCGGCCTCATCGGTGACGAGCGTCCAGTCCGCGGAGAACCCGGGGACGCCTGCCTGGACGAACCGCTGCGCGGCCTCGCGTGCCTGGTCGGCGGAGAGGGTGACCTCACCGCTGGTGGTGGGCGTGCCCACGGCGTCGAGGATGGTGCCGTCGGGGCGCGCCCGGTAGAGCACTCCCTCTGCGGTCGTCACATCCGTCAGCTGGGCCCCGTCCGCATCCTGGCTGGTCGTCGTGGCGATGGGGGTGAGCTGCGCGAAGGAAGAGAATGCCTCTGTGGCGAGCGGATCGCTGTCCCAGGGCTCTCCGGCGCCGGCTGGCTTGAGTTTCACGCCACCGGGGTTGCTCACCGCCCCGCGGATGACGTACGTGTCCCAGCCGTGGGCGTTGCCCTCCTTGGCTACCAAGTCGGTGCGGGCGCGTGCCAGGGCGGTACTGAGGCTCACGCCGGTTGTTGCGTGGTAGGAGAAGCGGTCCCAGAAGTAGTTGCCGGAGTAGTTGGTGGTGCTGACCGCCGTAGTCGAGGTGGTCGCCGGGTAGTAGACCAGGTCGCTGAAGCTGATGACCGAGTCGACGCCGCGGGAGATGGCGGCCTTGTTGAAGTCGCCCCAGGCGCTGGACAGCGCGGTGTCGCAGCCTGCCAGGATCAGCAGCCGCATATCGTCGATCTCGGCGTACGGCAGGTACTCGGTGAGGAACCGGACGTTGCTGTAGGGGCTGACCACGTCAGTCGTCGTGCCGGCGGCCAGAATCGAGTCCTGGGCGTCGGTGGCGCCCTCATCGGTCTGGAAGATGCCGCCGTTGGAGTGGCCGAACAGGCCGAGCACCGCGGAGCCGACGCCGTCGTTGAACACATCGTTGACATGGCGGCCGTTGGTGTCACCGGTCGCGGTGTACCCCATCGACTGCGCGGCGCTGGTCAAACTGGTCACGCTGTAGCGGCTGTCCAGGCCGTCGTTGTACCGCTGTCCGATGTTGACATTGTTGGCGGCGTGTGCCGGGGCCGCGAGCGTCGCCGAGACCACGCCCGCCAGAGACATGGCGAGCAGTGGTCTGACCACGCGCGATAGTGAACGGTGCCCGTGCGGGGTGCTCGTTCCGCTCCTGCAGTGAGTCACTCGGTGACTCCTCCTCCCACAGTGCGCCGTTGCCGGGACGCAGCGGCATAGGTCTGTCACCTGCTTTACGGGGACGAGCACTGCGTGGGTCGCGCGGAAGGAAGGTTTTTTCGCAGGGGTGTGCGCGGACGGCTGAGCTCAGCGCTTCGGCAGCAGCGGAGCACCGGCTGGGAAGGGTCCACCAGCCGACTCGGCAAGCGCGCTGTTCGTCTCGACTGTGCCGATCAGTTCTACCAGCCCACGCAGCCGAACTGCTGTGACCGGCTCGACCAACGCCGCCACGTCAGGCACCGTCGGCGCGGCCGGCCGGGGTGCCTCTGGCAGCCCGGGCAGGGCAGGGAGGTCGGCACCCCGCGGGGTCGGCAGGGTCGAGGACGGTGGGGGATACGCCAGCCCGTCCGCCGTCAGCCGGCGCGTCCCTGTGTCCGTCGGCAGCCCGAGACCGTATCCAGGCCTAGCCGACATGCCGGAAACATCCGGTTGGTGTGGGGTTGGAGTCTCGCGTCCCCGTGAGGCATGACGCGGATCGGCCGCGAGAGGGGATGGGTACGGACGTACCCGCGCTTCTTCCGCCTCGGATGGTGCAATCAAGGCCAGACTCGCAATCGTCACAGTCGCAGCCGCGGAGGCCAGGGCCATCGTCTGACCGCCCCCGCCTGCCGCCCGAGGCCGACCACGCCACAGCCACACGGCGACAGCGAGTGTCCCTGTCAGCGTGGCCTGGAGCGTCCTGCGGGCCCTGGCCAGCAGAGACCGGACCGCCTCGTAACTGAGCCCCGTGCGCTGCGCGATCCGGGCGAGGTCAAGACCCTGCGCCCTCAGTTCCAGCACCTTCCTCTGACGTGCCGGGAGGCCAGTGCTCCGGTCGGCGAGCCATTTGGCCTCTGCCCGGTCGCATACCGCTTCCTCGATGGTGACGTCACCGGGGGTGGCCAGAGCCGAACGGGTATGCACCTCGGCTTCCCGGGTGACCTGCCGGAATCGGTCGATGCACAGTCGCATCGTCACCGTTGTCAGCCATGGGCCCAACCGGTCGACATCCACATTGGTGCGCTCCGCCGCCCGGATCATCGCCTCGTGCACCGCGTCCTCGGCATCGTCGATGCTCGCGGACCGCCGCCGGGCTACCCGCAAAAGGTGCTCGCGATGGCTCCACACACGATCCCACCATTCGGCGGGACGTCCGTCAGTTGAACCCGGCGGTGCAGGGTTGTCGTGTGCGTCCACCGCAGTCCCCTCGCGCTAGCAAGATCAAGATCCGGCCATCGCACAGAAGACCAGCCGTGCGCGATGCAGCGGGAATGTAACCGATGCTCCGCTGCCTCCGCCGAGCGGGCCCCGGCCCTTGCCCCACAGCTCAGCGGCGCTCCCTGCCCCGCCACGCTGGTGAAGCGCGCAAGGGCTCGGGGCCTCGGATGTGCGACCCGAGCGGACCTGGTCGGCCCCTCCACATGCAGCCGGGCGACACCCCGCGGCGATCCTGGCCGGCCACGCCGCCCGCACCGTCACCGAGATCCTCGACTAGGCCGAACATGAACGACTCCCGGCCGCCCGGCGCGAGAGTGTCGAGGCCTGCCACCGCTACCTGACCGGCCACCTTGATCAACTTGACTACGCCACCGTTCTGAAGGCGGGCCGGCCGGTCGCCACCGGAGCGGTGGAAGGAGTCTGCCGCCCCCCTGATCGCCGACCGCCTCGACATCATCGGCGACCGCTGGGGACTTCACGGCGCCGAAGTCGTCCTCCAACTTCGTGTCGTTACCGCGAACGGCGACCTCGATGCCTCCTGGCGCCACCACACTGTCCGCGAGCACGGACGCCTCTACCCCATCCCCGACCAGCACGACTACGATCTCATGGCTTGATCAAGAACTCCCGTGAAACGAATCGCACCCAACCGGGACCGGACCTCACGGAGGCTTTGATGCAGATCGCTTCGTTGCCGTACATCGATGAGCACGCGACGGTCATTGCTGCGGGGGGCGACGACGTCTGGCGCAGTCTGGGCGAGACACTGCACCGGTCCTTCTCGCGTCCTGGCGTGGCCGGCTACGCGAGACTGGTGGGATCCGCCGATTGCACAGCGTCTGGGCCACGGCCCCTTGCCGAAGGCTAGACGTTTCCCGGTTTTCGGGTGGTTGCTGCGGTCCCGGGACGGGAGCTGGTCCTCGAGGGGCGCCATCGTTTCTCGTCCTACGCCCTGATCTTCCGCCTCGAATACGCCAGTCCGGGTCGATCACGGTTACGCGCCGAAAGTCGAGCCGTCTTTCCCGGCCTGGCCGGCGGCATCTACCGACGGCTCGTCATCGGGACGGGCGGGCATGTGGTTGGCATGCGGCGCCTCCTCTCAGCAATCCGCCGCCGATCCGAGTAGCGCACACAGGATCACCGGCCAGTCTCTATAGATGAGCTACCCCCATGTCACTTCTTGGGGTGCTGCCTCGTCCAAGAGGGCGAACACTCAGCCGTCGTTCTCACGAAGCAGAAGGAGACTTTCGTGTTCGCCTCCTACCTCGCGGTCACCCTCCTCACCTCGGCCGTCAACGGCTTGGCCGCCATCGCCAACTTCATCGGCCACGAGTACCCCAAGAGCCAGGCGGACAAGTTGCGCGTGCCCCGGTCCTGGATGCGCCCGCTGGGCGCATTGTTGGCGGCGGGCGCGCTGGGGCTGCTGGCCGGGTTTGCCGTGCCGGTGCTGGGCACGCTCGCCGCCGCCGGTCTCGTGCTGTACTTCCTCGGTGCGTTCTGTGCCCACCTGTTGGCCCGTGACCGCCAGTTGGGCCCGTGGGCCGTGTTCTTCTGCCTGGCGGTGGCCGCCCTGGCCGTGAACCTGGCCTACCACGGCCCCTAGTGACGCGGTGGCGTTTTAGCCCGTCCCTCAAGAGGAGCTACACCCATCCGCTTTCCGAACCTGATCGTGTGGTTCGGGCCGGGTGGGCATGAACTCCGCGCGTCTACGGGAGAGATGGGGCCGTTCATCCGATCGCGTCGCTCGAACTGCGGATCGGCCGCCCCGACCTGCCTCGGCGATTCCATGACGGCGGTCTGGTGGATGTCAACCATGTTTCCGTCACTGTCTTGTCCGGGCCGACCTGCCCGGCTTCACCCCGCAGTTGGCCGAGCATCTCGTCCAGATCCGCGACGAACGCCACGGGTTCGTGGTTCTCTTCCGGGACCGGGAGCCGTCGGGCGTCGCGGCGCCCTCCCAAGGCGCCCTGACGGTAGTGCCGCAGGTGGCGGCACGGTGGGCCGCGCGGTCGGCCGAAGACCGGCGAGGCCGAGACAGAGTTCAGCTATGAGGAGGGACTGCGCGGCGTAGCAGGGCGTGGATGGCGGCTTCCTCGGCGGGATCACCGTGCGGTTCCGGGAGGGGCCAGAGGTGGAACAGCCACTCTTCCTGGGTCTCTGTGTCCGGGTACTGGGATGGTCGTCGGTGAGCGCGCAGTCGCCAGGTGCCGTACTGGCCAAGGGAGACGATGGCGGCACTCGTACTGGTGAGGCTCTGCAGGTGGAGCTGGAGCCTCTCGTTCAGAACAAGATCACACTCCATGGCGTCGACCGCCCACTCGAGTGCCGTTGCCGGTTCGGTGTCGTAGACCTCGATGCTCACGGACGCGTAGGAGATGTTGGTGACGGCGCTGCGGGCCGCCACGCCGGAGGGCGTGCACAGCAGCATGCGGTGGATGTTCTCGCCCAGCCGGAGAGTGAGGTCATTGTCTTGGGCGAAGGCCGGGGGGGCGTAGAGGAGGAAGCAGCCGTGGTCGACGAAAGTTTTGGCCCACACGATCTGGCGGGGCGGACAGCACGGTCATGATCAGGGTCTCCCAGCACCTGGCGCTTGGACGCGCTGGCTGGCGCGCCCCGAGCATTGTCTAGGCGCCAGTCGGTGATCCGTACGAAGAAGGGGTCGGGGGCGACACCGTCCAGCATGCGGCTGAAGCGGTAGAACCCTTGGAGTTGGCCCCAGCCGGATTCATTGTCGCTGCGCGAGATGGGCCGGGCAGAGTAGTTCGTGCCGGCGTTGTAGGCACCTTGATGGGTTGCGGCGAAGGGGTATTCATCGCACTGGAGCGTGCCGCCGGCACTGTAGTCCGGGCCGTATTCCTGGTAGTAGTGCGCCACCGCGGTGTCCCGGGTTCTTCTTGTTCAGGACCTCATCGGCGGATCGGGTCAGCGGGAGCTGGGACTCGATCGACCCGGGGATCTGCTTGTTGGGTCCGTGGGCGTGGTGGTTTCGGGGTAGTACTGGGCCTGGTAGATGTGCAGGGCTTCCTGGGTGGCACCAGAGTTCACGCTGAGCGAGAACACCGAGGTGACATCGGGGAACACGCAGCCGGAGCCGGCGTTGGTGCAGGGCGTCGATGCTCGCCTGCGAGGGGCCCTTCTTCCCCTCGGTGTAGACGCTCTGCCCTTGAGGGAGGGTCGCCACCGGCGCGCTCTTGGCGACGGTCAGTGCCTCGGGGCCGGTCCGGGTGGGCTCGGTGAGCGTGGTGGCGCTGATGGGCTGTCCGCCGTCCTCGGACGGCCCGTCGTAGCGGGTGATGGTGGCCGTTTCCTTGGTGGTGGCCGCAGCCTCCCCTCAAGAAGCCGCACAGCCCCAAGCCGAGGAACCCGCCAACACCACCGCCCGACCTGGGCTGGCCCCGAAACCACGACGCGTTGTCCGCTGGATCATGACCAACCCCCAGCATCTCCCCGAGGCCGACGCGGCCGAACTCAAGGAGATCCGCGCCGCCTGCCCCCACCTCGACGCCGCCGCACGGCACGTCCGCGACTTCGCCGTCATGATGCGCAACCTCCGCGGCGACCAGCTGCCCGCCTGGATGGACCGCGTCCTCGCCGACGACCTCCCGGCCCTGCACTCCCTGGTCAACGGCATGCGCCGCGACCTCGACGCCGTCACCGCCGCGCTGTCCACGCCATGGAGCTCAGGCCAGGTCGAAGGACAAGTAACGCGAATCAAGCTCCTCAAGCGGATGGGATTCGGCCGGACCAACCTCGATCTCCTCCGCAGACGCATCCTCCACAGCCCATGACCCGGTCCCCGTCACAAGATCCCCGACAGAGCCTGTAATTCCCCACCCTGCGCACTACTCCCCATGGGGACGGTGAGTAGTGGTAGGGGATCCCTCGCTGATCTCGTCGCGTCAGTCCGTCGAGTTGGTGGAGGTGAAGCACGGCCCCGGCCTGGTCCTTACGATGATTCGATGCGCCAGCCCGACTTGAAGCCGTACTGGAACACCAACGTCGCCCGGCACCCGGGCATCCTGCGCGCCCTCCCCGAGGGGTGCGGCGACGCGCTGGACGTCGGCTGCGGGGACGGGCTGCTGGCGCGGAAGCTCGCCGGTCGGGCGAAGCGCGTCACCGGCATCGACAAGTCGTCGGAGATGATCGCCCGCGCCCGTGAGCTCGCTGTCGACTACCCGGATCTCACCTTCGTCGAGGGCGACTTCCTCGCCGCCGATCTCCCCGCCGCCGGCTACGACTTCATCTGCTCGGTGACCACGATCCATCACATGGACTTCGAGGCGGCTCTCGTCCGCATGCGTGAGCTGCTGCGGCCCGGCGGCACGCTGGTGGTGATCGGCCTGGCCCGCGAGGCGAGCCCGGCGGAGTGGGCAGCGATGATCGCGGCTGCCCCGGTCGTGCGGATCACGAAACTGCTGCGCCGAGTACGCGGTCCGGAGGACATGCCGGTCGCCGACCCGCAGATGAGCTATGGGCAGGTGCGGGCTGCGGCACGGCGGCTGCTGCCCGGTATGCGCTATCGCCGGCATGTACTTCGCCGGTACTCGCTGACCTGGGAGAAACCGCCAGCTGATCTGGCGTCGACGACTTAGTTTTACCCATCTTGGACGGTTTGGATGTCATGTAAGTTCTCATGGTGAATCCTCCTGATTGTCCATGGGTAGCGCGGAGTCCGGGATCGAGGGACCTGGTCGTCGTGGAGCTGCTCATGTTCCTCGTCCCGTGGCTCGGAAGGCCGATGGGCAGCCCGGATGGCGAGGAGAACATCCGTCGTGGTCGACATCACCGAGATCTACGTCCACTGGTACGCAGGCCGCTCGAAGAGCGCGCTGGACGCGTCGCTGGGAGTGGACCGCAAGCCGGTCAGGAAGTCGGCGGAGCGCGGTACGGATTCGAAACAGTGCAGCGCAGGCCGGTGGGGAGGCGCTTGAGAAATACGGCCTGCCTTCGGGCGGACTACGACTTCGCGCTGCCGAGCGACAGAAACTATCCCGAGGAGAGCCTCATCCGAGCTGCGTCGCGCAGCTGCCAGGGGTTGTCGAACCGCGGCGGCGTTGAAGAGGATGACTGTTGCGAGTCAATGAGGGGAAGGGGGCAACGTTGAGGGCTCCGCGCATCCGCAGGCTGATGTGGCCAGCGGCGGCAGTCCTTGTCGTCGGCGGAGTACTGCTCCTCTTCCGGATCAACGTGGTCACCGGGGTTCTCGCGCCCCTCATTGTCGCGTTCCTGACCTTCTGGTTCGTGCACCGGTTTCCGCAGCTGAGACGGCCTGTCGCAGTCACCGCCAAACTGGATGACGTCGACTACCTCGTGGTCGGGCAGAAGCAGGTGCCGGCGAGTGGCCACACCGTGCGGCTCACGGTGGAGGCGATCGGTCCGCTGCCCGTTCTGCTCGATCGCTTGCGCCCCGTCGTGGTAAGCCGGGCGCGCCCCGAGGGGCATCTAATTCCCCACCTGGGAATCGTAGAGCCGCGGCGTTTCGAGGTCATGCTGGATGCTGATCCGCCCATCCTTCGACCGCTTTCGGAGAGTGACGGCCGCAAGGGGCCTGACTTTCCGTTCAAGGTATCGGCGGACGATCCGGAGGTCTTCGACCTCACCGTGCACACGGAAACTGCCGACATCCGGTGGTATCTCGAGCTCGACACCGTTTGCCTCGGGCGGCGACGGACGACGCGGATCGACCTCGCCGGGCTCCCATTCAGGACGATGGCTCGGCCGCCGATCACCCGCGCAGCAGGCCAGTCGTCCGGATAGGTCCAGTCGAGGTGATGCGCATGGCCCGATGGTTCCGTCCCAAGGAGAGACCTGCCCCGACGACACGGCGGAGAACGACGCCCTTGTTCGTTCGGGTCAAAGAGAGGGCCAATATCGCCATGTTCCGGAACCCTGGCTCGGAGGTTGGACCCGATCCGGAGATCACATCGGTGTCAGGCTGTTCGGTTTCGGTTGAGTTGACGTCTCGTGATCGCCCGGTGGTCCTCACGGGTGTTCGTGCAGAGGTCACTGCATGCAGGGACGTCGAGTTCGACGGTACTCAGGTAACGAGGAGTAGTCAGCCCGACCTGATCCTTTCGGATGACCTTCTGGCTGCGGCTCGCCAGGATCCTGGCGAATACCGCCCACTCGATCCGCCCCATTTCGAGGCACTCCTAGACGAGCAGTCGCCCGTCGTGCGTCCCGCATTGGGCTCGCCGCAGCCGACCCCTGAGTTCCCGCTGACCTTGCACCCGAGGTGCTTCGGTGCGTTTTACGTCGCGCCGGTAACCGAGGACCGCCGTCGCGTCGAATGGAATCTCGTCATCGACTTCACCCTCGACGGCATCCACGACACCCTCTCGGTGCCCCTGTCAGTCACCGGGGCCACCGGCCTCGTTGCGGCCAGGCCTGACGGTTCGGATTGCCCGACGCCCGTCCAGGACTTCGCGCCGGACCATTGGTACCCGGAGCGACCGCGCCACGCTGTGGCGCAGTCGCGCATGTGGATCGAAGGCCATGGCAGCTCCACGGCGGTTCGGGCCGAGCTCCAGCCCGGGGACCTGGCCCGGTACGAGGAGCTGCGGCGTGCCAGAGACCTCTACGACATCGTCGCGGAGCTGCTCGGATTGACGGTGTACCTGCCGCTGATGCCGGCGGAGGATGTCGCAGTCGCCACGGAGCGCAAAGACAGGATGTTCCTCCTGGCCTTCACGTCCTTGGCCCGCCTGCGAGATTTCGCGGACGAAGTGGGCGCCGAGCGAATGATCGCGGAGCGGTTCGACCGGTTGATCGAGGACTGGGCATACGGCGAGACCGGGCTGATTCTCGACCCGTTTACGGAGCTGGAACTCACGTTGCCGCCCAAACGGTTCCCGCCGATGATCGAGCATCGCACAAGCCTCATCAGCAAGCAGGGCGAAGCGCGCGTGAAAACTCTGCAGCAGCCACTGCGGCAACCGAGCCCGCCCGCGCAACCGCCCACAGAGATCGGGGGTATCCGGTTCGCCAGGGTGGTCGACAGTGCACCGCAATCTGGCTACGAGCGGCAGTCCGATGCTGCGGTGCGGGACCGGCTGCTGAGCTATCTCCGGCAAGGAGTTGTCCTGCAGATGGCGCTCCCGCTCACCGAGGATCTTCTCGACCCCGCCCAGGGGGCCGTTGTGCCGATGAACATTCGCACCGACGGGAGGTGGATCTGGCACGACGACGTGGCGTACTACCTCGAAAAGTACGAACTCGCACTGCAGCCAGTCTTGCAGCGGCATATCATAGATCAGCAGTGCATGTTTCCCGAGGTCTCCGATCCGGCAGTGCAGCTTGCAGCCCACGCGCTGTACCTCTGGCAGCGGGCGACACCGCGGCGGGAGGAGCTGTACTCGGATGGCTGGCTTGCCGTGTAGCGGACTAAGGCCGTTCTTGCTGGGTTACTGAGGTTGAACTCGTGGTGTCGTAGGGGGCTGACGGCTCCTGGTCCGTGCGGTATCACCTGGGCGATGCGGTATCCACAGGGTGGCGGGCTGTCTGTCGAACGGCAGCAGTTCCGCGAGC
>NZ_JBQQBX010000029.1:0-124152 GCF_052245475.1 Streptomyces sp. 7N604 | reverse complement strand
CCCTTGGAGGGGCAACCCCTTCAAGGGCGGAGCCCCCGAGCCCCGAGCCCCGAGCCCCGGCGACACCATGCCGCAAGACCACCGCCGCCCACCCATCCGGCCTCCGCCACACCCCGCCGGGGCCCCGGCCTCCGGCACGCCCAGCCCCGTCCCGCCCCCGGCCTCCGGCTTCGGCACACGCCATCCGCCCTCCAGCACGCCCCGCACCCGGCCGATGCCCCCGCCCCGACTCTCGTCACACCCTCCCGCCCCTTTTAGGGCGGGTGGTTCGGAAGAGGCCCGCGCCGCAGGCGCGGGGCACGAAGCGGGCTCCGGGCGGGCTCCGGGCGGGCTCCGGGCGGGCTCCGGGCGGGCTCCGGGCGGAAACCGGGACGCGGTGCCTGGGCCGGTGCGCTTCCGCGGGCGGGGCTACTCCTCTGCCGTTTGGGCTGTCAGGGCCGCGTCCGAGACGTCTGGGGTCGGGTGGCGGCGCAGGGCACGGAGGAGGTCGCGCCAGGGTTCGGACCAGCCCGAGCGGTCGCCGCCCGCCGTCGTCAGGGCGACGGCGAACAGGCCCGCCGCGTGCGTGCCGTCCCCCGCGAGGCGGGACGCGACCTCGCGGAGCGCGGCGTCCGTGCCCGACGCGCGGGCGTCATCGAGCCGGAGCCGCAGGGCCGCGGACGTACGTTCCGCGAGTGCCGGGCGGCCCTCGTGGAGGCGGGCGAGGCCGGAGAGCTGCTCGCCGAGGGCGGCCGGCCCGGCGTCCAGGTCCAAGGCGTCGACCAGGAGCCGTGCCGCGCTCGGCACGAACCCGCCATGGCGGGCGAGCCGTTCCGCCGTCTCCACCGCGACCGCGCGCGCCCCGTCGGGCCGCAGGACAGCGCGTACGGCGAGTCGCTCCACGAGGTGTTCGACGCGGCGTCGTGCAGGCCGGTCCCGCCCGGCACCGGCATCGGCGTACGGCCCCACAGGCGCGGGGTACGCGCCCGCGCCCGCACCCATGCCCGCACCCGCACCCATGCCCGCACCCGCGTACGCGCCCGCGCCCCCGTCCGCCGCGACCAGCGCCCCCAGTACGCCACCCAGCGCCGCAGCCGTCCCCTCCACCGACGTGGCGAGCGACACGAGACCGTCGGCCGCGGCACGCCACGTCCCGCGGTTGTCCAGGTCGGTGACGGCGGCCGCCAGTACGCCCGCCGCGTCCGGCGACCAGGGCGCCCAGCGCGCCAGCGCCCCGTAGGCGGACTCGGCGACCTCCCGGTCGTCGGTGTCGCTCGCCGCGGTCACCAGCCGTGCGTATCGCGCCCGTTGGTGTTCCGGCAGGTCGAGCGGTCCGGTGCGGAGGACGGCCTGCCTCAGCACGGGCGCTCCCGTCGCCGCGGACGCGGCCATGTCCCAGGCGCGCTCGTCGCCCAGCAGCCGGGCGGCGAAGGCCACGCACGCGGCCCGTACGTCGCGGTGCTGCCCGGGCAGCTCGTACGCCTCGGCGAGCAGCGCCGCGGCCTCCGATACGGGCAGCCGCGTGGCGGCCAGCCGCGCCGCCTCCTTCCTGCTGGTGACCTTCACGCCAAAGCCCCCCGCGCCGCCCCCGGCGCTGGCGGAAGCCGCGGCCCCCTCACCCGCGGCCCCCTCACCCGCGGCCCCCTCACCCGCGCTCCCGGCCCCCGCATCCCGAACCCCCGCCACCAGCACACCCCGAAGCATCCCGCTCAGCCGGGACGGCTCCACGTACCGGCTGGCCCGGGTCGCCGTGTACGCCGCCACCCGCGCCCGGTCGTCCCCCACCCGCTCCAGCAGCATCGCCATGGCCTCCCCCGGCCGGTCCGTCCACGCCAGCGACCCGAGGGCCGCCTCCGCGAGCTGCACGTCGGGCGAATCGGTCCAGCGGCGTACGGCGGCGGCGCCGAGTTCCGGGATCAGCGCGCCCTGCCGCAGAGCCGCCGTCCGCTGGTGGGGCTGCAGCGAGGCGTCGCCCATCGCCCGCGTCATCAGCCGCGCGGCCGCGGCCTGCTGGCGCGGCAGCCAGCGGTCGACGTACCGGCCGACCGGCGGCAGCCAGTGACCGCCCGGGTAGCGGAAGCGGCCGTGCGGCGGCGTGCTCGCCAGGACGGCGTCGAGGAGATCGGTGCGGCGGCGGGTCAGCACCGACAGCACCGGCTCCAGAACGGCCGCCGAGGAGTCCAGCGCAAGGATCCGCCCGACCCGCTCGTCCCGCGTCCGCGGGTCCTCCAGCCACAGGTCGATCGCGGTCCGTACGGTCGCGTCGTTCCCGAACTGCACGGCCTGCCACAGCAGTTCCTGCAGCTCCGGCATCCCGGCGGCGCGCCGCTGCCCGACCGCGCGCGCGAGGGCGAAGGTCAGCCCGTGGTCGACCTTCTCCGCGCCCGCCTCGAGCCAGGGCCGCAGCGCCTCGAAGACCTCGTGCTCCTGCCCGCGCCGCAGCGAGCGGTCGAGCCGCCCCAGGTCGGCGCCGCCGGTGTTCCCCGACAGCCGCACGAGCGTGCGCAGGGCCCAGCCGATGAGCTGCCGCTCCGCGGTGACGGCGTGCTCGCGCAGCAGCCCCACGGCGAGTTCGCTCAGGGCGCGGCGGGTCGCGAAGGAGGAGTCGCGGGACTGTATGGCGTCGGCGGCGATGCGGTCCAGGTACGGGGCGTCGTCGTCGGTGAAGCGGCCCGGCTGGACGCTGCGGAGGGCGGTCAGCGCGGCGGATCTGACCGGGTCGTGCTCGTTGCGCAGCCGCTCCATCTCGCGGAGCAGCCGCGGCAGCGCGGCGGGGTCGCCGGAGGCGGAGCGCGCGGCGTTGCGGATGAGCAGAGCCCAGGCCTCCGCCCGGTCGTCGGCCGCGGGCCTGCGGGTGGAAGCGACCAGGTCGTCCCAGGCCTCGTCGGCGGGCAGGTGGGCGACGGCGGCCAGGACGGCGAGGCCCACCGCCCCGCGCTCGCCCGCCTCCCGCTCGCCCGCCCCGCGCCGGCCCGCCTCCCGCTCGCCCACCTCTCGCTCACTCGCCTCCCGCTCAGCCGCCGCGCCCCCGACGCCCTCCCGCTCGCGCGCCAGTCGGGCGAGCCGCCGCCCCTCGGCCTCCCGGCGGCTGCGCGGCAGGAGGTCCAGTACGGAGTCGGGCACCGGGTCGTCGGCGAGCCCGCGCCCCGCGGCCACGGTGTCGTAGAAGCCGCTCCTGCGCGAAGGCGGCAGGGCCCGCAGCAACGCGGCCAGGAGCTCCGGATACGGGGCCCAGGCGCGCCCGAGGGCGTCGAACTCCGGCAGAGCGGGCTCGTGCCGGGCGAGGCGGCTCAGGACGGACGCGGGCAGCCCGCGGCAGCGCAGGGCCTCCGCGTGCCGCGGGTCGAGGAGAAGGCGGAGCGTGCGGCCGGGGGCGGCGTCGGTCATGGGGCCGAGGCACTGCCACAGCGGCCCGGGCAGCGGTCCCGTGCCGCCCCGCTCGAGCAATTCCAGAACGCGGTCGGGGCGGGCGTGCACGGTGGCGGCGACCGCCGGCGCGTACCGCTGCCACCAGGTTTCCCGCAGCGCCTCGGGCAACCCGGCGAGCTGCCGCCCCGCCTCGTCCAGTACGGCGTCGGGGTGGCGGGCCGCGAGTCCGCGCAGCCCGCCGGCGGCGTGGAACAGCTCGGGCAGCAGCCGTGCGACGGTCCCTGCGCCGCAGCCGGGCAGCAGCCTGGCCGCCTCGCGGTCGCCCCAGCGCTCCCGGTACGGGCCGATGAGCCGCTCCGCGAGGGCGGTGCGGCCGCTCCCGGGCCCGCGGCCGACGATGACCCGGACCAGCTCCCTGCGTATCGCC
Source organism: Streptomyces sp. 7N604 (assembly GCF_052245475.1). NCBI lineage: Bacteria > Bacillati > Actinomycetota > Actinomycetes > Kitasatosporales > Streptomycetaceae > Streptomyces > Streptomyces sp. 7N604. Next base: position 120,377 of record NZ_JBQQBX010000029.1, on the reverse strand, counting down.
GCGGGCGCGTCCTCGAGCGCCGCCTCGAGGGCACCGTCGGAGACCGGCGCGGACTCGGCGGCGCGCAGGGCGTGGCCGCGCACCACCGCGTCCGGGTCGGCGAGCCGCGCCTCGAGGTAACCCGCGTCCCCTCCCACGGCCGCCGCCACGACGGCGAGCCGCTGCCCGTACGCGCCGCGCCGGGCGAGCTCGTCCAGCAACGGACTGAGCTGCCCGCTCTCCGCGGACTTCCGCGCGCGGGCGGCGAGTTCGCGCATGCGCTGCGGGTACGGGAGCGGGTCGAGCGCGGTGAGCAGCTCGTCCACGTGGCTGGGCGGGTCCTGCGGGATCCGATTCATGCCGGGGATTCTCCATGGAGGGCGGGTGCGGGGAGTAGAGGATTCGCCAGGGTGAAGTTCAGGATGGGTCCGCGTACCCGCGGGTACGAGCCGGTACGCCGGGTACGAGCCGATCACGCTTCCACAGGCCGTACGCCGGTCCGTACGCGGCCCCGTACACCGGTCCCTACGCAGGTCCGTCCGCAGGTCCGTCCGCAGTCCGTCCGCCCGCATATCGTCGAGAGGGAACCACCGTGCCCAGCAAGAAGGCGTTGATCCGCCGCCCCAGTCCGCGCCTCGCGGAGGGCATCGTCACCCATATCGAGCGGTCGCCGGTGGACTACGGGCGGGCGCTGAGCCAGTGGGAGGGCTACGTCGGGGCGCTGCAGGCGCACGGCTGGGAACCGTTCGAGGTGGAGCCCGCCCACGACTGCCCGGACAGCGTGTTCATCGAGGACACGGTGGTCGTCTACCGGAACGTGGCGCTGATCGCCCGCCCCGGCGCGGATGCCCGCAAGCCGGAGACGACGGAGGTCGAGGAGGCCGTGGCGCGGCTCGGCTGCTCGATCAACTGGGTGTGGGAGCCGGGCACGCTCGACGGCGGTGACGTCCTCAAGATCGGCGACACGATCTATGTGGGGCGGGGCGGGCGGACGAACGCCGCCGGGGTGCAGCAGCTGCGGGCCGCCTTCGAGCCGCTGGGGGCCCGGGTGATCGCCGTTCCCGTCAGCAAGGTGCTCCACCTGAAGTCGGCGGTGACGGCGCTTCCGGACGGCACGGTCATCGGACACCCGCCGCTCGTCGACGACCCGTCGCTGTTTCCGCACTTCCTGCCGGTGCCGGAGGAGTCGGGCGCGCATGTGGTGCTGCTGGGCGGCGGGAAGCTGCTGATGGCGACGAGCGCGCCGAAGACCGCGGAGCTGCTGGGCGGGCTCGGCTACGAGCCGGTGCCGGTGGACATCGGCGAGTTCGAGAAGCTGGAGGGCTGCGTGACGTGTCTGTCGGTGCGGCTCCGGGACCTGTACGCGTAGTGCCTCGCCTGTACGGGGAGCGCCGCACGCAGACACAGCGCCATGACCCTGGACACGTAACGGGACAGAACGACCTACACACCCCCCACTCTTGGCCAGAACCTTACGGTGCCTTTAACCTACGGCTTCGTAACCTACGCAGCCGTAGCTGTTCTGCATGCCTGCCTTCGGCATGCCCGCGCGCGTCCCCCAGGAGCCACCGTGAGCATCACCCCCGCCCCGCTCGTCTCGTCGTCGGAGGCGTGGAGTGACGCCCGGCTGCTGTACGCGCTGGAGGAGGTCGTCGAGACCGAGCTCAACCGCCACCTCAAGATCGCCAAGGAGTGGATGCCGCACGAGTACGTGCCGTGGAGCGACGGCCGGAACTTCGACGGCCCGCTCGGCGGCGAGCCGTGGGCACCCGAGCAGTCGAAGGTCAGCGACATCGGCCGGATAGCCCTGGTGGTGAACCTGCTCACCGAGGACAACCTCCCCAGCTACCACCACGAGATCGCCACCCTCTTCGGCCGCGACGGCGCCTGGGGCACCTGGGTGCACCGCTGGACCGCGGAGGAGGGCCGGCACGGCATCGTCATGCGCGACTATCTGCTCACCTCGCGGGCCGTCGACCCGGTGGAGCTGGAGCGCTTCCGCATGGCGCACATGTCGGAGGGCTTCGAGTCCGACAACCGGCACAGCATGCTGCACTCGGTCGCGTACGTGGCCTTCCAGGAGCTCGCGACCCGCATCTCGCACCGCAACACCGGCCACCACTCGGGCGACCCGGTGTGCGACCGGATGCTGGCCCGGATCGCCACCGACGAGAACCTGCACATGGTCTTCTACCGGAACCTGCTGGCCAAGGCGTTCGAGCTGGCCCCCGACCAGACCATGTCCGCGGTCCGCGACGTCGTCGTGAACTTCCGCATGCCGGGCCACGGCATGCCCGGCTTCGAGCGTGCCGCCGCCCAGATGGCCATCGGCGGGATCTACAACCTGCGCATCCACCACGACGACGTACTGCAGCCGGTGCTGCGGTACTTGAAGGTGCTGGAGATCTCGGGTCTTGGCCCCGAGGGCCTGAAGGCGCAGGAGGAACTGGGCCTGTTCATGGGCGGCCTGGACACTCAGGCGACGAAGTTCGACGAGCGTCGCGAGGCGCTGCTCGCCCGCCGGGCGGCACGGGCGGCGTCCGCCTGACGAGACGTCTCGACGACGCGCACCGCGGAAGCCGCCTCCTCGTACGCCGGCGGGCGGGGCGGTACAGCGCCGGCCCCTCGTACGGACTCAGGTCACCAGGTCCTCGTCCCCCGCAGGGGCATTCCGGCCGGCCACGGCAAGACGCAGCTGTTCCTCCTCCACGATCCGGCGGGCCAGGGACTGCTCGGAGATGTCGACGGCCTCGGGCGTCGACTCGGCGACATCGCTGCGCCGCGCGTACGCGTCGAAGAGTCGGCTCTTCGAGCTGAGGATCTCCAGCATCCGCTGGTCGATGCTGTCGGTGGTCAGCAGGCGGTGGACCTGAACGTGGCGGACCTGGCCCATGCGGTGGGCACGCGCCACGGCCTGGGTCTCCATGGTGGGTTTCACCTGCGGTTCGCAGAGGACGACGATGGACGCGGCCTGCATGTTGAGGCCCACCCCACCGGCCTGGATCTGGCTGAGCAGGACCGCGTGGCCAGGGGCTGCGGCGAACTCGTCGACCAGCTCCTGGCGTCTGACGGCGGTCAGACTGCCGGTGATAGGGCCGTGGGTCAGGCTGTGAGTGGGGCCGTGGGCCCGGCCGGGGGCGCGGGATACGAGCGCTTCGTGCACGGTGCTCAGGACGTCGCGGAAGTAGGAGAACACGACGACCTTGAGGTCGTTCTCGGCCGCCTCACCGACGATCTCCAGCAGACGATTGAGCTTGGCGGAGTCGGCGGGCTCGGCGTAGGCGGCGCGGCGCATGGCCATGAAATTGCCGTCGTCGACGGCCGTGCGATAGGCGCTCAGGTCGGAGCGGGTGAACTCCTCCCACTCGTCGACCTGCACGAGCTCGGGAAGTTCGGTGAGGACGTCCTGCTGATTGCGGCGCAGGTAGGCGGGGGCGACCGCTTTCCGGAAGGCCTGGGAGCCCGCGACGGCGTCGCCGTGCCGGATATGCGGTACGAGGCCGGGCTGAAGGTAGTGGACGAGATTGCGGAACTCCTCGACCCGGTTCTCCATCGGCGTACCGGTGAGAAACAGGACGTGGTCGGTGCGCCCCGTCCATTCGGCGACCGTCCGGGAGCGGCGGGCTTCCGGGTTCTTGACGTAGTGGGCCTCATCGACGACGAGCATGCCGAGCGGAACGTCGTCCGGGATGGGCAGGGAGTGCAGCGCGTCGAAGGTGGTGACGGCGACATCGCCCTGCTCGATCCACTCGTCGAGGGCCGTTTGACGGTACGGGCCGTGCACCCGGTAGGCGTCGAGGGCGCTGCGGGCCTCGATCTCGCGGATCCAGTTGATCAGCACGCTGGCCGGGCAGACCACCAGGAAGTGGGTCAGTCCTTGTGACTTGAGATGCGCGAGGGCGGCGATGGCCTGGATCGTCTTGCCCAGGCCCATCTCATCCCCGATGATCACGCGCCGCCGGGCGAGGGCGAAGCGCGCGCCGAAGGCCTGGTAACCGCGCAGTGAGACACGGCGATGGGTGTCGTCCAGCGGCTGGGCGCGGACCTGGTCCGAGATATCGGTCGGGAGGTAGCCCTCGGAAGCCTGGGCGTCCGGCGCCATGCCGGCGATCTCGCCCAGCAGGCGGTAGTACTCGGCGGAGCGGAGCTCGAAGTCGATCCAGGCTTCGGTGGCGTCAGCGGGCGGGCGCAGCAGGTCTGCTGACGCCTGGGCGAGGAGGAGGTGTTGCTCCCGGGTCGCGGACTCGGCGACCAGGCCGCCGATCCGCGCGACCGCGTCCTGCGCCTCCCTGCGCCGCCGCTGCCCGGCGAGCAGCATCCGCAGCCGTCCCCGGGCCGGGCGGGCAGCGGGCAGGAGGCCCGCGAGTTCTCCGGCGATCCGCTCTGCCGAGTCCACGGCGCGGGCGGTGTCGGGGCCGGCGTTCACCATGCGGTGAAGCGCGACGACCAGCGCGGTGGTCCGGGAATCGTCGGTCGCGTCGATGTCGATACGGACGGCAACGCTGTCCCATACGGCTCCGGCGATCTGCCGGGCAGCGGAGATCGCCTGGCTCGCGCTCTGTGCGCCTATTCCCGGGATCTGCTGCAGCGCGTACGGCCGCGCGTCCAGGACTTGCCGGACCGTGGAGTACCCCGCCTGCTCAAGGGCTCCGAGCCGCAACCGCCCTCCGGTGACGTCCTTGAGCCTGGACACGGGGATGCCGTCGAGCTCATGGGCGACCAGCCTTTCCCTCAGAGGGGACAGGGCTCGCTCGATATCCGCACGGACTCGGGCATGGTCGGAGAGAACGGTCCGAGCGGCGGCGAGAAGCGCCTCGGCCCGCCGCAGCAGAGATTTGGCGCCCCTCCCGACGGACACCGGCTGCTGCTCCGCCCCCACCCCGTCCATGACGCCCCTTGAGATCCATGTGCCGCTTCGGGCACATGATTCCACCCTCAGGGCAGGGGGACCTCGGCCCAGACCGTTTTGCCGACGGGGTCACGGGGTTCGGTGCCCCAGCGGGTGGCGAGGGCGTCGACGAGGAGCAGCCCGCGGCCGCACTCGGCGCCGGGCTCGGCCTCACCGCCGCCCCGCACGGGGACCTTCTCGCCGCGCGCGTCCGACACGTCGATCCGCAGGACGGCCGGGTCCGGCCGGTCCGGACCGGTGACGAGCGTCAAGCAGAGCCTGAAGTCACGCCCGGGTACGCGACCGTGGCGCACGGCATTCGCTGCCAGCTCGGCGACGAGGAGGGCGGCGGTGTCGCACATCTCGCTGTCGTGCGGCCAGCCCCACGCGACGAGTTGGCGAACGGCAGACATCCGGGCGAGACGCGCGCCGCGCGGGGTCGAGCTGAACTGCTGGGTGAACGTGGTTGCCGGGAGGGTGATTTCGGGCTTCATGTCACCGAGCGTGGTCGGCCGAATATAGCCTGACCAGGGAAAGACCCGGTACGGAGCGTGAGTTGTACGGACACGGACGGTTGCCTGTCCGGCCCGGCGGCCGTAACCGGGTGCGCGGGCGTGTGCGTAAGGCGGTAGGCAGCAATGGCAATGGATGACCGGGGCCGTGAACAGCGTCCGGAGCCCCCGGAGGACGCGGACGGCGCGACGGACCTCTTCCGGGCGATCGGCAAGCAGGTGAAGCTGCTGCGGGAGCGGGCGGGCTGGACCCAGAAGGAGTTGGGCGACCGGCTGGGATACGGGGAGGACCAGATCTCCTCCCTGGAGCGCGGGCGCCGTACGCCGCAGCCGGAGTTCCTGGAGGCGGCGGACGAACTGCTGGGTGCGGGCGGGCTGTTGAAAGCCCAGAAGGAGGACGTCGTACGGGCAAAGGCACGGGCTCGCGTACGGCACCCGGCGTGGTTCCGGGACTATGCGCGGCTGGAGGCGGATGCGGTGGAGTTGCACCACTACAGCAACCAGATCGTGCCTGGGCTGCTTCAGACCGAGGACTACGCGCGGGCGATCTTCTCCATGCGCAGGCCGCTTCTCGACGAGCAGACGATCGAGCGCAGGGTCGCCGACCGCGTCGCCCGCCAAGAGATGTTCGACCGCTGGCCCGCCCCGGTAGCGAGCTTCGTCCTCGAGGAGGTGATCCTGCATCGTCCGCTCGGCGGACGGGCAGTGCAGGCGGCGCAGCTCAAGCAGTTGCTCCGAATCGGCCGACTGCGGACGGTCGAGCTCCAGGTCATGCCAACGGATCGCGAGGAACATCCGAGCACGGGTGGTCCGTTCATCTTGCTGACCCCCAAGGGAAGGAGGCAGGTGGCGTACACGGAGGTCCAGGGCCAAAACCGTCTGATTATCGACCCTGAAGAGGTCCGCATCATCGCCTCGCGATATGGCATCCTCCGAGCACAGGCCCTCACTCCACGTGAGTCTCTGGCCCTGGTCGAGAAGTTGCTGGGAGAGCTATGAATACCGAAGAACTCGCCTGGTTCAAGAGCAGCTACAGCGACGGTGAAGGCGGTGACTGCGTCGAGGTCGCCACCTCCCCAGACACCGTCCACGTCCGGGACTCCAAGGACCCGCAGGGCCCCCAGCTCTCCTTCACCCCCGAAAGGTGGGCGGAGTTCGTGGAGTTCGCCTCCACGCTCTGAGACTCGCCGGCGCGTTCACGGCGAGGGCCTTGAAAAACGTGTAGTGGAAGGTCCCACCGTCGTCCGCGGTCCTGCGCAGATCGGCGATGCCCCGCTGCCAGTCGGTCGCCGTGGTGAGGCCCGCGGCCAGCGCGTCGTCCTGGACGGACTCGATCATGGCGATGAAGGTGTCCCTGGTGAAGCCCTCGACCAGGGCGGGCCTGGTGCCGTCGGCGTAGACCGTGCGCGGGTGGACCATGACCTCGTCGTATCCGGCATCGGTCAGCAGTGGCTGCAGCTGCCGACCGATCAGGGGGTTGCCGCCGACGGCGGTCTGCAGCCGGATCTGGCAGTCGATCGCCGCGCGGGCGTGGGCGCTGTCGGGGTGGAAGACCGCCGATCCGTGGTCCCCCTCGATCACGGTGATCGTGCCCCCGGGTCGCAGTACCCGTCGTACTCCGGCCAGCGCTCGCCGGGGCTCCCGCAGATGCTCCAGGACGAAGCAGACAAAGACGTGGTCGAACTCCGCGTCGCGGAAGGGCAGATCGAACAGGTCGGCGCGGCGCCACTCCACGTCCGCCCCCGTGGCGTGGGCTGCCACATGGGCTCGGGCCTGGGCCAGAGACGCGTCGGAGTGGTCGACGGCAACGATGCGCGCTCCCGGGCTGGCGGCGGCCAGATGCACTGTCTGGGCGCCGACACCGCAACCCACCTCCAGCACGCGGCTCCCTGCGGGGAACGCCGTGCCGGCATGCAGCAGTGCCGCCAACGTGTCCGCCTGGTCGACCAACCGGCGGGTCTCCGTCTCCGAATACCCGTGCACATAGCCGATCGTCATCACGCCTCACCGTTTTGCATTCGCCATTTCCGTCCGTGCCGGTGGTTCCACCCTGCTGTGACAATGGCCCTGTGCACAGGTCCGACAGCGAGGCTTCTGACAGAGCCAAAAAGCCCGGAGCCGACTTCCTGCAGCTGAACACCGACCAGGCGCCGGTGGGCGGGCTGACCGATTGGCTGGCTTCGCAGCTTCGGCTCGCGATCTCCGACGGCCGCTTGCCGGTGGGCAGCAGACTGCCCGCCACGCGGGTGCTGGCAGCAGAGCTGCGGGTATCCCGCGGCGTCGTCACCGAGGCGTACCAGCGCCTGAGCGAAGACGGACAGGTCGCCGGGCGCGGGCGCAACGGGACGGTCGTCATCGCCGCCCCCCTGCCGACCCCGGCGCCACCGCGTCCACACCCGACCGCGGAACCGCCCTCCCCGAAGGCGCTGTTCGCCGCCACACCCGGCGCAGACGTCTTCGACGCGCTACGAGCACTGCCGGTTCGGGTCGATCTGTCACCCGGCACGCCGGACCTGACGGCCTTCCCGAGGACGGCCTGGCTACGCGCCGAACGCTCCGTACTCGGCGGCCTCGCGGCCTCCGGCTTCGGGTACGGGGACCCCCGCGGTTCGCCCGAGCTGCGTCGTGCCGTCGCGAACTGGCTGGCCCGCAACCGGGGGGTCCGGGTGGACCCGGACGAGGTGCTCATCGTCGCCGGTACCGCCCAGATGCTCACCCTTTTCGCGCAGGTACTCCGCGATGAGGGGATCCGCGAGGTGGCGGTGGAGGACCCCGGATCGCTCGGAGCCCGCCAGCACCTGAACAGTCGGCAGGTGGACACCCCGCCGGTCCCGGTCGACGCGGAAGGTGTCCGCGTCGATGAGCTCCGCGCCACGGGCGCTCACGTCGTGCTCCTGACCCCGGCTCATCAGTTCCCCACGGGAGTGGTACTCGGCGGCGTCAGGCGCGGCGAGCTGATGCGCTGGGCTGTCGAGGGCGGACTGATCATCGAGGACGACTACGATGCCGAGCACCGTTACGACCGGCCTCCGGTCCCCGCTCTGCGTTCCATGCTCCCGGAACACGTCGTCTACGCGGGGAGCGTGTCCAAGCTCCTCGCTCCCGCGCTGAGAGTGGGGTGGGTCCTCGCACCACCGAAGTACCGGGACGCCCTTGTGGAGGCCAAGCGGTACGCCGACCTGGGCAACGCCGTACTGCCGCAGCTCGTTCTGGCGCGGTTGATGGAATCGGGCGAGCTGGAACGCCATCTGCGCCTCCTGCGCGGCCGCCACCGCCGCCGCCGGGACACCATGATCGAGGCGATCGCAAAGCACCTTCCGGGGTCGGTCGTACACGGCGCCGCAGCGGGCCTGCACCTGATGATCACGCTCGACGGCGCCGAGTTCACCGACACCGACCTCGCGGCCGCCGCGCTCGCCGAGGGAGTGAAGGTCCAGCCGCTGTCGTGGCACACCCAGAACCCTCATAGCCCGCCAGGGCTTGTACTGGGCTATGCCGCGAGGACGCCGACCGACATCGACGAGGGAGTGGCGACCCTCGGGAATGTCCTGCGGCGGCTGGCCTGACGTGCTTTCAGGATTCAGAAACCCTTGCGCCACAGCCAGATGCGCCGGGCCGTCCGGCGGCGGGCGAGGAAGCGGGCGGGGCCGCGGAGTTTGGGCGGATGGTCCATGTGTTCCAGGCCGTCGGCCAGGGAGTTGACGACATTCCGCACCAGCTTGCGGCCCCGCCCCCTGGGCTGGCGCTTGAGCTCATCCAGCAGCTTGGGCCAGGAGATGTTCAGCATCCTGTCGACCTGCGCGGTGAGCTGGTCCACCTCGACACCCTCGCTCTTGAGGACGGCCCGCTGCGTCTCCTCCACCCAGTCCGGGCCCTTGCCGAGCACCTTGCCCAGGTGGGCGACGGCGTCGAGGCGGCCGATCAGCCAGTCCCAGTCCCGCCAGGAGGGGTCGCCGAAGGCGCCGAAGTGGTGGAGCTGCGTGCCGTAGAGCTTGCTTTCCGCCTTGATTTTGACCCGGGTGTTCAAACTCGGGCCCAGAATGGGCGATTCCACGTCAGGCCCGAGTCGTAGGAACTCGAACGGCGGCACCGGGCAGACCGGGGACCGGGCGTGAAAGGCGCGGGAGATCACCTCGACGCTCAGCGCGTACCGCAGGATGTCATGCGCACCGAACCTGGTCTGAGCAGCGCTCTTGTAGGCATCCACGGCTTGGCGGACCAGCCACGCGAGCGTTTCCGGTGCGCGCAGGCTCTCGAGCGAGCGGTTCATGGCGATCAGGGCCGCGACGTCATCCGTTGCGTCCGCCTTCGCCAGCTCGGTCCGCTGAGCCCGGACGATCTCCTCACTCACGGCGTCGATACGGGGAATCCACTCCCTGCTCAGACCGGCGAGGCCGCCGCAGAGGGCGGTCCGCGCTCCGGCCGGCATGGTTTCGTCGGCCGAGTCGAGGCGTCTGCGCAGGTCGCGGAGGAGCAGGCGCACCGTCTGGCTCGCCCCGGTCACGCCCCACCGCCACGGGTCCGCGGCGAGGTCCCGGTCGAGGTCGGTGGCGGGGCCGGGGACCCACAGCGGGGCCGCCGGCAGGTCACGCCCCGCGGCCCTGGTCGGGGCGAGCGAGGAAGTGGCGACCAGCCGGCGGGCCTCGAACATGTCGCCGACGGTTCTCGCCCGGCAGTAAGTGGGCAGCAGCGTCCTGGCCGCAGCGGTCGCCCGCTCGCGCCGTTCGTCGGCGGCAGCCGCATCCCGGGCATCGCCGGGCTCGTCCAGCAGACTGCCGAAGAACTCGGTGCCGTCGCCCCAGAGCCCGTCCGCCTGGCCGAGCAGGGACTGGATGCCTTCCACGTCCGCCCGGAAGTCCGCCTCCCTCGGATACTGGATCGCGGAGGAGACGATCTCCGTCCACCGGGGCATGGGGAGCGGACCCGCCGGTGCGGTCGCGGCTGCTGTCGCGGCGGCGGAGGCCTGGCTGCCGGAGGAGGGCACCACGTAGACCAGCAGCCTCCGCACCGGCCCGGACAGTTCGCGGCTCGCGATGGCCTGCAGTACGGGCGCGAAGGGGGCGTTGTCGAGGACTCCGCCGTCGATGAGCCACGCGGGGCCGCCCACGCGTGGCTCATCCACACGGAGCTCCTGGAGCCCGGTCTCGTCGACCGGCGCGAAGGCCACGGGGTACGAGGCGGAGGCGCGGGCGGCGGAGACGAGAGCCTCGGGGAAGCCGTTCTTGATGCCGAAGTCGTTGCGCGACAGCTTCTCGAACGCGTCCTGACGTGGCTCCAGACCGGCGACCACCGCGTGGTACCGGTACTTGTCCACGCGCCTCTCGAAGCGGAAGATCCGGCGGTGATCGGCGCAGGACAGCGCATTGCCGAACGCGTCGACGTACGTCTGCGCCTCCGGCCCCGTCGACGTCGCCGTCACGAACAGGCTGACCGGCCTGTCCTCGGCCCCCGCCGCTCCCTCGGCTCCCTCCCCTCCCTCCGCCTCCGGGATGCTCTCGATGAAGGATCTGATCGCCGAGGCGAAGTGATCGCCGCTGAGGACGGAGGGACGGGGCCGGTCGCCAGGCCGGGGAAGGAGCTTGCCGAACTCCAGTGACGCGTCGTTGCGCCAGACGTTCTTCAGCTTCGGCCCATGGGAGTTCCTGCGCTTCGCGGGCTTGTCCGGGAGGGCGTCGAGGGCGGTGCCCCGCGCGATGGCGGTGGCGAGCAGCGTGCCGTTCAGCCCGCCGGCGCTGGTACCCGCGACCACGTCGACGACGACGCGGCGCTTCGGCCCGTCCGGCGACCCGCCGCACGCCTCGCGCCACCGCTCGAAGACGGGCCGGTCCTCGGGGCGCACCGTCTTGGGTCCCACCTGCGGATCGGAGGCCCGGCGCAGCAGATCGATCTCGTGGGTGACCCCGCCCATCCATACGGCCAGGCTCACGCCGCCATTCATCACCAGCGCGAGCCGGATCTCCTCGTCAGTCGCAACGCTCATGTGGCCACCCTCGCCGCCGCGCCGTACGCACGCATGCGGTGACGAGCCGATCGGGCGTCGGCTCATCGAGCCGGCCGCTGCCCCGGCCTCAGTCCAGGATCACGCCCAGCAGATACAGTCCGTCGCAGTCCGCCCGCCCCAGATCGGTGGCCGGGCGGCCATCAGGACGGAGGCCCCTCCCCCGGCAGGCCGGGGAAGGGATCTGCCGTCACGCCGGCCCCTTGATCAGGTCCGCGCACTTCTCGCCGATCATCATCGTCGTGATGCACGGGTTGACCGCCGTCAGGAACGGCATGATCGACGCGTCGGCGACCCTCAGCCCGGTGACTCCCTTGACCTTCAGCCGCGGGTCGAGCGGCGCGTCCGGGTCCTCGGGCGCTCCCATCCGTGCCGTGCACGCCGGGTGGTAAACGGTGTTGTGGGTCTTGCGGATGTAGTCGAAGAACTCGTCGTCCGACTGCGCCCCAGGGCCGGGAGCCAGTTCGGTGCCCGCCCAGTCCGCCAGCGGCTGCTGCTCCGCGATCCGCCGCGCGAGCCGGAGCCCGTACGTCATGACCCGGACGTCGTGCTCGTGCGTGAAGTAGCGGGGGTCGACCTTCGGCTTGTCGCGGAAGTCGCGGGTGCGGAGCCGGACGGTGCCGGTGGAGCGGGCCCGCGTGACGTTCGGGGTGAGGCAGAAGGCGTTCTCGGAGGTCGGATAGCCGCGCCGGTAGGTGTTCATGTCGAAGGGCACCGAGCCGTAGTGGAACATCAGGTCCGGCCGGTCCAGGCCCGTTTCGGTGTCGTAGAAGATGCCGATCTCCCACCACTGCCTGGAGGAGGTGACCATGGGCTGCCTGGCGTCCCACATGATGACGCCCTCCGGGTGGTCCTGGAGGTTACCGCCGACCCCGGGGGCGTCCGCCCGCACCTCGACGCCCGTCTCACGCAGGTGCTCCGCAGGTCCGATCCCGGACAGCATGAGCAGCTTCGGGGTGTCGATGGCCCCACAGGAGACGATGACTTCCCGCCGCGCCCCGACCGCCAGCGTATGGATCAGGTCGGGCGCCAGGTACTCCACTCCCGTGCAGCGCCCGGCATCGTCCAGGACCAGGCGCTTGGCCTGCAGCCCGGTGCGGATGTCGAGGTTCGGCCGCTTGCCGAGGACCGGGTGCAGATACGAGACCGAGGCCGAGGAACGTACGCCGTCCTCGCGGGCGTTGATCTGGAACCAGTTCGCGCCGCGCACCACCGTCCTGCCGGTGTTGAAGGGCGTGGTGGGGATGTCGACCGCGGCGCAGGCCTCCAGGAGCGCGCGCCCGCACGGGTCGTACGGCGGGACCGTACGGAGGATCACCGGGCCGTTCCTGCCGTGGTGGTCGCCGGGCGCGTCGTTGGACTCGAGCCGCTGGAAGAGAGGGAAGGTGTGCTTCGCGCCCCACCCCGTACAGCCCTGGGCCTCCCACTCGTCGAGGTCCTCCGCCGGGGCCCAGAAGGCGATACAGGAGTTGTGGGAGGAGCAGCCGCCGAGCACCTTGGCGCGGGCGTGCCGCAGGAAGCTGTTGCCGGACTCCTGGGGCTCCACGGGGTAGTCCCAGTCGTAGCCGGACTCCAGCAGGGTCATCCACCGGTCGAGGCGGAGGATGTTCTCGTCGTCGACGTCGGACGGTCCCGCTTCGAGGAGGCAGACGGTGACGTCCGGGTCCTCCGACAGCCGGGCCGCGACGACGGATCCGGCCGTGCCGCCGCCGACGACCACGTAGTCGAACGAGCCCCCGTCCACGGTCGGATCATCCATGGTCACTCCTTCAGCAGCCCTGCGGGCCGGGCGCGGTGCTCTTCGAGGACGCCCGTGCGGTGCCGCTGGACGAACCAGTAGTAGGCGAAGCCCACGCCCGCGACGATGCCGATGAAGACGAAGGCGCCCCACTGCAGGTACCAGTGGCGCGGGCCCGTCGCGTTGTAGACGTCGGGGCGCGGCCAGGCGAGGTTGATGGACATCGCCGCGCCCCACAGCACGGCGATGATGTTGACCGGCAGCCCGAAGCGGCCGAGCGAGAAGCGCCCCTCGGCCGGCTTCCACCGGCCGCGCAGCCGCTGGACCAGCATCGGCGTGGTGACGGCCAGATAGGCCAGGTAGATCATGATGATCGCGATGCTGGTGATCACCGAGAAGATCTGCGGCTGGTTGATGTTGACCACCAGGATGACGACGCCGACCAGGCCGATGACGATGGACGGCACCACCGGGGTCTGGAAGCGGGGGCTCACCCGGGCGAGGAGCGAGCCCGCGGGGAGGTTGTTGTCCCGGGCCATGGCGAACATCAGCCGGATGCCGGCGGCGTGCACGGCCAGCGCGCACACCGTGATCGCCACGACCACGCTCCACAGCACGATCTCGCCGACGGTCGAGCCGAGCACCGTGAGCACCACGTACTGCAGACCGCCCGTGGACAGCTGCTCGGCTCGCAGATCCGGCACGGCCATCAGCGCGAAGAGCAGAATGAGCCCGCCGATCACGAAGGAGGCGACCAGGGCCCGCAGGATGGCGCGCGGCGCGTTGCGCGAGGGATCCAGGGACTCCTCGCCGAGGGACGAGGCCGTGTCGAAGCCGTACATCACGTAAGCGGAGGCCAGCGACGCGGTCAGGAATGCGCCGAAGTAGCCGAGGTTCTCGCCGCCGCCGAGCCCGTAGGTCTCGGTCAGGGTGGAGCCGGGGCCCCGGGTGATGTGCGCGGCCAGCAGGATGATCAGCACGATGGCGGCGATCAGCTCGATGAAGACGCCTGCGGAGTTGATCCGGGCCATGAGCTTGACGCCGAAGGCGTTGATCAGCGTGGTGAAGAGGATGAGCGCGGAGCCGAGCAGTACGGCGTTGGCCGCGGCGTCGGTCTCGCCGGTGCCGTCGCCCACGAACTGGAAGAACTGGTCGATCTGCGGCAGCGTGATCTGGTAGGCGAGGGCGACGGCCGACAGCGTCACCATGGTCGCCGTCATCATCATCCAGCCGCCGATCCAGCCGACATGGGGGCCGCCGAGCTTCTTCGCCCAGTTGTAGACCGAGCCGGCCACCGGGTAGCGGGCGGCCAGCTCGCAGAAGCACAGGGCGACCATCAGCTGTCCTGCGAAGACCATGGGCCAGGACCACCAGTAGGCGGGCCCGCCGAAGGCGACGCCGAAGTAGAACAGCTGGAAGGTGCCGGTGAGGATGGAGATGTAGCTGACGCCGGCCGCGAAGGTGTGGAAGTTGCCGAGTGTGCGCTTGAGTTCGGGGCGGTAGCCGAGTTCCGCGAGCGATTCGTCGTCGTGCCGGTCGCCGGGCGCGGGGGCCGGGCCCGACGGTTCCGTGGCGGTCACTCGAACCACCGCTGCGGCCGGGGCGAAGTGTTGCGCCAGATGTGCTTGGACTCCTGGTACTCGGCGAGCCCCGCGGGCCCGAGCTCCCGGCCGATGCCCGACTGCTTCATGCCTCCCCATTCCGCCTGCGGTACGTAGGGGTGGAAGTCGTTGATCCAGACAGTGCCGGCGCGCAGTTTTGAGGCGATCCGTTCCGCTCGCCCGGCGTCCTGCGTCCACACGCCTCCGGCCAGGCCGTACATCGTGTCGTTGGCCAGCGCGAGGGCCTCGTCCTCGTCGCGGAAGCGCTCCACTGTCAGGACGGGGCCGAAGGACTCGTCCCGCACCACGGACATGCCGGGCACGCAGTCGTCCAGCACGGTCGGCAGGTAGTAGTACCCGTCCCGGAGCGCCGGGTCGTCGGGGCGCTTGCCGCCCACACGGAGCACCGCGCCCTCGTCCAGGCCCGCCGCCACGTACGCCTCGACCTTGTCGCGGTGCGCGGCCGAGATCAGCGGGCCGGTCCTGGCGTGCTCGTCGAAGGGGCCGCCGAGCCGGATCGTACGGGCCCTGGCCGCCAGCTCGTCGACGAACGCGTCGTGCAGCTCCTGCTGCACCAGCAGCCGCGCCCCGGCCGAGCAGACCTGCCCGGAGTGCAGGAAGACGGCGGTGAGGGCGTAGTCGACCGCGGTGTCGAAGTCGGCGTCGGCGAAGACGATGTTCGGGTTCTTGCCGCCCAGCTCGAGCGCGATCTTCTTCACGGTGGGCGCGGCCGCGGCCATGATGTGCCGCCCGGTGGCGACGCCTCCGGTGAAGGACACCAGGTCGACCCGCTCGTCGCTGGTCAGCGGCGCGCCGACGGCGGGCCCCGCGCCGAGCACCAGGTTCGCGGCCCCGCTCGGCAGCCCTGCCTCGGCCAGCAGGTGCATGAGCCCGATGGCGGTGTGCGGGGTGAGCTCGCTGGGTTTGAGGACGAAGGTGTTGCCCGCGGCGAGCGCGGGGGCGACCTTCCAGGCGGTCTGCAGCAGCGGATAGTTCCAGGGCGTGATCAGCGAGCAGACGCCGACCGGCTCGTGCACCACCCGGCTGTCGACGCCGGGCTGCCCGGTGTCGACGACCCGGTCGCCCGCCCCGGAGCCGATCAGGTTGCCGAAGTAGCGGAAGCAGTTCGCGATGTCGTCCAGGTCGTACTCGCTCTCCACGAGCCGTTTGCCGGTGTCCAGCGACTCGGCTCTGGCGAGGGCGTCCTTGTCGCGCTCCAGAAGGTCGGCGACGCGGAGCAGCAGGCGGGCCCGCTCGGCCGCAGGGGTCCGGGGCCAGGGGCCGCGGTCGAAGGCGTCGCGGGCCGCGGCGACCGCGGCTGCGGCGTCCTTCGGCCCGGCCTCGTCCACGGCGGCCACGAACGCGCCGTCCGCGGGGCAGCGGATCTCGCGGGTCTGTCCGGCCACGGCGGCGGTCCATCGGCCGTCGATGAAGAGCTCCGGCATGGGCTACCTCCGGGTCCGCCCGGTGCCCCGGGGCGCGGCGTGCCCACGTGACGTGCACCAGGGATGAGTTTATGTGATGCCCGTCACAGGCGCGCCACGCTGTTGATGAGACGTTCAGAGACCGTTGATCGGCGGCCGCGAGAGTGGCCCTTATGTTGATCCACTTCATACGTCCGGAAGTGCGCGAGCCCGACTGGGAGCAGGCGCTGTGTGCGCAGACCGGTCCCGAGTTCTTCTTCCCGGAGGCGGGCGGCTCGACGCGGGAGGCCAAGCGGGTGTGCCTGGCCTGCGAGGAGCGCGCCCAGTGCCTGGAGTACGCCCTGGTCAACGACGAGCGCTACGGCGTCTGGGGCGGCCTGTCGGAGAAGGAGCGGGCCAGGCTCCGTCGCCGCTGAGGGCGTGCTTCGCTGCGGGGGCGGCGCACGCGTACGGCTTGGACGGAGCAGAGGCCGAGCAGGTCGGGGAGGGGTTGAGCAGGGGCTGATCAGGGCGCTGATCTGGGCTGATCTGGGGTTGGGCAGGGATTGAGCAGGGGCGGCGCGAAAACGATTTGGCGGAAGGGCCCCGAGCGCGTAAGGTCGTGTTCACCGACGCGGGGTGGAGCAGCTCGGTAGCTCGCTGGGCTCATAACCCAGAGGTCGCAGGTTCAAATCCTGTCCCCGCTACTCATTGGTGGGCCCGGTGCAAGCGCACCGGGCCTGCTGCTTTGATGGGCGGCATGAGCATCTACGAGATTCCGCTGCGCACCCTCTCCGGCGAACCGACGACCCTGGCCGAGCACCGGGGCAAGGCCCTGCTGATCGTGAACGTCGCGTCCAAGTGCGGTCTGACCCCGCAGTACACCGGCCTGGAGCAGCTGCACGAGCGCTTCGCAGGCCGCGGCTTCAGTGTCCTCGGCGTTCCCTGCAACCAGTTCGCCGGGCAGGAGCCGGGCACATCGGAGGAGATCGCGGAGTTCTGCTCAGCGACGTACGGCGTGACCTTCCCGCTCCTGGAGAAGGCGGAGGTCAACGGCGAGGGACGGCACCCGCTGTACGCGGAGCTGGTGAAGACGCCGGACGCGGAGGGCGCTGCGGGCGATATCCAGTGGAATTTCGAGAAGTTCCTCGTCAGCCCGGCCGGCGAGGTGGTCGGGCGGTTCCGTCCGCGCACCGAGCCGGAGGACGCGGCGCTGGTCTCCGCCGTGGAGGCCCAACTCCCGGCGTAGGCAAGCCCGGCCGGCCGCCGCTACGGCTTCACCGCGATGCGGCCCTCGTCCATGCGGAGCAGGAGGAGGGCCGCTCCGGTCTTCTCCAGGAACTCGTCCACGGCCTGGCGGGAGCCCTGCCAGTAGCCGTAGTCGTCGATGAGCAGCACGCCGCCGCTGACCAGGCGGGGGTAAAGGTGCTCCAGCTCGTGCCGGGTCGACTCGTACCAGTCGGTGTCCAGGCGCAGGACCGCGATCTCGTCCGGCGCGGCGGCGGGGACCGTGTCCTCGACCAGGCCCTGCACGTAGTGGATCCGCTCCCCGGGATACGGGATCTCCTCGAAGCCCCGCCGTACGTCGTCCAGCGTGGCGACGGCCCAGATGGGGCGGTCCTTCGACTGGCGGGCCAGAAGGTCCGCGGCGAATTCGCCGTCGCCCCGCCGGTCCTTGTCCGTGGGCGGGGGCATGCCCTCGAAGGTGTCGAAGAGATAGAGGTCGCGGGTGGTCTCGCGGGCGGACACGAGCGTACGGGCGACCGCCTGCATGCTGCCGCCGCGCCACACGCCGCACTCGACGAACGCGCCCGGGATCTGGTGCCTGGCGACGTGACGGGTGGCGAGGATGAGCGCGTTCAGCCGTTCGGGGGAGGTCATCGTGTACGGCCGCACGGCCTGGATGCACTCGCGCGCCTCGTCGTCGTAGTCGGCGGGGAGTCTCAGCGCGCTCGGCCCGCTCGGCCCGCTCGGCCCGCCGGACGACGGCGCTGGGGTCTTGCCCCTGGCGCGGCGCCGCAGCCGCGCGGCGGGCGCCTTGCGCACCTCGTAACCGGTGAGACCGCGAAGTGATCGGTTGACCGCATCTTTCCAGCCCATACAGGCAACGTAGCCCCGGACTGGCCCGGCTGCTCGGGGAGAGGGGCGGGGGGACGAGTGCGGCCGCCGCCCGAGCGCCTCAGCGCGGCACCCGGCCCGCCGCGCGGCGGAGGATCGGCTGCGCGGCGTACGGACCAGTCGCGCGCCGGCGCCATTCGCGCGGGTAGCCGAGCGAGACCTCGGTGAACCGGACGCCGTCCTGCCAGAGCGTGCGCGGGATGTGCAGATGCCCGTAGACGACTTCCGCGGCCCGGTACTTCACATGCCAGTCCGCGGTGAGCTCCGTGCCGCACCACAGGGCGAACTCGGGGTAGCGCAGGATGCGGGTCGGCTCACGGGTCAGCGGGAAGTGGTTGGCCAGGACGGTGCGCAGGCCGGGGTCGAGGTCCGCGAGCCGCCGCTCCGTCTCGGCGACGCGGGCGCGGCACCACTCCTCACGGGACGTCAGGGGATCGGGGTGCAGCAGCATCTCGTCCGTGCCCACCACCCCGGCGTCGTACGCCATGCGCAGCCCCTCGCGCGCGTTGGCGGCGCCCTCGGGCAGAAACGAGTAGTCGTAGAGCAGGAACATCGGTACGACGGCGACCGGGCCGCCTTCGCTCTCCCAGACGGGATACGGGTCTTCGGGGGTCAGCACGCCCAACCGGCGGCACAGGGCGACGAGATGGCGGTAGCGCTCCTCGCCACGCAGCTGCACCGGGTCGTCCGGCGGGGTCCACAGCTCGTGGTTGCCGGGCAGCCAGATCACCTCGGCGAAGTGCTGCTTGAGCGTGGTCAGGGCCCATTCGATGTCGCGGACGAACTCGCCCACGTCGCCGGCCACGATCAGCCAGTCCTCGTCGGTCGTCGGCCGGAGCCCCTCGACGATGGGCCGGTTCTCCTTGTGTCCGACGTGCAGGTCGCTGACGGCGAGCAGACTCGGCAGACTCGGCAACGCCCCTCCTCTCCCTCCGCACGGGCCGAGCGGCCCGCCCGCACTCCAAGGATGGGGCATACGGTGGGGCGCGCACCGAGCGGGGCGCGCCCCACCGCGTGCCGCGCCCTGCGCCGGTCGGCTACGTTGTGTCGGGCGCCAACGGCGGCGCGGGTCTGTGTGGGGAGTTGCGTGCAATCCGGGGATGCGGCCACAGTGCTGCTGGCCGATGACGAGAAGGCCATCACCGAGCAGCTCAGGCCGGTGCTGCAGCGGGCAGGATTCCAGGTGAGTGTGGTGCACGACGGGTCCGCGTCGTTACGGCGGCTCGTCGAGGACGACCCGGACCTGATCGTCCTCGACGTCGTCATGCCGGGACTGAGCGGGCGCGACGTACTGCGGGAGCTGCGCCGGCAGGGACGGTGGACCCCGGTCGTCCTGCTGACCCGGGTCGGCGAGTCCACCGAGCGCGCGATGGCCCTGGAGGAGGGCGCGGACGACTACCTCAACAAGCCGTTCGACCCCTACGAGCTGGTGGCCCGGCTCCGCGCGGTACTGCGCCGGGCGCGGCGCGGGCTCCCCCCGCTGGTCGCCGCACAGCAGCTGCGCGCGGGTGCGCTGCGCCTCGACCGGGTCTCGCGGCGGACCTGGCTCGCGGGGCGCGAACTGACGCTGACCCCGAAGGCCGCTCTGCTGCTGGACTACCTGATGACCCATCCCGACGAACTGCTGACCAGGGAGCGGCTGCTGGAGGCGCTGTGGGGATGGCAGTGCGCGACGGGCACCCGGGCGGTCGACAACCGGATAGCGGAGCTGCGCCGCGCCCTGGGTGACGAACCGGGCAGGGCGGCGCGGTGGATCGAGACCGTTCCGGGCCAGGGCTACCGCTTCGCGGTGCCGGTGGAGCGGATGGCATGACCGTGCGATCGCCTGCGCTACGGATGCTGCGCGTGTGGAAGGGGCCGCTGCTGTGCGTGGCGGTGACGGCGGGGGCGGCCCTTTGGCTGAGGCGGACGGCTCCCGGCACGGAGGTCTACATCAGCGGCTCGGCCGCCGCGGCGGCGCTGGGCTGCGGGACGACATTGGTGCTGCTGGCCGCCGCCACGGTCCTGGTCCGGCTCCGGATCGTCGCGGCTCGCAGGACGGGGGCGCTCCAGGAGGCGGCGGCCGGCCGGGCGGCGCACCACCGTTTCCTGGAGCGGCTCGACCACGAACTCAAGAACCCGCTGACGGCGATCCGGGCGGGCCTGGCGAACATCGCGGCGTCCAGCGCGGCGACAGAGCCCCTCCGAGCCACCGTGACGGGCGTGGAGGCGCAGACGGTACGGCTGGAACGGCTGGTGAGGGACCTGCGCAAGCTCACGGATCTCGCCGACCGCCCGCTGGACCGGAGGCCGGTCGACATCGGGGAGCTGCTGACCGAGGCCGCGGAGGCGGCCGCGGACGTGGAGGGCATGAACGGGCGCGAGATCAAGGTGGTGGTCCCGACGGTCCCCTGGCCGCTCCCGCCGGTCGTCGGGGACGCCGACCTGCTGGCACTGGCCGTGCACAACCTGGTGGTCAACGCGGTCAAGTACAGCGGCCCGGACGGGACGGTGGAGCTGCGCGGCTTCCACGAGCGCGGGCATGTCGTCGTGGAGGCCGCGGACACCGGCATGGGCATCGAGGCGGACGAGGCCCCCCAGGTGTGGGAGGAACTCGTCCGCGGGCGCGCGGCGCGGGCCCTTCCCGGATGCGGGCTGGGACTGTCGCTGGTGCGCACCATCGTGCAGCGGCATGAGGGCGGCTGCGAGCTGCACAGCGTCGCGGGGGTGGGAACGGTGGTACGGCTGCGCCTGCCGGTCCATCCGGACCTTCCCGGCAGGCCGGGGGCACGACGGGATGTCGCGAACTCGGCACACGCTCGGCAAACCCGTGCCACACCCGCCCGCTACCGTAAGAGCGTTTCTTGACGCGGCAGTTCAGGACATCCCGGGGAGCGCCCATGCGCGTATCTGTCATCACCGCTGTCGGGGTCGGCCTGGCGGCGCTGGCGGTCAGCGCCTGCCAGGTGGGCGTGGTCGACAAGGCACCGCGCCCGACGGCCCCGACGGCAGCGCCCCCGGACCTCCCCGACGCCATTGAGGGCCGTGAGCGGTCCTCCGACGCGCCCACCAAGTCCGCGCGCCCGACCACCTTCACCGCGACGGCGACGCCCTCGCACACCCCCAGTCGCGTCAGACCGGTCGAGCACACGACCGAGGTGCGCGAGGCGCCCGAGACGTCCGACAAGCCCCGGAAGCCGAGCAGTTCCCCCACGAGCCCGAAGCCGCAGCCCACATACGGCGCAGGTGTCCAGGAGTGGGATGGCGCCACCATCGACTGCCAGGGCAGAGAGGTCGTCATCGAGGCCAGCGGTGCCACGGTGGGCCTCCGCGGCGAGTGCCCCAGCGTTTCGGTGTACGGCGACGTCGACGACATCGTCATCGACCGGGTCGGCGAGGTCACGGTGTACGGCGAGAACAACGACGTGAGCTGCGGCCGCGGCCTCGACGGCGCGCAGCCGAGAGCCCACTCCAACGGCGGCGACAACGACTTCACCGGCTGCGGCACGCCCGACTGAGCCCTGCTCCTCCGGCACCCCGCGGCTTCTCGCGACCGCCCGCGCCACCTGCCCTGACACCCGGCCGGCCCGCCCCGGCACCGGCCGGGCACCCTGCACCGGCCGGGCACCCTGCACCGGCCCGCCACCCGGCACCGGCCGGGCGCCCTGCACCGGAACTCGGCCGCGGCCATTCCCGTACGCCCGCCGCCGGACGATCTCGTACGCCGAATTTCGTACAGCAAATTTCGTACAGCCGAATGTCGTACGCCGCACGGCGCGCGGACACCGCGACACCGGGGACGGGTGCGTGGCCTCCGGTGCACCCGCCCCTCCGCCCCCAAGGAGGTTCGCCATGCGGCCACGCCGCGGTCCCCATTCCGACGATCGCGCGGAATCCCGCTCCGACGCCAAGCTGCTCAGCCTGGTGCGCGAGGGGTGGACCGCCGCGTTCGGGACGCTCTACCGCCGCCACTATCCCGCGGTGTTCGGCTACGCGGCCCACTGCGTCCGCCGTCCCGCCGACGCACACCAGCTCGCCTGCAGGGCCTACGCCGAAGTGCTGCGGGAGACCCTGGAGGGAACCGTCGCGGTGCTCGACCGGCGCCACCATGGCTGTCTGCGCTTACGGCTCCTGAACGCGGTGCGCACCACGGCCGTCCAGATGCACACCGCGGCCGTCCAGGGCCAGGCGTGCGAGGTCTCCTTCACACCGAGGTTCCGCAGTTGGGTGGCCCATGGCTGCCAGTGGCCGCTGTACGACGACCGGCCGCTCATCACCTCGTTCACCGGCTTGCCGGAATGCGCGCGGTGCCTGCTGTGGCACGCCGTCGTGGAGCGGGACGAGCCCGGGCTGGTGGCGAGAATCACCGGGCTGGACCCGAGGCAGCTCGCCCTGAGAACGGGGCAGGCCACGGACATGCTGCACCGCGCGGTCGCCGACGCCGGCACCGGGGCCGGCTCCTCCGAGGAGCTGTCCATCCGGCTGCGGCGGATGCTGCCGCCGCTGCTGCTGGGCTGGTGGCCGGGGCACACCTATCAGGTGACCAAGGCAGCCACCGCGCCGCCGGAACGCGAACCGCGGTTCCTCGAACGCGCGCTGCTCGGGCTGGACATCGAGAGCCTTCTGCCCGAACCGGCGCCGTATTCCATCCCCGGATCCTTTCCGGAACCGATTCCCGAGACCGGCCCCGAGCCCATTCCCGAAACCGGACCCGGACCCGGACCGATACCCGAAACCGGCCCCGGACCGATTCCCGAAACCGGACCCGGACCGATTCCCGAATCCCGTCACGGATCAGTTCCCGAAGTGGTGCCCACCGGCCCGGGGCGCAGGCCCGGGGAGCGCGGAACCGGAGCCTCCGGCCCACGGCACCCGCTGCCGCTGCCGTTGCGGGCCACTGGGCTCGGTGCCGTGGGGTTCATCGCTGTGCTGGCCGCCCTGGTGTGCCTGCCGAAGGGAGAGCCGGCCGCTCAGGACAACCCGCCCGTGCCCGCCGACACCTACGCGGTGCAGGCCCGTACCGTGCCCGGCCGTGGCGAGCACCCACAGGCCAGGGCACTCGGCCCCTCCTCCTGGCTGCGCTACGACCGAGTGGACTTCACCGGCGCCGCGGCCACCCGGCTCAATGCCTGCATCTCGGCCCCGGTCGGCGGGCGCGGTGTGCTGGAAGTGCGGCTGGACTCGCTCGCCGCACGCCCGCTCGCAGTGCTCGCCGCGCCCGCCGACGGCTCCGTCGGCGAGGTGTCCACCCCGATCCCCGCGACCCGGGGCGTGCACGAGGTGTACCTGACCGCCCACTGTTCGACATCGGCCGCGGCGTGCACCGAGGTGCTGTGGTTCGGGGCGGGCCGGTCAGGCGGCGATCGGTGACGGACTCCCATCCACGCACACGGTCATATCCGGCGGTCGTCACCCGTGCCGTACCGCCCCGTGAGGAGGAGAGCAGCCGTTTTCCACATCCCTTGGCGAGGCACCGAGCGGTCCCGGTGGGCGACGACCGGCGCGGCCCCGCATCGCCGCCCTCGCAGGCTCCGGGGCGCAGGGCCTGGACGACGGCCCCGAAGGTCCGCAGACTGCCCGAGGGATCCGGCTCCCGCTCCCAGTCGACGTTTCCCGTGACCTCGGCGTTGTCGGTTGTCATACGCGGCCCCTCCAGCAGATCGTCGCTGAGCCAGCCGCCAACCCCGGCCACGCACGGACGTGTGCAAGGCCGCGCCTGCCGGCTCACCCCCGCGCTCTATGCCCCGACGGGCACGCTCCGCATCGCGGCCACCGTCACGTGCGGCGAGATACTCCCCGCCCAATCCGGCCGACCTCCCAGCCGGACGGCGAGTCGGGATCTGGCCTACTCCTGGTCGTCGCGCTCGCCGACCTCTGAGGCACGGAGCCGTACCCGCCCGCGAGCAAGACCTTGTGGCCGAAGCTGGGCTACGGCCCCGACTGAACGCGGCATCGGGTCGGGCGGCCAGGCGGCGAGTTCCTCATTACCCTCGCCTTCCAGGGCGCAGGACGAGGCCGCCGTCCGCCGGGGACTCCACGGTGACCGTGCAGCCATGTAGAACGAGTAGTACGCTGGGCGCATGAGTGACAACGCGGAGGTCCCGCTGAGGGAACTCAACCAGCAGACATCGCGCGTCCTGGCCCGTGTGGCCGCCGGGGAGACGGTCACCATCACCAAGGACGGGGTGCCCATAGGAGACATCGTGCCCCGGGGTGCGCTGACGGGCCGGCCTGCGTACCCGTTCCGGACCGACCCCATGGGGGACCTGAACCTTCCGGATCTGGGCGGTCCCGTACTTGACGACGACGAGATCGAGGCGACTCTGCGGGGCATGGGCGGAGCCGATGCGGCTGAGGGGACAGATGCCTGACATCCCGGTCGCGATCGCCGACACCAACGCCCTGTACCGACTGTTCACGGCGAAGGACCCCCGCCACGCGGCCCACCGGGAAGCACTCGCGCGCATGGGCCACCTCGTGGTGTCGCCCATGGTGCTCACCGAGCTGGACTACTTGTTGACCTCAAGGATCGGCCCTACGGCGTCCATGAACGCGCTCGACTTCATTGCCCAGCAGGCGGAGACCCGCCGGTTCGAGATCCCGGATACCGCGCCCCACCTCCGGAGCGCCATGGCGGTGATGCGCGGGTACGCGGACGCGGACGGCGGAGCAGGGGTGGGACTCGTTGACGCGATGAATGTGGCCCTGGCGTCAGCCTTCCAGACGGCGGACGTGTTCACCACGGACAGCCACTTCCGCATGATGCGGCCGCTCACGGGCCAGGCCGCCTTCCGGCTGCTCCCCGACGATCTCTGACGACTTCCGGGGCATGGAGCCGCCGCCCGTCGAGGGGGGACGAGCTTCCCCAAGAGCCTCGTAGGAGACGGCGTGATCGAGTCGCAATCGCCGGTGCTGCGCGCCGACGGGAGCCTGAAGTTCCTCGTCCTCGCCGGTTCGCCCGTCCGCGCCGAGACGCTGCCCGGCATAGCAACTCTCCCTCGGCGCGGCTTCGGTGGTGGCCGGGCGCAGCTCCGACGGCCTGGCCGAGTGGCGTACGGAGGACGACTTCCCACTGGTCGACTACCTCGGCCACTCCTGGCGCACCCCGCACAAGGCCCGGCTGGTCCGCGGCTCGAATATGGCCGCCGCGACCTCGTAAGGCGGCTGTTGGGTGCCCGAGGGCGGGTCACCGGTTGGCCTCGACGGCGGGACTCGTGAACTGCACCGACTCGGGGGCGTGGAGCAGGTCGGCATCGAGGCGGAGGGACTCGCCGTCTCCGTCGCCGGGCTTGCTCTGGGGCGAGGCGCGAGCACAGACACAAAGACGCGGACTGCGACCGTTAGCCACAATCCGCGTCACTTGAACACACATTTAAGAAGTAAGTGTCCGAGGGGGGACTTGAACCCCCACGCCCTTTACGGGCACTAGCACCTCAAGCTAGCGCGTCTGCCATTCCGCCACCCGGACGAGGTGAACCGCGGTCTCCCGCGGCGACGTCCACCACGATACCAGGGGTTCGACGTGGCTTTCACCTGCGTATCCACGGGTGCTGTTGCACTTGGAGTGAGCGGCGTGACACAACCTGTGCCGAGCGGATCGGCGATCGGCAGGAGGCACAGCCGCCGGAGGCCCAGGCCGCTGTCGCCGCTGCGCGAGCGGCTGCGCGAGCGGCTGCGCGAGCGGCTGCGCGACTCGTCCTGGTTCGCGCCGGTGCCGGGGGCTGCTCGCTGCTGGTGCTGTCGCTGCCGAGGTGCTCCACCGGGACGGGGACGGGGCCCCGAGCGGCAGTTCTCCAGCTCTCCCGACTCCCCGGCAGGGCATCAGCTGAGGCCGGGCCGGGACCGTCGCCCGGCCCGGGCCGGACGGGACGGGCCAGTGGCCGAGCGGCCGGGCTGCGGGGCCGGGCGCGCGCTGGGCCCGGCCCCGTACCTCCGCTGCCTACGCCGCCGTCGGCATCAGGTGGTAGTCGGGGAAGTTCCCCGGCAGCCGCTCGCCCGCCGGGCCCTGGGTCACCGCCCGTACGAGCAGCTCGCCGCCCACGAACGCGCCGCGCCAGGACGCGCCGAAGCCGCCGAACAGCTCCTCCCGGTCGCCGCGCGAGCGCGGCTTGCCCAGGCCGACCTTGAAGGCCCGCACCTCGGAGGCGAGCCGCCGCGCGGTCTCCTCGTTGTCGCAGGACAGCGTCGCGACCAGCGCGCCGTTGCTGGCGTTCATCGCGGCCAGCAGCTCGGCCTCGGTGTCCACCAGCACGATGGTGTCGACGGGGCCGAAGGGCTCGGCGTGGTGCAGCGGCGAGCTGGGCGGGGGGCCCAGCAGCGTCACGGGCGGGAGGTACGCGGAGGTGTCCTGCCCGGACAGGAAGCGGCTGTCGTCCAGGCTCCCGCGGTGCAGGGGTACGGCGCCCCGGTCGATGGCCTCGGCCACCTGGTCGCCCAGCTCCTTGGCCTTCGCCGCGTTGATCAGCGGGCCGAAGTCGAGCTCGGGCAGCGGGTCGTCGGGGGATGCGACCGCGAGCGGGTGGCCCAGGCGTACGGACTTCACCGCCGGGAGGTAGGCGGCGAGGAAGGAGTCGAAGAGCGAGCGCTGGACGACGAAGCGCGGGTAGGCGGTGCAGCGCTGCTTGCCGTAGTCGAAGAGCTTGGGGATCACGGCCGAGAGGGCGTCCCAGTCGCTGTACTCCCAGATCCCCCAGCAGTTGAGGCCCTCCTGCTCGAGGATGTGGCGCTTGCCGAGGTCGGCGACGGCGGTGGCGACCCGGCCGCCGGTGTCGCGGCCGCCGACGAAGGAGACGCAGCCGATCTCCGGTGAGCGGACCAGGGCCTCGGACAGCTCGCTGCCGCTGCCGCTGACCAGCGTGACCGGGACACCCTCGCGGTGGATCAGGGCGCACGCGAGGGTGAGGCAGGCCAGGCCGCCGTCGGTGGGGGCCTTGGCGATGACGGCGTCCCCGGCCAGCGCCTGGACGAGCATGGCGTGGACGAGCACGCTCATCGGGTAGTTCCAGCTGGCGATGTTGCTGACCGGTCCGTCGAGCGGGACGCGGTCGCCGAGCATGGGCTCGATGCCGTCGACGTACCAGCGCACCCCGTCGATGGCGCGATCCACATCCGCCTGGGCCAGCCGCCACGGCTTGCCGATCTCCCAGACGAGCAGCAGGGCGAGCAGCTCGCGGTGCTCGGTGAGCGCGTCGAGAGCGGCGGCGACGCGGGCCCTGCGCTCGGGCAGCGGTACGTGCCGCCAGCCGCGGTGCTGGTCGAGGGAGGCGCGTACGGCCTGCTGGGCGGTGGTGGAGTCGAGCCGGGGCGGTCCGGCGATGGGGCTGCCGTCGACGGGACTGGCGGCGGGCAGCGGGCGGCCGTCGGCCTGCCAGCTCCCGGCCCAGAGGTTGAGGACGCGGTCGTGCCGGAAGGCCTCGGGGGCGACGGCCAGACAGCGCTGCCACGCGTCGGACCAGGCGGTTCCGGGCTTGAGGGTGAGGGTGGATGCCATCGGGTGTCTCCGCTCTCGTTGCACGGGCGGGGCGGGGATGTGGCTTTTCGGCCGGGTACCCCGAGCGAAGTGCCCGACCTCTCTTTACTGGACGGTAGTGAGTGAGGGCGGATCCGGATACGGACTCCGTGTCAACTATGAGTCAGGTCACCTGGAGCCGCGATCCGGTCCAGGACGAGACCGGTGGCCTCGGACGGCGTGCCCCGATCCTGATGCCTGCGGCCTCCAGGGCCTGGCCTCCTTCTTCGCCTGCGCCGTGCCGGACGAGCCCGGCACGATGGCCCCGGCGTGGCCCGTCGTCCTGCCCTCGGGTGCGGTGAAGCCCGCGACGCAGCCGATGACCGGCTTGCTGACGTGCTCGGCGGCGTACGCGGCGGCGCGCTCCCCCGCGTCGCCGCCTCTCCGGTGAGCACGATCAGCAGCTCCTGCACAGCGGCTTCGGGTCAGACCGCGTCAGGACGAAGCTCGGCGGTGAGCGGCCGGGCCCCGAACGGCGCTGCCGTCAGCCGGGGTTCCGCCGGCTATGCATCCTCGCGGGAGGGCGGACCGGCCCAACTGATATACCGATCCCAGGCATTCGTGGAGCAGGGAGTCGTCGGTGAGTCAGTTGGAGAACGAGCCGGGCGCGCGGATTCGCCGCGCCCGCCAGGAGGAGCGGGACGCGATCAGCAGGCTGCTGGGAGAGGCGTTCATGGACGACCCGGTCAGCGGCTGGGTGTTCCCCGACGAGGCGCACCGACGGGCCGTCCAACCCCGCTTCTTCGGCGTCTTCCTGGACGCGGCCCTGAGCGGGGGGTGGGTCGACGTCACCGACGACCTCTCGGCGACAGCGCTGTGGCTGCCCGTACCGGCGGGGAACGGGGAGGGCGACGAGGACGAGGGCGACGACATCGGCGCCCTGCTGGCGGAGGCCGACCCCGGCAACGAGCGCCCCGGCATCGTCGGCCGCCTCACCTCCGAGGCCCACCCCCAGCACAGCGCCCACTACTACCTGCCCCTCATCGCCGTCACCCCTTCCCGCCACGGCCAGGGCCTCGGCAGCGCACTGCTGGCCCAGGTCCTGCGGCGCTGCGACCGCGAGGAAACCCCCGCCTACCTGGAGGCGAGCAACAAGCGCAGCAAGGCTCTCTACGAGCGCCTCGGCTTCGTCTCCACCGGCAAGACGGTCGACCTCCCGGGCGGCCCGCATATGTGGCCCATGTGGCGCGAACCGCGCCCCTGACCCGTATATCGTCCGCAGCTGGGAAGAGCTCTTCGGGCGCCGCACGTGGCGGACGATGGCCGCGGCGTGGCCCCGAGCGAGCCGGCGACCCGTTCGCCGACCGGATGAATGCCATCCCGAAGTACGGCGTGTCCGGCACGCACGGTCGTGCACGTGTGCACCTGCCGGCCGGTCGCCGAGCGGCAGGTCGCTGTCGGACGTCCTCTAGCCGGGCAGTACGCACACCGGGGCCGGTGCCGCGAACGGACTTCCGGTGGCGGCCAGTTCGCCCGTGGACCTGTCCACCGTGAAGGTGGTCACGGAGCCGGACTTCTGGTTCGCGGCGAAGAGCAGCTTTCCGTCGTGAGAGAAGGCGGTGTGCCGAGGGAAGTCGCCGCGCACCGGCACCGCGTCCAGCAGCGTGAGCGTCGCCCCGGCGTCGCCCACGGCGTAGCGCGTGATGCCGTTGAGTCCGCGGTTGGCCAGGAAGACGAACCGGCCGTCCGCCGACACCAGCACCTCGGACGGGTAGTTGCGCTCGACTGCCGGGGCATCCTTGGGCGCCGTGGGCTGGGGCGTGCCGACGCTGAGCTTTCCGGTGCCGCTCTCGTAACCGCAGACCACGATCGTGTTGTCCAGCTCGTTCGCCAGATAGACGAATCGGCCCGACGGGTGGAAGGCGAGGTGACGCGGCCCGGCGCCCGGCCGCGTGGCGGCCTCCGACGCATGCGCCAGTCGGCCCGTGCGCTCGTCGAGGCGGTAGCTGTGCACCCTGTCGGAGCCCAGGTCCACCGCCAGGACGTGCGCGCCGTCCGGGTCGGTGATGACCTGGTGCGCATGCGGGCCGGTCTGCCGATCGGGGTCGGGACCGGAGCCGGTGTGCTGTACGAGATCGGTACGCGCACCCAGGCTCGCGTCCTCGCGTATCGGGTGCACGGCGACGCTGCCGGAACCGTAGTTCGCGCTCAGCAGGTAGCGGCCGCCCGGGTGCACGGACAGATGGCAGGGAGCGGCGCCTCCGGTGCTCTCCGAGCCGAGTACGACCGGTCCGCCTGCGCCGCCGCCGAGCGCGATGGCGGTCACCGCACCCTGATCCTGTTCGTTGACCGCGTACAGGGCCTGCCCGCCTCGCGCGAGCGCGAGGAAGGAGGGGTCCGCGACTCCCCCGATCACTCCGGTCGAGGTGAGCTGTCCGGTCTCCGGCTGATAGGTGGCGAGCCCTATGCCGGTGCCGCCACCGCCGCCCGAGGTGTACGTACCGAGATAGCACGGCCTCGTACGAGTGGGGCGGCCGTGGCCTTCGCCGTGGCCGTGGCCCTGGCCGTTCTGGAGCGGCGGGGTCGCGACAGCGTTCCCGGCTGCCGCCGACCCCGCGGCTATACCCGTTGCCGCCATGCCCGTTGCGGCCACGCCGAGGAAACGGCGGCGGCCCATCCCTCCGTTTGCGCCCATGCTCTGCACCCTCCGGATTCCGGTTCGGTTCCTGTCGACCGTGGGTGAAACATTGGCCTGAACCAATGCACATGACAAGGCACGCAATCGAGATTGCACACAGCGCAACGAAAGGAAGGGGCGGGCTCAGGCTCAACCCTTTGTGAAACGCCATGTCTTGCTGTCGCTGACCACGCAGACGCCGGGCGAGAGCACGATGACCCGCAGAGTCCCGGTGCGGCGGTCGAAGTCGATGCCCTCGGCCTCGAAGTTCCCGGAGCAGCTGCTCTGCAGGGGCAGTTGGCGCAGCGCCGTGACGTGGCCGGTGACATCCGAGCCGGACGGGGCCGCCGAGAGGTCCACCTGGAGCAGGGGCTTGGTGATGCCGAAGAGCGACCCCTCCGGGTCGTCGGAGGAGCACAGCAGCGTGGCCGGGCCGGAGAAGTCGCAGCCCTGCACATCGCGTACGGCGTGGTCGAGGTTGATGGCGAAGCCGTAGGGCAGGTCCGCCGAGGGGGAGGTCGCGGGGTTGATGCCGGGGGTGGGGAAGACCAGCAGCCGGGTGGTCGTACCCCACTCCCCGGAGACCATCCACTGCCCGTCGGGCGAGATCGTGACGAACGAGTTGTTCAGGGCCTCCCCGGACACCAGCTCGTGGGTGTACTCGGACCAGCTGCCGTCCGGCGCCTGCACGCGGAACATCTTGGCGCCGCCGTCGTCCCGCTGGTACGGCTCGATGTAGTGGCCGTCGTAGGAGGCGTCCGGGTCACCGACATGGTTCCAGCCACGGCTGCTGACGTCGCCGGGGATGGTGCCGATGCCGGTGTAGCGGTTGGGGCTGTCCGCGGGGACCTCGACCGAGGTCAGCCCCTGACTCTCCGTCAACGGATCCGCGCGGTCCGACCCGGCCTCCGTCCAGGTGTCCGCCCCCAGCGCGGGCGCGGCACATACGGCTACGGCCACCGCCGCCGCGACCGCCATGGTGACCCCGCGCCGACCGAAACGACCGCGCTCACCATGCCGACAACGTTGCCAGAAACTCATCGTGACCCCTTTCAACCGCACCGGACCGCCTGGGACTGCGGCTCAGTCTGGCAGAGGGATCGGTCATGGACAGGCCAACTTCTCCCCAACTTCCGTGTCATCTCAGGGATGTGAAGTGGCGGACACGCGGCAGCCACCCGACGGCGGTCTGCGTCAGCTCGCGGCCGGGCAGGGGTCCAGGTCCGGGTAGGGCGCCGCACCCGTGGTCTTCCACAGCGTCTTCGACAGCGCGTCGACCCACGTCCCGTCCCGGTAGGAGCGGCTCAGGGCCCTGTTGAGGAACTCGCACATCTGGGTGTCGCCCTTGCGGTACCCCACGCCGTAGCGCTCGGAGCTGAACGGATCGCCGACGACCTTCAGTTCTTCGGGCTTCTCTGCGGCGTAGCCCAGCAGGAGCGCGCCGTCCGTGGTGACCACGTCGACCGACTCGTCGAGGAGCCGGTCGACGCACGCGGTGTAGGTGTCGTCGGAAACCGGCTTGGCCCCGTACGTCTCCTCGACCCGCTGAATCGATGTCGTGCCCGCGACCGAGCAGACCTTCTTGCCCTTGACGTCCCGCGGGCCGGAGATGCTCGTGTCGTTCTTCCGTACGAGCAGCTGCTGACCGGTCTCGTAGTAGGGGCCCGCCATGCCGATGACCTTGCGGCGCTCGGGGGTGATCGAGTAAGTGGCGAGGACGAGGTCGACCGTCCCGTTCTGCAGGTTCGCCTCGCGGTCCTTCGGCACCGTCTCGACCCACTCGATCTTCTCGGGCGCGATGCCCAGCTTCCCGGCGATGATCTTCGCCATCTCGATGTCGAAGCCCACCGGCTCTTCGGAACCGGACTTCTTCAGGCCGATCCCGGGCTGGTCGAACCCCACGCCGATCCTGATCCTGCCCGCGGAGTGGAGCTTCTCCATGCTGCTGCCGGGCTCGAAGGTGGGGTTGGGCACCACCCACACCTCGTCATCCGCCTCGGTGTCCGTGCCGCCGCACCCGGCGGCGAAGAGGGCGGCGGCTATGCATACGGCGATGCCCGCCGCGAATCTCTGTCTGCGTCTACGGACGGTCATGCGGTGCTCCAAGGATGGTGATGCCGGGCTCGCCGGCGGCCGAGACTCGCGTGGTCCGACCCTCACCCCGCTCCCCCGGCCCCGCCGAGGCGAGCACTGTACGGCACGGCAACGGCCTGCCGGTATCGCCCGGAACTGCGGAGCAGGTCACATGTGAGAGTCGGAGTTGCCGGCACCGTGCGATCGGCGCCGATGTCAGGCCTGACCCTGCACGTGCAGGACAATGAGGTCGTGAAGGTCACCTCACCGCACGGCAACCCGGTGACCCACGGCAACCTCTTCACCTAGGGCCGCTTCGGCTACCAGCACATACGCAGCGTCGATTGAACCGAGTGAGGCTGATCATGGGACGGGGCACCGAGCGACGCCGCGTCGTACGCATCCGGGACGAGGCGGTCAGCACGCGCCCCGACACGCTCGTCGCCGAGGAGCCACTGGAGATCCGGCTCAACGGCAAGCCGCTGGCGATCACCATGCGCACGCCGGGCGACGACTTCGCGCTCGCCGCCGGGTTCCTGGTGAGCGAGGGCGTTCTCGGCACGGCGGACGAGCTGGCGAACATCGTCTACTGCGCGGGGGCTACGGCCGACGGCTCGAACACGTACAACGTGGTGGACGTGCAGCTCGCGCCCGGTGTGCCCGTCCCCGGCATCACCCTCGAGCGGAACGTCTACACCACCTCGTCGTGCGGGCTGTGCGGCAAGGCCAGCCTGGACGCCGTACGGACCACGGCCCGCTGGCCGATCACCGACACTCCCTCGGTCCGGGTCGAGCCCGCCCTCCTGTCCGCACTCCCCGACCGGCTGCGGGCCGCTCAGCGGGTCTTCGACCGGACCGGGGGGCTGCACGCGGCGGGGCTGTTCTCCGCGGGGGGCGAGCTGCTGGACCTGCGGGAGGACGTCGGCCGCCACAACGCCGTCGACAAGCTGATCGGCCGGGCGCTGCAGTCCGGGTCGCTGCCGCTGTCGCGGACGATCCTGCTGGTCTCGGGCCGCGCGTCGTTCGAGCTGGCCCAGAAGGCGATCATGGCGGGCATCCCGGTGCTCGCGGCGGTCTCGGCGCCCTCGTCGCTCGCGGTGGACCTGGCGGTCGAGAGCGGGCTGACGCTGGTCGGGTTCCTGCGCGGCAGGTCCATGAACGTGTACGCGGGTGAGGAGCGCGTCGCCCTGCGGGCCGCGGCTGCGGGACGCTGAGGCGCGGGCCGGTCCTCGCCGGGTTGTGGGCCGGCGTTCCCACGAGCTGTGGGCATTCGTTCCGCCCCGCGGAACGAATGCCCACAACGCTAGGCGAGCGTCACCGGCAAGGCACGGATGCCGTTCGAGACGATCGACGGGAGGGGCTCGAGGTCGCCGGGCCTCGCGGCGAGCGCGAGATCCGGGAACCGCTCGAAGAGGCGGCTCAGCGCCGTCTCGCCCTCCGTCCGGGCCAGCCCCGCCCCTAAGCAGAAGTGCGCCCCGTACCCGAACGACAGGTGCCGGGCCGGCCCGCGGGTGATGTCGAAGCTCCCGGCGTCCTCGCCGTACTTGTGCGGGTCGCGCCCGGCCGCGGCGTACGAGGCGAGGACCGCCTCGCCCTTGCGGATGACCCTGCCCTCCACCTCCACATCCTCGGTGGCGTAGCGCATCGGGAACTGCCCGACCGGGCTGTCGAACCGCAGCGTCTCCTCGACGACGTCGCCCCAGGACCGCTCCCCCGACGTCACGAGCGCGAGCTGCCCGGGATGGGTGAGCAGCGCCCGTACGGCGTTGCAGATGAGGTTCGTCGTGGTCGCGTGCCCGGCGAGGAACATCAGCAGCAGCGTCCCGACGAGCTCCTCCTCGCCGAGCCGGTCCCCCTCCTCGCGGGCGGCGATGAGCGCGGAGGTGAGGTCGTCGGCGGGGGCCCGCCGCTTGCCCTCGATGATCTCGCCGAGTACGGCGTGCAGGGCGCGGACGTTGGCGATCGCGTCTGCCGGGGCGGTGTCACTGCTGACGAGGATCTCGCACAGCCGGTGGAGTTGGTCGCGGCGGTCCTCCGGGACGCCGAGGAGCTCGGAGATGACGCTCATCGGCAGCGGGTACGCATAGCGGGCGCGCAGGTCGACGGGGCCCGGCGCGGCGGAGGCGAGGCCGTCGAGGAGCTCGTCGGTGAGCGCCTCGATCCGGGGGCGCAGGGCGGCGACGCGGCGCGGCGTGAACGCCTGGGTGACCAGGGTGCGCAGCCGCCGGTGCTCCTCGCCGTCGGCCGTGGTCATGCCCTTGTTGACGATGAAGGTCATCAGCGGCCAGCCGGGCGGCACCCTGCCTTCGGCGAGCGCGGCCCAGTGCTCGTGGGACTTGGCGAACCGCGGGTCGGCGAGGGCCGCTTGGAGCGCGTCGTGGCGGGTTATCGCCCAGGCGGGGACGTCGCCGGGAAGCTCCACCGGGGCCGCGGCTCCGGCCTCCCGCAGCCGGGCGTTGTCGGCGTGCTGGTCGTAGCCGAGGGGGCAGGCCGGTCCGGTTCTGCGGCCAGCAGTGTCCATAAGCGTCAACTTCCTCTGGGCGTCAATGAATTGGGGCAGTGGGACCACTCGGGTACACATGATCCGGCGCCGCCGCTCCGACCGCGACCCGGCGCACTCTCGCGGGGCTGCCGCGGGACCTGACGGTGAGTCGCGGGCCATTCCGGGGAAGGGCCGTACTCCGGACGAGCCGAGTCGCGCACGGCGCTTGTGGGAAGGATTACCAGGCACGTACCTTCGACGCTCCGGACATGGGACGTGGGATGTCCGGACTATCGGCTGAAGGGACGTGTCATGCCGTCAGTTCTCCCCGCACGCACAGCCGCCAGACGCCCTCTTCTCCGCGTAATGGCCTTACTCGCCGTCGCGGCCCTCATCTCACCGGCCGTCACCGTACGGGCCGCAGCCGCGGAGGAGTCCCCGGCCGCGGCCCGTACCGGCATCGAGCAGCAGGTGCTCTTCAAGGCCTCGCAGGATCCCGGGTACGCCTGCTTCCGGATCCCGGCGATAGTGAAGTCCACCCGCGGCACGCTGCTCGCCTTCGCCGAGGGCCGGGTGGACAACTGCGGCGACGCCGGGGACATCGACCTGGTCCTCAAGCGGTCCACCGACGGCGGGCGCACCTGGGGTCCGCTCCAGGTGATCGACGAGGGCCGCGGCGACACGCACGGGAACCCGGCGCCGATCGTGGACCGGCGGACCGGCCGGATCGTGCTCGCCAGCACGTACAACAAGGGCCGCGACGACTCCCTGCCGTGCGACGTGCCGTGCGACAGGACCCCGCATCTGCAGTACAGCGACGACGAAGGGGCGAGCTGGTCCGAGCCGCAGGACCTGACCGGCTCCATCCGCCGTCCGGACTGGAACTCCTGGTACGCCACCGGTCCCGTGCACGGCATCCAGCTGGCGCACGGCCCGCACGCCGGGCGGCTGGTGTTCGGAGTCAACACCGAGACCCACGACGGGACGCGGATAACCGCCAACCACGCCGCCCTGGTGCACAGCGACGACGGCGGCCGCAACTGGCGCATCGGCGCGGTGGACAGCTGGGCCATAGCGCCTGACGGGCTGTTCCGCCAGAAGCCGTCCGAGATGACCCTGGTGGAGCGGCACGACGGCACGATCTACGTCAACGGGCGCGAGCAGGACGGCACCGACCTGGGCCACCGCACGTACGCGGTGAGCCGGGACGGCGGGGAGAGCTTCGAGCATCCGTTCCGCGCGATCCCCGACCTCTACACGCCCATGGTGCAGGGCTCGGTCCTGCGGCTGCCCGGCGGCTCCCGCACCAAGCCCGGCCGGCTGCTGTTCTCCGCCCCCGCCGACCCCGACCGGCGCCGCACGATGAGCATCCGCTCCTCGTACGACGAGGGCAGGACCTGGGAGAGCGTGGACCGCGGAGCGACCGTGACCACCGACTGGTCGGGCTACTCCGACATGGTCGCCATCTCGGGGAAGGAGGTCGGCCTGCTGTACGAGGGCGGGGCGGTCGACGCGCGGGACGAGATCCGCTTCGCGCGCTTCACCGAGGACTGGCTCGGCCCCCGGCGCGGCCCGGATCCGACGACGCCGGATCTGGCACCGTTCGCCCGGGGTGCGGCGGTGCTCGGCGGGGCGTCCACGGTGGACGGACGGTTCGGCCGTGCGCTGTCCTTCGACGGCACCGACGACGCGGTGCGGCTTCCGTTCCGACGCTCGCTGCCGCTCGGCACCCGGGACTTCACCGCGAGCCTGTGGTTCCGCTACAGCGCGACTGACGGCGACCAGCCGTTCCTGTGGATGGGCGGCGTCGGCACCAGGAACCCGCAGGTCTGGGTGCGCGGCGAGCCCGACCGGGGCAGGGTCACGGCCCTGATGACCACGGTGAACGGCGCGGCACCGGCCGCGACGGCCGCGGTCAGGACCACCCAGCCGTACAACGACGGCCAGTGGCACCACCTGGCGCTGCGCCGCACCGACGGGCAGCTCCACCTCACCGTCGACGGAGTTGACACGGTCGCGCCGGACGCGCCGGGCACGGTGAGCCGCAGCTCGACGTTCGGCGTCCACGTGGGCCAGAAGGCCGACAGCCGCGGCTGGTTGACCGGATCGCTCGACGAGGTGAGGGTCTACAGCCGGGCGCTGTCCGACGCCGAACTCGCGCGCGTCCGCGAGTCCAACGCCCCGATCTACGGCTCCACGGTCCTGTGGCTGCCGTTCGACCGCACCAGTTAGCCCCTCCTGGCCATCGCCGTCGCGGCGGGCGAGTTCCTGCCCGCCGCCACGGCGGGCAGCGGATCCGGGCCGGGGCCGACGGCAGGCATCCTCGCGTAGCGCCTGGCGATGCCCGCACCGACCATCAGGTGCATCAGGTGGAGGAGCATCAGCGGCAGCACGGCCAGGCCCGCCTGGGCCCCGAACAGCACCCGTCGCCATCGGCAGCCCGGTCGCCAGGCTCTTCAAGCCGGCCGCCGGGCGCCTGGACCTCGTACTGGCCAAGCGCCGCCCCGAGCCAGACGCACGGCCGCCTGGTGTGGCGGGACAAGGCGGGACAAGCTGGTGTGGATCGGCGCCGAGCTGCCGCGCATCGAGCCGGACCGGCCCGTGCCGCTGATCGTCTACCCGCCCGCCGGGCATCTCCTGCTGCAGTCGGCCGGCCGGAGGCCTGCCGCCCGGGAGGCGGCCGATGCACTGGCCGCAGCCTTCCCGAGGGCGGCGACCGTCTCCACCGGTCCGTCGGCCCGTACGCAACAGTCCCGTCATGGCGATGGAGAAAACGGAAGTCGCTGGGTACTGTAATGCGCCCGTGACCACAGGGCGCGGATTCGGTGGAGATTTCAGGCCACCGTTCTTACTCCAGAGTCAGCCCCAGCGGACCAATTTGCCTGCATGGGCCGCACATCGACGTCTGACCAGCCCGTTCGGCGCGACACCCGGGTCCGCCGAGGGCCTCCCCTCCCGGAGCGCTATCGGGTACGGTCGCCGCGCTGTGCGATGCACATGAGGAGCAGGTCATTGCGCGAGATCACCGTCCCCGCCGAGGTGGACGCCGCCTACGTCGGCGGGCTTGCCGACGCCGTGTTC
The DNA here is from genome assembly GCF_052245475.1 of Streptomyces sp. 7N604. Taxonomy (NCBI): domain Bacteria; kingdom Bacillati; phylum Actinomycetota; class Actinomycetes; order Kitasatosporales; family Streptomycetaceae; genus Streptomyces; species Streptomyces sp. 7N604. The sequence goes on along the minus strand of NZ_JBQQBX010000029.1, from coordinate 82,400 downwards.
GACCATGCCGCCGAGGACCCCGACCGGGTGGCTCTCGGCCGGAAGGTCGACGACGAGTGGCAGGATGTCACCGCCGCGCAGTTCCGCGATGAGGTACTGGCCATCGCCAAGGGACTGCTCGCCCAGGGCGTCCGGTTCAACGACCGGGTCGCCATCATGTGCCGCACGCGCTACGAGTGGACCCTCTTCGACTTCGCGCTGTGGTCGATCGGAGCCCAGTCCGTACCGGTCTACCCGACTTCCTCCGCCGAGCAGGCGTTCTGGATGCTCTACGACGCCGGCGTCTCCTCCGTCATCGTGGAGCACGAGGACCACGCCATGACGATCGGCTCGGTCATCGACCGGCTGCCGCAGCTCAACCGGCTCTGGCAGCTGGACAGCGACGCCGTGAGCGAACTCGTCGCCGCGGGTGCCCACATCGATGACGACGTGGTGCACCGGCACCGGCTGGCCGTCACGCCGGACTCCCCCGCCACCATCATCTACACCTCCGGCACCACCGGCCGCCCCAAGGGCTGCGTGATCACCCACGCGAACTTCATGTTCGAAGTCGACACCCTCGTCGGCGGCTGGGAGCCGGTGTTCCACTCCAAGCCCGGCGACCAGGCGTCCACCCTGCTCTTCCTGCCGCTCGCGCACGTCTTCGGCCGCATGGTGCAGATCACGGCGATCCGCGGCAAGGTGAAGCTCGGTCACCAGCCGAATCTCAGCGCGGCCGAGCTGGTGCCGGACATGGCCGCCTTCAAGCCGACCTTCATCCTCGCCGTGCCCTACGTCTTCGAGAAGATCTTCAACGCGGCGCGGCGCAAAGCCGAGGCGGAGGGAAAGCTCGGTCCCTTCGACAAGGCCGTCGACGTCGCGGTGAAGTACGCGGAGGCGGTGGAGCACCGCAACCACGGTACCGGGAACGGCCCGAGTGCGGCCCTGCGCGTGCAGCACCAGCTGTTCGAGAAGCTCGTGTACAGCAAGCTGCGCGAGGCGATGGGCGGCAGGATCAGGACCGCGATGTCGGGCGGCTCGGCGATGGACCGACGGCTCGGACTGTTCTTCTACGGCGCGGGCATCACCGTTTACGAGGGCTACGGGCTCACCGAGTCGACCGCTGCCGCCACCGCCAATCCGCCCCGGCGGACCCGCTACGGCACGGTGGGCAAGCCCATCCCCGGGACCACGGTGTACATCGCGGACGACGGCGAGGTGTGGCTGTACGGCGGGCAGGTCTTCGACGGCTACCTCAACAACCCCAAGGCGACCGAGGCCACCCTGCGGGACGGCTGGCTGGCGACCGGCGACCTCGGCTCGCTCGACGAGGACGGCTATCTCTCCATCACCGGGCGCAAGAAGGAGATCCTGGTGACCTCGGGCGGCAAAAGCGTTTCGCCGATCCCACTGGAGGAACGGGTGCGGGCGCACCCGCTGGTCGGCCAGTGCATCGTCGTCGGCAACGACCGGCCGTACGTCGCGGCGCTGGTCACCCTCGACCCGGACTCCGTGGACCACTGGCTGACGATGCACGGCAAGCCGAAGCTGACGCCCACGGAACTGGTGCGGGACCCGGACCTGGAGACCGAGATACGACGGGCCGTCGTCGCCGCGAACACCTTGGTGTCGCAGGCCGAGTCGATCCGTACCTTCCGGATTCTTGCGGGGCAGTTCTCCGAGGAACACGGGATGCTGACGCCCTCCCTGAAGCTGAAGCGCAAAGTCATCGAGAAGGCGTACGCGGCCGAGGTCGATGCGCTCTACCACGGCTGACGTACGCCTGACCTACGCCTGACCTACGCCTGACCGGCGCTGTGCCACGCTGGAGAGCGGGCCCGCGCTGCCGCGCGGGCGGGCCGATGAGGTGGGAGCGCCGTGGTCGAAGGCACGTGGCGTGCGGTGGGCGGCGCGGTGCTGCGGGTGCTGGTCGTCTGGGGAGCGAGCACCCTGACGATGCTCGTGCTCGCCGGCGTCCTGCCCGACTTCCGGCTGCAGTCCGCCGACGGCGACAGCGCTACCCGTATCGGTGTGACCGCCGCCCTCGGGGCCGGGGCCTTCGGCCTGCTCAGCGCGCTGGTCTGGCCCGCGCTCGTACGGGCGCTGCTGCTGGTGCCCGCGTTCGTCCTCGGGCTGCTGGTGTTCTTCCTCAACGGCTCGGTGCTGCTGATCGCGCTGCGGCTGGTACCTGACCAGCGGGGCGAGGTCGCGCCCGAGACGGCGGTGGTCGTCGCGGCGGTCATGTCGGCCGTCGCCTCGGCGACGAGCACGGCGCTGGCGGTGCGCGACGACGGTGCGTACCGGCGGCGGCTCTACCGGCTCGCCGACCGGCGCAGACGGCGGCGCGACGACAGCCCGGGGCAGTCGAAGGCGCCCGGGACGGTGTTCCTGCAGCTGGACGGGGTCGGGTACGACGTCCTGGCCGACGCGGTGCGCGGGCGACCGCCGCTCATGGAGACCGTGGCCGGATGGTACGCGGGCGGCAGCCACCGGCTCACGCCCTGGCACACCGACTGGTCCAGCCAGACCGGCGCCAGCCAGCTGGCCATCCTCCACGGCTCGAACTTCGACGTGCCCGCCTTCCGCTGGTACGAGAAGGAGACCGGCGAGGTCATGGTGTGCAGCCGCCCCACGACCGTCGCCGAGCTCCAGCGCCGCGCCATCGCGCGTACCGGCAACGGCGGGCTGCTCACGGTCGACGGGGCGAGCCGCGGGAATCTCTTCAGCGGCGGGGCCGAGCAGCTGGCGCTCGTGCTGTCGATGTCGGCCAGGCGCGGCAGCCGGAACCGCTCCCGCGCGGGCTACTACGCGTACTTCTCCGACCCCGCGAACGCGACCCGTACGGCCGTCTCGTACGCCGCCGAAGTCTGCCGCGAGATCGGCCAGTCCACGCGCGCGTGGCTGCGGCGCGACGAGCCGCGCATCAGGCGGGGCGGCCTCTACCCCTTCATCCGCGCGTTCGCGACCGTCGTCGAGCGGGATGTCGTCGTCGCGGCGGTGATCGGGGACATGCTGGCGGGGCGTACGGCGGTCTACGCCGACCTGGTCGGCTACGACGAGGTGGCCCACCACTCGGGGCCGCGCAGCCGCGACGCCGAGAAGGTCCTGGCCCGCATCGACCGGAGCATCGCGCTGATCGCCAAGGTCGCGGAGCACGCGCCGCGGGAGTACCGGATCGTGCTGCTGTCCGACCACGGCCAGAGCCCCGGGCCGACCTTCGCGGCCACCTACGGCCTGACGCTGCACGACCTGGTCCGCGCCGGGTGCGGGCTGCCCCTGGCGCGGCGAGCCGGGGTGCTGCGTGGTGGAGGCCGGGGATCCACGGCCTCCACCGGTGCGGAGGCGCGGGGTGCGGCACGGGCGGCACTGCACCGGCCGGAGAAGGCCAACGGCGAGCGCCGGGGGCGGGGCCGAGCCCGGATGGAACGGGTCCGCCGGAGGCAGAGCCGGGGCGACGGGCACGGCAGGGCGCGGAACCGGGGGCGTGTCCCCGCGGCCGACCCGGTCGTGCTCGCCTCGGGCAATCTCGGGCTCGTCACCTTCCCGGATTTGCCGGGCCGGGTGAGCCGCGAGGAGATCGACGCCCGCCACCCGGCGCTGCTGCGCACGCTGGCGGAGCATCCGGGCGTGGGCTTCGTGCTCGTCCGAAGCGCGGAGCACGGGCCTGTGGTGCTGGGCGCGGGCGGCGCGGAGCTGCGGCTCGACACGGGCGAGCTGGTGGGGGACGGTTCGGGCGATGGCGCGGTGAATCCGCTGGCCCGCTTCGGACCGGGCGCGGAGGACGCCGTGCGGCGCACGGCGTCGTTCCCGCACGCGGGGGACGTCATGGTCAACTCCGCGTACGACCCGGCGACGGGCGAGGTGTACGCCTTCGAGGACCAGATCGGCTCGCACGGCGGGCTCGGCGGCAGCCAGACCCGGGCGTTCCTGCTCTGGCCGGTCGGGCTCACGCCGCCGGTGGGCGACGGCGGGCGACTGGCGGGCGCGGAACGGCTCCACCAGGTGCTCCGCGCCTGGCTGCACGACGCGTACGGGCCGGAGGTGCCCATCTCGGCCCCCCGAGCCGCGCCCACCGCACCCGGGGCTGCCGACGCGCCAGCGCGGTCACCCGGGTCCGGGGCCGGCCCCGACGCGACACCCGCTCCCGCGGCGCGGTAACCCGCCCCACCCGCCCTTTGACGGGACGTCCCTTCTGCCCGAGAACGGGCAGGCGGGTCGGGTGGGAAGCGGGAAGGGCCCCTCGCGCATTACCTCCGGCGTAATCGACGGTCGCGCGCTTCGGCGGGCAAGGTGGCGTCACCGGGTTCCGGGGCGGCGCACTCCGCCCCGGAACCCGGCCCCTGACCAGCGCATTCGCATGCGCACGAGACCGGAGGCCGAGCCGCCATGACCGACCCCGTCGCCAACGCTGCCGTCGCCCGCTACTTCGAGGCCTGGAACGCCACCGGCCCGGACGCCCGCGCCAAGGCCGTCGCCGCCGCCTGGACCGAGGACGGCACGTACACCGATCCGCTCGCCGACACCGCAGGGCACGACGGCCTCGCCGCGGTCATCGCGGGCGCGCAGGAGCAGTTCCCCGGCTTCACGTTCCGCCGGACCGGGACCGTCGACGCACACCACCGCATCGCCCGCTTCAGCTGGGAGCTGGTCTCGGCCGCCGACGGCTCGGCGCCCGTGGCGGGCTCGGACGTCGCCGTCCTCGCCGAGGACGGCCGGATCCGCACCGTCTACGGCTTCCTCGACCGCGTCCCTACGGCATGAGCGCCTGAAGGTGGGTGGCTGTCTCCGGGTCGGCCGGGAGGAACGTCTCGATGGCCAGCTCGGAGACGGTCACGTCCATCGGCGTGTTGAACGTGGCGATCGTCGACAGCAAGGACAGCACCCGCCCGCCGTGCTCGATCCGCAGCGGCAGCGCGAGCGGCTTCGGATTCCGGCCGCCCGTAGGCGCCGCCCCGTCCCCGGCACCCCCGCCGTCATCCGGCGGAGCGGGAAGCGGATACGCGCTCACCTCCTCGTACAGTTCGCGCAAGGGCTCCGACCTGAGCAGCGCGATCTGCCGCTCCATCTGCTCCAGCAGGTGCCCGCGCCACTCGCGCAGGTTGCGGATGCGCCGCGCCAGGCCTTCGGGGTGCAGGGTGATCCGCATGGCGTTCAGCGGCGGTTCGAGCAGGTCGCGGGGCACGCCCTCCAGCAGCATGGCGATGCCCCGGTTGGCGGCGAGCACGGTGTACAGGCCGTCCACCACCAGCGCGGGATACGGCTCGTAGCCCGCCAGCAGCCGCTCCATGCCCTTGCGCAGCGCGTCCATCGCCGGGTCGTCGAGCGGCGTCTCCGGGTACTGCGGCGCGTAGCCGGCCGCGAGCAGCAGGGCGTTCCGCTCCCGTACGGGCACGTCGAGGTGTTCCGCGAGCCGCAGAATCATTTCCTGGCTGGGCCGGGCGCGCCCGGTCTCGATGAAGCTGATGTGGCGGGCCGAGGAGTCGGCGCGCAGCGCCAGCTCGAGCTGGCTGATCCGGAGCCGCTCGCGCCAGCTGCGCAGCAACGGCCCCACTCCCGAGTCCGGCGCAAGTGTCGTCATACGGCCGACCGTAACCGGAGCCGCTGTCCGGCCACCGGGGAGGTGCGGTCCCGCACCAGGAGCACATCGGCGGGAAACCGGCCCCGTCCGATGGCAGGCTGGGAGACGGGGCACGCGGATACGGCACCCCCATACGGCATCCGGATACGGCATCCCCTGTACGGAAGGCAGCAGCCATGGCACCCGAACCGCTGTCCCACAAGGAGATCGAGGACGCGCTCACCGAGCTCCCCGGCTGGGCCCTGACCAAGAACCGGATCGAGCGGACGTACACCTTCGAGGGGCACCTCGCGGCGGCGGCCATGGTCGGGCAGATCGCCCGGGTCCAGGATGCCCTGGACCACCACGCGGATCTGACGCTCTCGTACAACAAGCTCACGGCCTCCTCGAGCACCCACAGCGTGGGCGGCAAGGTGACGGAGCTCGACCTCGAACTGGCCCACCGGATCGAGCAGATCGCCTCCGAGCACGGGGTGGGCGGCACGGCGGGCTAACAGGGCCGGCGGGGATCAGAGCGGGGCGCGGTAGGCCCGTTCGCGGCACGATCTCCCTCCGCCACCAATCCCCCGCCGCCGCTGCCCCGAATAACCACCAAGGGGGCATGGCCCCGCGGCAGGTGCGAGGGGAGCGGCATGACGGTGGAACGGCATCCGACGGCCCTGATGGATGCGGTGGCGGCCGCCGCCGTGGATCCGGAGCGATGGCCAGATGTGGCGAGCGTGCCGCGCTGCGCGCGGGCGCACGCCGCCGCGGCCGAGCGAGCCGTACGCCGCGCTCCGGCCCGGCTGCCGATACGGGTCCAGCTGCACCACAGGGAGTCGCTCGGCGCCCGCGGCCCGCTGATGCGGGTGCACGACCCCGGTGCCCTCTTCCGCCGGATCGGCGCCGCCGGCCAGATCGGCCTGGGCGAGTCGTACATGGCGCGGGAGTGGGATGCGGACGACCTCGTGGGCCTGCTGACCGTGCTCGCCGACGACGCGGCAGGACTCGTCCCCGCGCCGCTGCGCGGGCTGCAACGGCTGCGCGGACGCCGGGCCCTGAGCCCGCCCGCGTCCCGTCCCCACAGCACTCCCCGCAGCACCCTCCACGCCACTCCGTACCGCCAGGACCTGCCGAGGGAGCTCTTCGCGAGCTTCCTCGACCAGACCATGACGTACTCGTCGGCCGTCTTCGGCGGCTTCCCCGCGGACCGCGCGGAGTTGCCCGCCGCGCAGCACCGCAAGATCGACCGGCTGCTGGACCTGGCCGCCGTCGGCCCGGGCACGCAGCTGCTCGAACTCGGGACCGGCTGGGGCGAGCTGGCGATCCGGGCCGCCGGGCGCGGCGCCCGGGTCCTGTCCGTCACCTCGTCCAGGGAGGAGTACGAGCTGGCCCGGTGGCGTATCGAGCAGGCGGGACTCACAGCGCGGGCCACCGTGCTGCTGCGCGACTTCCGGCGCGTCATCGGCAGCTTCGACGCCATCGTGAGCGTGGAGATGGCCGAGACGCTCGGCGCGGAGTCCTGGCCGGTGTACTTCACCGCCCTGGACCGGATGCTCGCGGCAGGCGGCAGGGTCGCCCTGCAGACGGTCACCATGCCGCACGACCGGATGCTCGCCTCACTCTCCGCCCCCACGTGGGCCGGCAAGTACATCCGTCCCGGCGGCCGGATCCCCTCCGCCGAGGCGATCGAGCAGATCATCGCGGCGCACACCGACCTGCGGATCGCCGGGCGCGAGACTTTCGGGGCGCATTACGCCGAGACCCTGCGGCTGTGGCGGGAGCGGTTCACCGAGCGGGCGGCCGAGGAACTCACCCCCCTCGGGTTCGACGAGACCTTCCGGCGGATGTGGACGTTCCATCTGGCCGCCGCAGAGGCGGGCTTCCGGTCGCGCCAACTGGACGTGCAGCACCTGCTGCTGACACCGGATGAGGTGGCCTGACGGCCGAGGGGTGAGGTTCGGCCCCCACGGGCGTTCAGTGCGGGGGTTCAGCGCGGGGGTTCAGCGCGGAGCGTTGAGCCTGCGTGGCGTTCAGGCCGAGTGACGTTGAGCCCGCTGGGCGTTGAGCCCAGGTGACGTTTGAGCCCGCGTGGCCTTCAGCCCGCGTGGCGTCCAGCCCGGATGACGATCAGCCAGGGGGCGTTCAGCCGGTGGGCCAGGCCTCCTGGCAGCGGGCCAGGCCGTCGTACGGGTCCGCGATCGGCTCCGGGTAGTCGAGCCGGTCGCGCAGCGTCTCCGCCAGCAGCCACGGCCGGTGGACGGCCGCGCCCGCCACCCCCGCCAGCTCGGGCACCCAGCGGCGCACGTACTCGCCCCGCGGGTCGTAGCGCTCCGCCTGCGCGAGCAGGCCGGGGGAGGGACGGGCTCCCGGATCGGGGCCAGTGCCCGCCACCGCCTGCCAGTTGAGCTGGTTGACGGCCACGTCCCCGTCCACCAGGACACCGAGGAAGTGCCGCGCGCCCACCCGCCAGTCCGTGTGCAGCACCCTGGTCAGGAAGTCCGCCGCGAGCAGCCGCGCGCGGCCCGGCATCCACCCCTCGTACCGCAGCTGCCGCATCGCCGCGTCGACCACCGGCCAGCCGGTACGGCCCGCCCACCACGCCGCGATCTCCTCCGGCTCGCCGTTCCCGCCGTTCCCGCCCCGGTCGTTCCGCGGGCTGTAGTCCTGCCACGCCGCCTCCGGCCGGGCGGCGAGGACCTGGTGGTGGAAGTCCCGCCGGGCGAGCTGCCGCAGATGCGCGCCGGCGCCCGCGCCGTCTCCGGACTGCCGTGCCCGGTGGGCGAGTTCCACCGGCGACAGGGCACCGAAGTGCAGGTACGGCGAGAGCCGCGACGTCGCGTCCGCGCTCAGGTCGTCGAGCCGGTCCGCGTAGTCCGCCACCGGCCCCGCCAGCCAGGCCTTCCAGCGCCTGCGGCCCACGGTCTCCCCGCCCTCGGCGAGCCCCGGCGAGACGCCCTTCACATCCGCGCGCGCGGGCAGGTCGTCCGACCGGATCTGCTCCGGAACCCGCACCACCCGCGGCGCGCCCAGCGGATCCCGCAGCGCCTCGCTCTCCCAGCGCCTGAGGTACGGCGTGAACTCGCCGTAGTGGTCGGCGCCTTCCGGGGTCACGGCCCCGGGCGCGAGTGCCGTGATCACCGCGTCATGGATCTGCAACGCGCACCCGTCGTCCTCCAGAGCGACCCGAAGCCGCTCCTGGCGGCGCTGTGCGTATGCGCTCACGCCGCGCGCGATGTGCACCCGGCGCGCCCCGGACTCGTACACCACCCGGGACACCTGCTCCACCACGTCGCCCGTACGCACGATCAACCGGCCCCCGCGCCGCCGCAGCCCCGCGTCCAGGTCGGCCAGGCAGTCGGCGAGGAACGCCCGGCGGTTGGGAACGTCGAAGCCGGCCTCGCGCACGCGCGCGTCGGCGACGAACAGGGGCACCACCTCGTTCGAGCCGCGGAGCGCCGCCCGCAGCACGGGGTTGTCGTGAACCCGGAGGTCGGCGGTGAACAGGGCGATCGACACGCGCATGTGCTGCTCCTACGCGCCCCGCGCGCGCGGGAGTTCCATGAGGGCCAGCGGATCGGTGGTCGGCTGCTTCGATCCGCCCGCGGGTTCGACGGTGATGCCCATGCCGGTGGCGTCGCCGAGGGGGCCGTCCATCAGCATCGCGGTGGTCGTCGCGGAGGAGTCCATGAGGCCCGCGGGGCGCATCTTCCCTCCGTCGGCGAACCACAGCTGGTAGACCTTGCCCGCCGGGGGCTCCGGCATGCGGCCCGCGAGGAAGGCGGCCTTGTCCTCTCTGTGGGAGACCACGACCGTGACGGTGGCTCCGCCCTTCAGCTTCCCGGTGCCTGCCGTGGCGTCCGGCGCGGCGAGCACCCGGGCCAGGTCCTGGCTGCTCCGCTCCGCATCCCGGGCTTCCTGCTGGGCTTCCTGCGCGGCCCGGTACTGGAGCACCGCGGCCCCGCCGAGCGCCGCGGCCGCGGCCAGACAGGCCGCGAGCGCGAAGCGCGGTACGGTCCTGGCCCGCCGCCGTGATCCGCCGCCCGCCCGGGGCATCCCCGGAATCCATGGCGGCTCCTGGCGGATGGCGGCGGCGCGCGCCAGCACCTGACTTTTCATGGCGGGCGGCGGCACCAGTGAGACGGCCAGACCCAGGCGCGCGGCGGTGGCGGAGAGCTCCTGTACCTCCAATTCGCAGGCGGGGCACGCAATCAGGTGCCGCTCGAACTCCTCGCGCTCGGCGTCCGGCAGCGCGTCCATGGCGTAGGCGCCGGTGAGCATGTGCAGATCCGGGGCGTTCACGCGCTCACCCCCAGACAGTCGCGGAGCCGGATGAGCCCGTCGCGCAGCCGGGTCTTCACGGTGCCCAGGGGCAGGGACAGCAGCTCGGCGACCTCCCGGTAGGTCAGCCCCCGGTAGTACGCGAGGGTCACCGACTGGCGCTGCAGCTCGGTGAGCGTGCGGATGCAGCGGCGTACCTGCTCGCGCTCCAGCCGGGCCTCCACCTGCTCCGTCACGTCGTCGAAGGCCGGTGTCCGCGCCAGCAGCGCCGCCCTGTGCTCCCGGTCGGCCGCAGCCTGCGCCGCCCGCACCCGGTCCACCGCGCGACGGTGGGCGAGTGTCATCACCCAGGCCATCGCACTGCCCCGGTCCGGCCGGAAGCGCGCCGCGGTGCGCCAGACCTCCACCAGCACCTCCTGGGTCACCTCCTCGGACTGTGCCGGGTCCCGCAGGACGGTGCGCACCAGCCCGAGCACTGGTCCTGACACCGCGTCATAGAGGCGGCTGAACGCCTCCTGATCGCCGCGGGCCACCAAGCCGAGCAGCTCCTGCAGATCCGGCCCGGCAGGACCGGGCCTGGGATGGCTGCGGAGATCAGCGGGCGCCATGTTTCCTCCCCTTATGGAGCGGCCGTCCGCCGCCCGTCCTTCATGCGGGCGGGCCCGCGTGCACGCAGGCTCCGTACATGATTCGGAGCCGGAGCGTACGCGGATTGGCCGCGGTGGCGAACATCTTCCCCTGATTCGTTCATCCGAGTGCAGTCGGATTCCGCCCGCGCCCGACCGGGGACAGGGGTATCGCACCGCCCTCCGCGGTGCCCGGCCCGGACGGGGGTGCCCGGCGGGGCGGTGGACGGCCCAGGCGGAGGAGTGCCGCGATGCCCACAGGAAAGGTGAAGTTCTACGACGCCGACCGAGGTTTCGGCTACCTCGTTCCGGACGGGGGCGGCCCGGACGTGTCCGTGGACGAGACGGCGCTGAACGTCGTCGAGACCCTGGAGAAGGACCAGCACGTGTCGTACGAACTGACCAAGGGGTCGGGAGGCGAGTGGCGCGCGTTGAACGTCGTCCCGCTGTAGGAGCGGAGGAGCCGCGCGGAAGGGGTGGCGCCGCCGGGCTGAGTCGGGCGGCGCCACGCGCGCGTGGGCGGGCGGGCGGGTAGGTGGGCCGTCGCGGTCCTGCCCGAAGCGTCCTGGATCAGTTCCAGTCGAAGGTGTCGGGGTCCGGTCCGAGGCGGGTTCCGGTGTCCAGGGCAGCGAGGGCGGTCAGGTCGTCGGCGTCGAGCTCGAAGCCGAAGACGTCGATGTTCTCGCGGATGCGGGAGGGCGTGACCGACTTGGGGATCACGACGTTGCCGATCTGCAGGTGCCAGCGCAGCACGATCTGCGCGGGCGTACGGCCGTGCTTCCGCGCGAGCTCGCCGATTGTCGGGTCCTCGAGGAGCCCCTTGCCCTGGCCCAGCGGGGACCACGCCTCGGTCGCGATGTCGTGCTCCGCATGGAAGGCCCGCGCTTCGGCCTGCGGGAGGTTCGGGTGCAGCTCGATCTGGTTGACGGCCGGGACGACGCCGGTCTCGTCGACCACGCGGCGGAGGTGGGCCGGCTTGAAGTTCGAGACGCCGATCGCCTTGGCGCGGCCGCTCTTCTCGATCTCGTCGAACGCCCGCAGGATGGCGAGGTAGTCATCGCGCATCGGCCTCGGCCAGTGGACCAGGTACAGATCGAGGTAGTCGAGGCCGAGCCGGGTGAGGGAGGCGTCGAACTCGCGCAGGACGTTGTCCCGCGTCCATGTTTCGGACGCGCTGTTCCACAGCTTGGTCGTGATGAACAGCTCCTCGCGGGAAATCCCGGAGGCGGCGACGGCCTTGCCTGTTCCCTGCTCGTTCTCGTACGCGGCGGCGGTGTCGATGCTGCGGTATCCCGCCTCGAGCGCTGTGCCCACGGCCCGCTCCGCCTCGTCGTCCGGCACCTGCCAGACGCCGAAGCCGAGCTGGGGCATGCGGACGCCGTTGTTCAGGGTGATCTGGGGGACCTTGCTCACGAGCGGTCGATCCTTGTCTCGTCGGGCAGTGTTTCGTCCCAGGATCAACGATCATCAGCGGACCCGCATTCCCGGCCCCGGGTCCGGACTTGGACCCGGAGCCGGACCGAGGCCGGTCATCACCGGGCAGCGGTCAGCGGGTGCGGAGTTCGTCCACGACCTGGGACGTGACCGGCACGTCGATCCCGTACTGCTGTGCCGCGCGGAGCACCGCCCCTCCGATCGCGTCCAGTTCCAGCGGGCGGCCGGCCTCGGCGTCGCGCTGCATGGAGGACTTCATCCCGGCGGGCGCGCGGTCGAACATGCCGAGAATGCGGCCGGCGTCGACCGGCCCTCCGGACGCGTGCGCGGTGGCGGTGATCTCGCCGAGGACGGCGAGCAACTCGGGCCGCCGCTCCGTGCGTACGCCCCCGACCGTCAGGCCGTACCGGGTGGTCAGCAGGGCCATCGGGGCGAGGAAGGCGAGCTTGTCCCAGAGCATCGCGGCCTCGTCGTCGCGGACCCGCACATCCAGGCCGGCGCCCTGGAGCAGCTTCGCGGTCCGGTCCAGGCCGTCGCGGGGCGCTGCCTGGGAAGCGAGCTCGATCGCGGCGAACGGGCTGGTGTGTTCGATACGGCCCGGCGCGACGCGGGTCGACTCGACCTTGATCGTGGCGGCGGCCACCTGCTCTGCGGGGTAGTGCTCGCGGAGTTGCGCAACGTGCGCGAAGCCGTTGAGCAGCGGCACGACCAGGCCGGAGCCGAGCGCTTCCGGTGTCACGCGCGCGAGGGCCTGGGCGAGGGCGGTCTCCTTGACCGCGATCAGGCAGGTGCCGACCGGCTCCGTCAATTCGGTGGCGGCCTCGACGGACACCGTGAAGTCGCCGTACTTTCCGCTGCTCACGGACAGCCCGTCGCGGCGCAGCACCTCGGCCGTCTCCGCCCCGGCCAGGCATACGACGCGGTGTCCCGCGCGGGCGAGCAGCGCCCCGACGAGCCCTCCGACTCCACCGGGCCCGAGCACCGCCACGGTCTCGGTCCCCGTCTCGGTCTCGGGTATCGCGTTCACTTGTCCTCCCCTGGCCGGGACTTCCGTCCTGATCGCTCCGCTGGAGTTTACGGGTGTGGGTTTTCTTTCGGGGGGGAGGGGGGTGCCCCCGTCGCCCTGCGGAAAAAAAGCCCACAACGTGGCTACGCTCGACAGTGCGCGGTGCTGCGCGGCGAGCAGAGGGACCGGGAGGTGGCGGGGTGCCGGTGGACATCACCTGGTGGGGTCACGCCACCGCGACCGTCGCCGACTCCGGTGTCCGCGTGCTCACCGACCCCCTCTTCGTCCGCCGCCTCGCGCACCTGCGGCGCCGCAGGGGCGCGCTGCCACCGCCCGAGGCCGCCGTCGCCGACGTGGCCGTCGTCTCGCATCTGCACGCCGATCACCTCCACCTCCGGTCCCTCGAACGGCTCGCGTCCGGCACCCGGCTCCTCGTGCCGCACGGCGCGCAGCGCGCCGTGCCCGGGCTGCGGCGGCTGGCCGCGGATGCCGGGCTGCGCGTCACCGAGGTCGTGCCGGGCGACGAGGTCGTGGTCGGCGATGTGGTGATCCGCGCGGTGCGGGCGGCGCACGACGGGCGGCGGCTGCCGTACGGGCCGCGCCGCTCCCCCGCGCTCGGCTACGTCGTGTGCGGCGAGGCGCGGACGTACTTCGCGGGCGACACCGGTCTCTTCGCGGAGTTGGCGGACGAGGTGGGGCCGTGCGATGTGGCGCTGCTGCCCGTCGGCGGCTGGGGCCCGTACCTCGGTCCCGGTCACCTCAACGCCACCCGTGCCGCGCAGGCCCTGGCCCGGCTGGCCCCGCGCAGCGCGGTTCCGGTGCACTACGGCACGTACTGGCCGATCGGTCTCGACCCGGTCCGGCCGCATGAATTCCACGCGCCGGGCGAGGAGTTCGTACGGCACGCGGCACAGCTGGCGCCCGGCGTGGCGGTGCACCGGCTCGGCCACGGGGAGAGCGTGCGGCCGGAGGTCGCACGGTGATCGCGGTGATCCCCGAGCTGCTGCGGGACCTGTCCCGGGATGTGGTGAGCTCGGTGCCGCCGGAGTCGACCCAGCAGGCGGTGGGCTATCCGTCGCTGTTCCTGCTGGTCGTGCTCGGGTCGCTGGTGCCGGTGGTGCCGACCGGAGCGCTGGTCAGCTCGGCCGCCGTGGTGGCCTTCCACCAGACCGCGCCGTTCACGCTGCTGGTGGTCTTCGGCGTGGCGGCCCTCGCGGCGTTCCTCGGCGACATCGGCCTCTACTGGCTGGGGCAGCGCGGCGTGGGGTCGAAGAACGGCTCGCGCTGGCTGGGGCGGCTGCGCGAGCGGGCCGCGCCCGACCGGCTCGAGGCGGCTCAGCGGAAGCTGGGCGACCACGGGGTGGCGGTGCTGGTGGCTCCCGGCTGATCCCGGCGGGCCGGATTCCGGTGATGCTGGCGTGCCTGCTCGCGCGGATGCCGATGCGGCGGTTCGTACGCGGCGACGTCCCGGCGTGCCTGGCGTGGGCCGCGGCGTACGGGCTGATCGGGATCCTCGGCGGCTCGCTCTTCCCGGAGCCCTGGGAGGGCGTGGTGGCGGCGGTGGCGCTGACACTGCTGATCAGCGCGGTTCCTGCGGTGTGGCGACGCGTCGCGCCCGGCCGGGCGAGCGCGAGCTGACCGGCCGGATGGCGCACATGCCGGTTGACTGACGGCCCGCCAGTCACGGCGCGAGCACCCGGGAGGCGCCGACCGGGAGGTCCCAGAGCTCGTCGCGCGGGCGGCCCGCCGCATCCCAGGCCGCGCGCACCCGCGTCAGGGGTTCGAGCGGCGGCTCGGCGGACAGCAGGAACGTCCCCCAGTGCATGGGGGCCATGACCCGCGCCCCGAGGTCGAGGCAGGCCTGGACCGCCTCCTCGGGGTCGGTGTGCACGGTACGGAGCATCCAGCCGGGGTCGTACGCCCCGATCGGCAGCAGGGCCAGGTCGATGCCCGGATGGCGCCGCCCGATCTCGGCGAACCAGTGGCCGTAGCCGGTGTCGCCCGCGAAGTACACCCGCCGCCCCTGCGCGTCGCTGAGCACCCAGCCGCCCCACAGCGAGCGGCAGGTGTCGGTCAGGGTCCGCTTGCTCCAGTGGTGCGCGGGCACGAAGTCGAAGCGGACGCCACCGCCTTCGGACGGCAGCTCCGCGGCCTCCCACCAGTCGAGTTCCGTGACCCGGGTGAAGCGGCGGCGCCGGCACCAACCGCCGAGTCCTGCCGGCACGAAGAGGTGGGTGTCGCGCGGCAGCCGCTTGAGGGTGGGGGCGTCCAGGTGGTCGTAGTGGTTGTGGGAGATGACGACCGCGTCGATCTCCGGGAGGTCCTCCCAGCGGATGCCGACCGGCGTGACGCGGGCGGGCGTGCCGAGGATCCGGCGCGACCATACGGGGTCGGTGAGGACGGTGAGGCCGCCGATCCGTACCACCCAACTGGCGTGTCCCGCCCAGGTGACGGCGACGGTGTCGGGCCCGGCCTCCGGCAGCGAGCCGGGCTCGAACGGGATGCGCGGGATGTCGCGCCGGGCGTCGGCCGCGGCCGGGCGCAGACCGCCTTCCCGCGCGACCCGGGCGAAGGCGCGGACGCCGGGCAGCGGGGAGGTGAGCCGGCCGGCGAAGGAGCCGGGCCAGGCGCGGGACTCGCCGAGGGGGCGCAGTGCGGTGCCGGGGCGGGAGGCGGGGCGGGAGCCGGGCCCGGCACCGGGTCCGGCACCGGGAAGGGACCCGGGAACGGACCCGGCCCCGGGGGTTCCTGGAATCGGGTGCTCGGTCCGTTCCGTCATCGCGGGGCTCCGTCCAGTTCTGCGCATGCCGATGCGAACAACCTCAACGCCTCGTCCACATGCGGCAATTCCAGGGGGTCCGGAGCGGTGAGGGCCTGCAGCCGCTGCTCGTCGGAGCCGCCGAGGAGCGGTCCCGTGGAGAGGCGTACGCGAAGCGTGTCGGGGCCGTCCCCGAAGCGGTGCCCGCCCGGCACCGGCGCCCCGAGGCGCCGCGTGAGATGGTCCTCGAGCTCGACGGAGTCGGTGATGCCGCGGTCCGTGAGCGCGGGGCGCAGCGGGTCGAGATCGGCGTAGAGGTGGCTGCCCGCCTGCGGCGGGCGCACCAGGACACCGGCCGCGGCGGCGGTGCGGTGCAGCGCGCCGGCGAGGACGGCGTGCAGCCGGTTGGCCGCGGCGAGGCGGGCGGTGACGGTGCCCGGTTCGCCGAGGGCATGCGCCACGGCGGCCGCGACGGGCCCGGCGAATACGGCGCGCAGGCCGGCGAGGGCGTCGAGCGTGGCGGCGTGCAGCTCGCCGCCGCGCCTGGTACCGGGGAAGCGGGCGATCGCGGCGGGCCAGCCGGGCGGTACGAGGGCCTCGCCGAGGTCCACGAGGACGACGACGTCCCGCGAGTACATCTCGGCGGGGCTGAACAGCACGGTTCCGCCCGCGTCGTGGACGGTGTCCCGGAATGTCTCGTCGCTGATGATCAGCAGGCTCTCGTCGAGCGCGGCCTCGCAGACCTCGTGCATCAGCTCGGGCGGCGCGACGGTGCCCGACGGATCGTCGGCCACGGACAGCAGCAGCGCCCGCGGGTCGCCGCCCTCGCGGCGGACCCGGCGTACGGTCTCCAGCAGGGCGAACGGGTCGGGCACGCCGCCGCACTCGGCGGGCGTCGGCACGTGGTACGCGTACCGGCCCAGCAGCCGGGCCTGCGGGGCGTACCAGGCGGCGCAGGGGCGCGGGACGAGGACGTCGCCGCCGGTCGCGGCGAGCAGCGCGAGGAGCAGCGGTTCGCCGCCGGGGGCGGCGGCGGCGTGGGAGGTGTCGGTGGGCAGACCGCGCCGCGACCAGTAGCCGCAGGCTGCTTCGAGCACGTCGCGCCCGCCGCCCACGGGCTCGGGACCGGCGCCGTGGGCGGCCCCGGCGAGCCGCTCCGCGAGCTCCGGCAGCACCGGCAGCCCGGGCACGGAGGCCGGCGGCCCGAACGGCGCCGGTCCGCGTGCCTCCGGTGCGGTGCGCTCCATCCCTACCTCCGACGGGGGTCGATCCGCGCCCGGGGTCCCGCCCAGGACCCGGACCTCCACCTTCCCAGATCGCCGCTGACCGGCAACGGGACGACACGTACCCGCCAAGTGCTCCCGCACGTGACGGGCCCGGCCCGGTGGGAACGCTCGGCGGGCGGGCCCGCCGGCCCGCGCGAAGCCCTGGGCGCTCCGCGCAGCAGATTCCCGCCCGTCCGCCCCTTTTCAGGACCGGGCGGGTGGGAATCTCCGCCGAAGGCGCGGCCGGTAGGGCGCGGCGGCCGGTCCGCTCCGCGGCCCCGCATGCGGGGGCCCGGGCCCTGCGCTGCGCCCGCTCCCCTGCCCCAGTATCCCCGCCCCACCCTCCGTCCCCCGCGGGGCGCTCTTCCTGCCCGCCCGCCCCAAAAGTGGGGCGGACCACGGACCGGCGCCCGGGATCCCGCGGGGATGGGCTGCGGGCGCAGGGGGCCTGGGCAGCGGGAGCGGCGCGGGCCGACCCGGGGACGCGGAGCGCCGGGGGCCGGGGCGGATAACCTTGGGTCCATGGCCGAGTCCTCTGAGTTCGGAGCGGACCTTTCGGACTTCCGCAGCAGGGTCGAGGAACTGCGGTCGGCACGCTCGCTGCCCCCGGAAGAGCAGACCGCTGCCCTCGACGCCGCCCTCTTCGAGCTCCAGCACGTCGCCGAGGTGCTGTGGCCCCGCTACGAGGAGCTCGCCGCGGAGGCTCGCCGCAACGGCGGGCGGCGCGACGAGCCGGAGTTGCGGCTGCTGCGCGGCCTGTTCCAGCGGCTGCCGCTGCCGGTCGCGCTGCTGGACCACACGACCGTCGTGCGGCGGCTCAACGTCGCCGCAACCGAGCTCTTCGGGATGCGCATGGGCTACGCCACCGGGCGCGCCCTGACCGGACTGCTCGCCCACGACGGCCGCCCCGCCTTCCGCTCCCAAGTGGCCGCCGTGGCCCGCGGCGAGGGCGACCGGAGCCTGGAGGTGCGGCTGCTGCAGGAGGAGGGCGCCAAGCCCCGGCCGGGCGGGGCCCTGCGGGTCACGCTCACGGCGCTGCGGCCGCCGGGCGAGCCGCGCCCTGCCGTGCTCGCCGTCTTCCAGGACGCGGAGGGCACCCGCCGCGCCGCCGCCGCGGCCGGGCGCGCGGTCCGCCCGGCCGCCGCGGGCGCGGCCGGCCACCCCGGCGGCCACGGGCCGCGCGTGTCCAAGGCGCCCCGCCCCGACCTGGCCGAAGTGTCCCGGAACGCCGAGCTGATGGACCTGATGGACGACATGGCGAGCGAGCTGCTGCGCGCCGAACCGGTCGGCCGCGAGGCCGTACTGGACGGAGCGGCCCGGCTGCTGCACGGCCGCTTCGCCGAGTGGGTGGTCGCCGACCTCGCCGAGGGGCGGAGCGGGGACGAGTACGGCGGCTGGCCGCTGCGCCGTATCGCGGTGCTCGGCCCCGACCCCCAGCAGGAGGCATCCCTCAGGGCCCAGGACCCGGCGGACTGCCCGCTGGTGGTGGACGCGGTCCGGAACGGCGTCTCGGCCCTGCGCGTCCGGCCCGACGACCCGGACGCCTTCGGCCACGACGCGTCCGGGGCCTCCGTACTGGTACGGGCCCAGGTCACATCGCTGCTGTGCGTGCCGCTGTGCCTGCCGCCCTCCCACGGGGAAACGGCCCCCGCGCTGGGCGCACTCACCCTCTTCCGTACGGGCTGGCGGCGCGCGTTCGAAATGGCGGAGGCGGGCGTCGTCGACCGCATGTCCCGCCATCTGGCGATGGCCCTGCGCCAGGCGGGCCTCCAGGCCGCGCCGACCGACTGACGACCGGCCGACGACCTGACGACCGACCGACGGCCCGGTGACCGACGCGGTCCCTCGTCAATCGTCAGCTCGCGTCGGCCATCACCTGGTCGCACAGTGCCGCGCACGTACGGCTGATGAGCCGGGAGACGTGCATCTGGGAGATGCCGAGCTGCTCGGCTATCCGGCTCTGCGTCATGTCGCAGAAGAAGCGCATGTAGAGGATCTGCCGCTCGCGCTCGGGCAGACTGCTGAGCTTCGGCTTGAGGGCTTCGCGGTCGACGACCCGGTCGTAGCCCGACTCCTGGTCTCCGAGGGTGTCGACGAGGGCGTAACCGTCCTCGGAGCCCGGCAGTTCGGCGTCGAGCGAGAGCGGGGTGTAGCTGTCCAGGGCCTCCAGACCGATCCGGACCTCCTGCTCGGTCATGCCGGTGTGGTCGGCGATCTCCTGGACGGTGGGGCCGCGCCCGTCGAGCGAGTGGGACAGCTCGCGGTGGGCGGCCCGTACGCGATTGCGCAGCTCCTGGACCCGGCGGGGCACGTGCAGGCCCCACATGTGGTCGCGGAAGTGGCGCTTGACCTCGCCTACGACCGTCGGCACGGCGAAGCTCTCGAATGCGGTGCCGCGGGCCGGGTCGTAGCGGATCACGGCCTTCACCAGCCCGAGGGCGGCCACCTGCTCGAGGTCCTCGAGGGACTCTCCGCGGTTGCGGAACTGCCGGGCCAGCCGCTCGGCCATGGGGATCCACGCCTGCACGACCTGTTGCCGCAGGGCCTCCTTCTCGGGCCCGTCGGGGAGATGGGCGAGCTCCTGGAATTCGGCGGTGGTGTCGGGGGCGTCGTCATGCGGGTGCTTCGCTGAGGGGCGCCTGGTGGCCTGAGCCTTGCCCCGTGCTCGTACGGTCGTCATGAGGAACAGCTCCCAGTACGGCGTTCTGTTCACCGCAGAAGCGAAGAATGCGCCCGGGACGGGCCAGGGACACCCGGGGCGGGCGCTATTGCTCCCGCGGGGCGTGCCTTCGGTCCGAAGCACGATTTTCGCTTGCCCGGCCGGTTGGGGCGTAAACGCGGCAGCCGGGGGACTAACTCCACGGTAGCCACGGGGGGCGGCGGACGCATCCGGACGGGTGATTCCGCAGGCCGGCCGCCCGCGCGGGAGGTTTCCCGGGCGGGCTACCGGTGGCCCGAGCACGTCGGCCAGGTGCCGTGGACCGACGGACGGGCATCGGCGCGGTGCGCCCGACGAGGCGCTCCGGGAGGCTCAGGAGTCAGGCCGGCCAGGTGCCTGTGAGGCGGCGCATGCCGGTGGCCTCGCCGCGTTTGACGGTCGCGCGGACGCCCGCCGTGATGGCGCCCTGGAGGGCGGCCGCCGGCAGCACCTCGCGCCAGGTGGCGTCCTCGTCCGTGGGGGCGGGAGCCTTGTCCTGGCCCGGGAGCAGCCTCCACACGCGCTTGAAGATCGCGCCGGCGATCATGCCGCCGAGGATCCCGGACACCATGGCCAGCACCTTGTAGATCGCTCTCGCCACGGCTCACCACCTCCTGTCATGGGCGGATCGCGCGGGCCCGGCCACGGCCCGGCCGGCTCCGGCGGCTCCTTCGGCGGGCGCGCATGCCGCGCGTGGCCAGCACCGCGGCGAGCACCAGCAGGCCGCCGATGAGGCCGGCGGGGACCGGGCGCCGCCGTCCGGCCTCCGCGGCCTTCGACGCGGCCGACCAGATCTGCTCCGGGGTCCTGTCGTGGACCACATGGGCGGCGTGGGCCGTCCTGTCCTGCACGGCGTGGCGGGCGTGGGACGTCCTGTCCTGCACGGCGTGGGCCGTGTGGGCGGTCCTGTCCTGCACGGCGTGGGCCGTGTGGGCGGTCCTGTCCTGGACCGCGTGCCGGGCGTGGGACGCGGTGTCGCGCGCGTGCTGCCTGGCCTCGGCGGCCCGGGCCTGTACGCGCTCCCTGACCTCCGCGGCCTTGTGCTGCGCCCTGCCCTTCACATCGGCCTTGGCCGCGAGCTCCTCGACCGTCGTGCCCAGCCGCTCGCGGGCCTGTGCGACCTGTCCGCGCAGCTCCTCGGGGTTGCTGCTCATCGGTGTGCCCTCTCCTTGATCTCCTCGACGTCGGTCCTGACCCCGCTGATGGCCTGCTCCGGCTTGAGCGGCGCGGCCTTGCGGGTCTGCATCCTGCCCAGCAGTGCGAGAACGGCTGCGAGCACGAACAGCACGCCGGTCACGATCAGCGCGGCCGCCCAGACGGGCAGGGCCAGCGCGATGGCCGCGATGCCCGTGGCGGCCAGCGCCTGCAGTCCGATCAGGGCCATGATCCCGGCCCCGCCGAAGAACCCACCGCCGAGTCCGGCCCGCTTGCCCTTGCTCACCATCTCCGCCTGGGCGAGTCGGAGTTCGCTGCGCACGAGGTCGGACAGCTGCTCCGAGGCCTGCTTGACGAGCACGCCCACGGACTTGTCGTCGGGCGAGGCGGCGCGGTGTCCGTTCGTATCCGCGGGGGTGGGGGTTCTCGTATCAGCAGGTGCTCCCGAGGCCCCCGTATCAGGAGGGGTTGTGGTTTCCGCGCGCGTGGTGCTTCCGGTGCTTCCGGTGCGCTCCGAGGTGTCGGTCACGTGTCCTCACCTCCCTCTTCAGGCGTGAACGGTGGGGCTGTGACCAGCCCTGCCGGCGGCGTCAGCAGCAATTCCTCGTACCGGCCCAGTGCGAGAACGACACCGAGCATCACGATCGGCATGAGTAGGGCGAGCAACAACGCCATGGGCCCTGTCCCTTCCCTGTGCGCCCGCGCGCGCTCTGGAAGAACGCCGCGGACTCAGGACCGAGTGACCGCGCTCGACGTCACCAAACGTCCGGAATATCCAGGGCGTGGGCGCAGACGTGGCCGAAGCACGGCCCGCGCATGGCCCAGGCATGGCTTGGGCCCGGGATCCCTGAAGTCCCGGGCCCGAAGCCTCTCTTCTCCCCAACTCACGGCCGCTCGGCCGACATCCGGGTCCCCGTCCCGGCCGACTCCAAACACCCCCGGGGACGTTTGTTCCCCCCAGCTCTTTCCTCGGCCCTCCCCGCCCCCGCTCCGGCTGCTCAGCTGCAGGTCCTGGCCCTGGCGCCGTCCCGCGTCCGGCCTGCCGCCACGGACCGGTCCGGGTGCCTGCGCAGATACTCCGCCTCCAGCTCCGCCATCCGGGACGTGTGCCTCTCCAGTGCGTCCTCCGACCCGTAGAGCAGCGTCTCGTGGCGGGTGCGGTGGATCGTCTCGAGTTCCTTGATCAGGTGTGGTTCGTCGAGCGCAGCCGCGTCGATGCCGCCGCCCCGCCGTCCGGGGTCGCCCATGAGGCCACTCCCTTCCGTCACCTGCGTGACCGGGCCGGCCACGCAGCGCAGCCGTGTTGCTGTCCGCTCGACGGGTACCCGCTCGGCACGACCGACACGGATCCGCACGGGATCCGGACGGATCAGTACGACGGATCAGTACGGAGGACGCCATGGAGCGAGGCAACCGGCTCAATGTGCACAAGGACGACGAGATGAAGCACGAACTCCAGGGTCTGCTTCGCTCCGGCCACCCCACCAGGTCCGAGGAATGGCACGACCCCGAGCCCGCCGCAGACGACGACCCGGAGGTCGCCGCCGGCCGGGTCGCGGGTCTCGGCTCCCCCGGCGACGCCGAAGCGCTCCGCTACGAACTGGCCCGGTACTTCGCCCGCACCCCGTTCCCGGCCAAGCGGCGGGAACTGGTGCACACCCTGCAGGAGCGGAACGCCCCGGACCGGCTGGTCGAGATCGTGGGCCATCTGCCGCCCCAGGACACGTACAGCAACGTGCAGGAGGTGGTGACGGCGCTCGGCCGCTCCACGCGCGCGTAGGGCGTGGGCAAGCGCGTAAGCAGGCACATCGTGCAGTGGAGCGACGGGCACGCATGGCGCACCGAGAGTCGGGTACAGCGTGC
Source organism: Streptomyces sp. 7N604 (assembly GCF_052245475.1). Lineage (NCBI taxonomy): Bacteria > Bacillati > Actinomycetota > Actinomycetes > Kitasatosporales > Streptomycetaceae > Streptomyces > Streptomyces sp. 7N604. The sequence continues at coordinate 59,778 of NZ_JBQQBX010000029.1, read as the reverse complement.
TGCGGGACCGACGTATGCACGGATGAGAGAAGGCGAACAGCGATGGCACGGTACGTGAGGGACGTCATGACTCCCGCCGTGACCGCCGTACGTCCCGATGCGTCGCTCGTCGAGGCGGCACAGCTGATGCGGGAGCAGGACATCGGGGACGTACTCGTCGCCCAGGACGGCAGGCTGCTCGGCATGCTCACGGACCGGGACATCACCTTGCGAGCCGTGGCGGACGGCGTGGATCCGCTGACGGTGAGCGCCCAGTCCGTCTGCACGCCGGAGCCGGTGACGGTCCGACCCGACGACTCGGTGACGACGGCGGTGGCGCTGATGCGGACGCATGCGATCCGGCGACTCCCCGTCGTCCAGGACGGCGCGGCGATGGGCGTGGTGAGCATCGGGGATCTGGCGCAGGAGCAGGACCCGGACTCGGCGCTCGCGGACATCAGCCGGGCGTCGCCGGACAGCTGGCCGTCGCCGGACAGCTGGCCGGGCTGACGGGCACGTCGTCCGGCCGGCACACGGACCGGCAGAGGAGGCACAGGCTGATACGGCATGCGCTGAAACAGAGCGGGCTCCGCCGATGGCTGAGCGCGCGCGACCGGTCCCTCTTCCATATGGTGGCGTCCCGTCACTGGCCCGGCGCCGAGGGCGTGCTGCCGCGGCTGAGCCGGAGCGCCGACCACGGGCGGCTGTGGTTCGGCATCGCAGGCGTCATGTGGGCGGTCGGCAACCCGCGCGGGCGGCGCGCGGCGGCCCGCGGTGTCGCTTCGCTGGCGCTCGCCTCGGCCACGGTCAACACCGTGCTGAAAGGATCCATCGGCCGGGCCCGCCCGGTTGCGCACGCCGTGCCGCTGGTGCGGCGGCTGGCCCGCCACCCGATCACCACCTCCTTCCCTTCTGGCCACTCGGCCTCGGCTGCCGCCTTCACCGTGGGAGCGGCCCTCGAGTCTCGCCGCTGGGGCGCCGCGCTGGCGCCGGTCGCGGCTTCCGTCGCGTTCTCCCGCGTATACACGGGCGTCCACTATCCGAGCGATGTGGTGGTCGGGGCAGCGCTGGGCGCGGGCGCGGCGTTCGCGGTGCGCGGGCTCGTACCGACGCGCACTCAACTGCCGCCGCCCGCCCGGCCGCGGGCGGACGCGCCCGCGCTGCCCGGCGGGGACGGGCTGATCGTGGTCGTCAATCCCGCCTCGGGTGCGCCGCCCACCCTGGCCGACCCCGTGCGGCAGCTGCGGACCGCCCTGCCCGAGGCGGAAGTGGTGCTGTACGAGGAGGATGCCGGGCCGCTGCCGAAGGTGCTGGAGGAGGCGGCGGAGGACGCACTGCGGCGGGCCGGCGCGCTGGGCGTCTGCGGCGGCGATGGCTCGGTGAACGCGGCGGCGGGCGTGGCGCTGCGCTACGGCGTGCCGCTCGCGGTGCTGCCGGGCGGCACGTTCAACCACTTCGCCGCCGACCTCGGGGTGGAGACCGTTCAGGACACGTGCCGCGCGGTGGCGGCGGGCACCGCGGTGCGGGTGGACGTGGGCCGAGTGTCCCCGGTGGCGGGTCCTCCGGCCGAACCGGTCCACTTCCTCAACACCTTCAGCATCGGCTCGTATCCGGAGCTCGTACGGGTGCGGGAGCGCTGGTCGCCCCGGCTGGGCGGGCCGCTCGCGGGACTGCTGGGCGCGGTGCACGTGCTGCGCACGTCGCGGCCGGTCACGGCGGTGGTGAACGGGCGGCCGCGGTCGCTGTGGCTGCTGTTCGCGGGCAACGGCGCCTACCGCAGCGTCGGTCTGGCCCCGGTGCGGCGCTACGACCTTGCCGACGGGCTGCTCGACGTCCGGATCGCGCGGGCCGGGCGCTTCGCCCGTACGTGGCTGCTCGCGGCGGCGGTGACGGGGGTGCACCGGCGCTCCCCCTTTTACGCGGCGGTCCGCGCTCGGCGCCTGCGGGTCTCCGGGCTGCCGGAGGGCACGGACATGGCCTACGACGGAGAGGTGGCGCCCGCGCCTCCGGCGTTCCTCATCCACAAAGCCGAAGAGGCACTGACGGTGTACCGCCCCACATAGGACCATTGACCAGTATGTGATACGACTCTCTCGCTATACGAGATGGAGCGTAGGCTGCGGATACCTGCCGCCGCACGGTCGAGAGAGGGGATCCGCCATGCCGGAGAAGGCACCCGAGAGGTCTGTCGACAGGGCGCGCGCCGGCGAGGCACCGGGCAAGGCCGCCGTCTACACCCACGGGCACCACGAGTCGGTGCTCCGCTCGCACAGCTGGCGGACGGCCGCCAACTCGGCCGCCTACCTCATCGGCGAGCTCCACCCGGGCCTCGACCTGCTGGACGTGGGTTGCGGCCCCGGCACGATCACCGCGGACCTGGCCGCCCTGCTCGCGCCCGGCCGCGTCACGGCGGTCGACGCGGCACCCGGAATCCTGGACCAGGCGCGCCGGGCGGCCGCCGAACGCGGCCTGGACAACGTCGACTTCGCGGTCGCCGACGTCCACGGCCTGGACTTCCCCGACGACTCCTTCGACGTCGTCCATGCCCACCAGGTGCTCCAGCACGTCGGCGACCCGGTGCGCGCACTGCGCGAGATGCGGCGCGTGTGCCGGCCCGGCGGCGTCGTGGCGGCGCGTGACTCCGACTACGCGGCGATGACGTGGTACCCGTCCGTGCCGGGCCTGGACGACTGGCTGGAGCTGTACCGGCGGGTGGCGCGCGCCAACGGCGGCGAGCCGGACGCCGGCCGGCGCCTCACGTCGTGGGCCCGCCAGGCAGGCTTCACCGACGTGACGGCGACTGCCGCGACCTGGTGCTACGCGACGCCCGAGGAGCGCGCCTGGTGGAGCGGCCTGTGGGCGGACCGCACGACTGAATCGCTCTATGCGCGCCGCGCGGTGGATGGCGGCCACGCCACCGGGGCGGACCTGCGGCGGATCGCGGACGCGTGGCGGGAGTGGGGACGGAGGGACGACGGCTGGTTCGCCGTGCTGCACGGCGAGGTCCTGTGCCGCACAGCGACCGCAACCCGCGTACCGTGGATCCCCCGGACGGCCTAGGCTCGTTGTATGGAGATCCTGGGTACTTCACTGCGCGTGTGCGTCGATGACCTCGAGTCCGCTGTCGGTGTCTACGAGCGCCTGACGGGCAGCCAGGCGCTGCGCTTCGAGCGCGGCGGTGTCTCCGTCGCGGCGGTCGGCGCCTTCCTGCTGATGAGCGGCCCCCAGGCCGAGCTCGACATTCTGCGGAAGGTCACGGCCACCATCGCCGTGAAGGACGTGGACGAGGCGTACGCCGTGCTGACCGAGGTGGGTGCCCAGATCATCGCGGGCCCCGTGCCGACCCCGGTGGGCCGCAACCTGCTGGCCCGTCACCCCGACGGATCGGTCTTCGAGTACGTCGACCGTGGCGGGTCCGCGGCCTGATGGGGGCCACAGGCCGCAGACCCGCCACGGGCCCACCGCTGGTCACATCCCGTCACGTCACCAGCAGGACGATCTTTCCCCGCGTGCGGCCTTCCTGGCTGAGCCGGAACGCCTCGGCGACCTCCGCGAGCGGAAGCTCCTTGTCGACATGGACGGTGAGCTTCCCGGCGTCGGCGAGCTCGCCGAGCGCGGTCAGATCGGCGCTGTCGGGGCGGACGAAGAGGTAGCGGCCGCCCCGCTCCGCGATCCCGGGGTCGATGATGGACACCACCCGGGACGGGGACTTCGCCAGCTCCAGGGACGCGGGGATGGCGTCGTCGCCGACGAAGTCGAAGGCCGCGTCGACCCCTTCGGGAGCCAGCGCCCGCACCCGGTCGACGAGCCCCTCCCCGTACGTCACCGGCTCCGCGCCCAAAGAGCGCAGATAGCCGTGCTTGGGTTCGCTCGCCGTGCCGATCACACGTGCCCCCCGCGCTGCCGCGATCTGCACGGTGAGTGAACCGACGCCGCCCGCGGCCGCGTTCACCAGGACCGTGTCGCCCCTGCCGACGCCGGCTGCGCTCAGCGACTGGTACGCGGTGAGCCCGGCCAGCGGCAGGCCCGCGGCCTGCTGCCAGCTGAGCGAGGCGGGCTTGCGCGCGAGGGTGCGGACGGGCGCGGGCACCAGCTCGGCGTACGTGCCGTGCTGCACGACGTCCTGCCGGTTGTAGCCGATCACCTCGTCCCCCGGCGCGAACTCCGTGACGGACGGGCCGGCCCGCTCCACCACACCGGCCAGGTCCCAGCCCGGGATCAGCGGGAAGTGGACGTACATGATCTGGTCGAGGTAGCCGGCCGCGACCTTCCAGTCCACCGGGTTGACCCCGGCGGCCTTGGTGCGGACGAGTACGGTGTCCGGGCCGACCTTGGGCTCCGGCTGGACGGTGATCTGCGGGGTTTCGCCGTAGGCGCTGATCGTGACTGCCTTCATGCCCGCTGGAACGGGGGGCCGGAACCGATCATTCCCGCCCCGCCGCATTCTGGCGGAACGTCATCCGTGTGGCCGCATGCGGTAGTCGTACCGCCGCGGCAGCGGGTGCGCGGCGCGGGCGCGGGCCCGTACGTCCTCGGTCACCGGACCGCCGCCCGCCATCAGCTGCTCCACGACGGCGTACCAGGTCCGCTCCAGCGTCTCCTCGCCCTCCCGCAGGTCGTCGACCTCGAAGCGGGCGTCGAACACCGCCCGCGCGGCCTGCGCGTCGCCCTGCGCGAGCAGAACCTGCGCCTGGAGCAGCCGGAACCGGCCACGGTCGCGGACGGAGGGGCGGAGCGCTTCGAGGACGGCCGCCGCGTCGCCCGCGCGCCCCGCGGCCAGCAGGGCGGGAATCGCCTCGCGGGCGAGCGCCGTGTGGAAGTGCTTCCAGTACGGGCGTCCCACGCCGACTCCACCGCCTCGGTGAAAGCTCGGGGGTACAGATCGGCGGCCCGCGCGGTCTCACCGGCCTCCGCCTCCGCGACCGCCAGGCAGCGCAGCACCCAGGGGCCCCGGAGTCCGCGCCCCGGCTGCGCAGCGAACGCTCCCAGCTGCGCACGGCCTGCGAGCGGTCGCCCGCGTGCCACTGGGCGACCCCCAGGTGGTAGTCACGGTCGGCGGTCGGCGCCGAGGCCTCGAGGAGAGCCCGCTACGGAGAGCGTGGTGTGACCCGTCGCGCCGATGTTCCACTCGATGCCGCCGGAGAACCAGGCGCCGTTGAGGGCGAAGGACGCGGGCTGGAAGACCGGGTTGCGTAGAGGAGTTCGCGGCCGCTGGGCTTGGCCGGCGCCCCCGATGACCATGGAACACGCTCGTGGCCCCGCTGACCAGGCCCGCTTCTGGTCAGGGTTGGGTTTTCGGGCGAGGGGAGGAGCGGGCCCCGGCCGTCTTCTCAGGACGGCGTGCGCCGACCGGCGGAGTCGTCGGCATCGTTCCCGTTGGCCGCGTCGGTCGGCGGGCCCGTGCGGCCGCTGGGCTGATCAACTGTCATCTCGGCCGTGATGGCCCAGCGTTCGTGGTCCCGCCAGGCGCCCGCGATGAACAGGAAGTCCGGCGAGTAGCCCTCGAGCCGGAAGCCGAGCCGCTGCACGAGTTTCCGTGACGCCTCGTTGCCCGGCTGGATGTTCGCCTCCAGCCGGTGCAGGCCGAGCCGCCCGAACGCGTACCGCACGACGAGCCCGAGACCCTCGGTCATGTAGCCGCGCCCGGCCGCGTGCGCGAAGACCCCGTAGCCCACAGCACCGCACTGGAAGCCGCCCCGGACGATGTTGTTGATCGCGATGCCCGCCACGATCCGCCCGGTGTCCCGCTCGCAGACCGCATAGCCCTCGGCGCCGGGGGTGCGGAACTTGGCGGACCACCGCTCGAACTCCTCGGCGGTGGATGGCAGAAACACCCACGGGTGATGCAGCCCGGCGCTCTCCCGCACCCGTGCGGTGAACTCCTCCTGGTCTGCCCGCTCGATGTGCCGGATGGCCACGCGAGGCCCTGCTGCGAGATGGACGGCGTCGAACGGCACCGGCCCATCGTACGAATCGGGGGCGCGGGACGCACGGCGAGCGGATCGGAACGCTCCCGCCCGCGGGCCCGCTCCCTACGGGGACGGCGGTTGCTCCCTACGGACGAGGGGATCCGCAGGCGCGACCGCAGCGGTCGGGCTGAGGCGTACGGCGCAGGCTGCCGCGTACTCGTGCCGATCCACGAGGTCTTCGGGCCGATCCGCAGGCATTACGGGCAGGTCGCGTGAGGTTGGCAGGGGCACATCGGCGAGGGTCCAGCCGGGCGGCTGCACCGGTTCAGGACCCGCCCCGACAAGGGTGATGGACGGGTCCTCGGCGAGGCCCGTACCGGTGCCCTTGAGGTAGGCCTCCTTGCGGGTCCAGCAGCGGGCGAAGGCCGCCGGACGTTCGGCGTCCGGCAGGGCGGTGAGTTCGGCGCGCTCGGCCGGGTGCAGAGTGGTGGCGACTTCGGTCGCCGTCCTCGCGGGCGGCACCTTCTCGACGTCGATGCCGACAGCGGTGTCCGCGAAGGCGAGCAGCACGAGGTCCCCGGAGTGGGAGAGGGAGAAGTGCAGCGGCGCGCCGCGCAGGGCGGGGCGGCCGTGCGGGCCGCCGCAGCCCGGGCACGGCTCCCGTACGAACTCCACGGCTGCCGGGGCGAGGCAGAGATACGCGGCGAGCAGCCGCCGCAGCGCCACATGCGCGACCCGGTACCGGTCGCGGTCCACCGGGCGCACGAACGCCGCCGCCCGCGCCCGCTCCCCCTCGTCCAGCAGGTGCTCCTCGGCAGCGGCGCGCTCCGCGTGCGCGGACACGCCTGCCACCCACAGGCGCAGCGCCCCACCCGCCCACGGTGCGGGCAGGGGGTCTGCCCCGTACCGGTGCGGCACGGGTGTGCACCCGACGGCCGGTCCGTCGAACGGGCTGCCAACGGCGGTCATCGGTCGTCCTCCTGGGGGTGTTGCGCCGTGATTACAGTCAGGGGCGGGTGCGGTCAGTCCATGTGGCCATTCGTGCTGTGTGATGCGCGATGCGTGATTCCCGGTGCTGATTGATGACCGTACCGGTGATCGGTGACGTACGGCCGTGGCGGAACGCGGCCCGCGCCGAGCAGTTGGGTGACCACGTCGGGGTCGAGGGCGGTGCCACCTGCGGCGACGCGGCTCAGTGCCGCCGCTGCGACGAGCGCCCCGACCGCCCGCCAGAGGCCGGGTCGCCGAGCACGGCGCGCCGCCAGCCGAACAGGCCGGGCTGCGTACGCGGTACGGGCGGCTCGACGCGCTCGCCCAACAGGCCGCGGACGAGGCCGCGGTGAGCGGCCGCGAGCCCGAGGGCGCCGCGCAGGGTCGCCGCTATCAGCCAGGGCCCGAGCGGGGTCACCGACAGCGCGCCCCGACCAGCAGCCCGGCCGGGACCAGTACGGCCCCGGCCAGCGCGAACGGCAGCGCGATGACCGCGTACAGCAGCGTGCCGACCGCCTCTGCCGCCCCCGGATCCCGGGCCGCAGCCGGTCGCAGCCGACCTCTCCAGTCGCGCCGGTCACCCATACGTCACTTGGTGAGCTCCAGCGTCGGTACGTCCGGCGCGTCGATGCCGAAGGTCCGGGCGTAGAGGGAGAGTTCGGCCTCCAGAGCCCGGATCATCGTCTCCGCCCTGCGGAACCCGTGGCCCTCCCCCTCGAAGGTGACGTACGCGTGCGGGACGCCGCGTCCGGCCATCTCCGCGACGAACCGCTCGCACTGCGAGGGCGGGCAGATCACGTCGTCCAGCCCCTGAAGGAGCAGGAAGGACGCCGTGATCCGGTCGGCGTGACGCAGCGGCGAGCGGTGGCGGTAGCGGCCCGGCACTTCGGACGGCGAGCCGATCAGGCTCTCGAGATAGCGCGACTCGAAGTCGTGCGTGCCGTCTTCCGCGGCCCAGCTCAGCGGATCCAGGACGGGGTAGATGACCGTGCCGCAGGCGTAGACATCCGTGGTGGCGAGGGAGGCCGCCGCCGTCCAGCCGCCCGCGCTGGCGCCGCGGATGGCCAGCCGCGCGGGGTCCGCCGTGCCTTCCTCGGCCAGCACCCCGGCGACGGCCGCGCAGTCCTCGACGTCCACCACACCCCACTGCTCGCGCAGTCGGTTGCGGTACTCCCGCCCGTATCCCGTCGAGCCGCCGTAGTTGACCTCCGCCACGCCGATGCCGCGGGAGGTGAAGTAGGCGATCTCCAGGTCGAGTACGAGCGGTGCGTGGTCCGTCGGCCCGCCGTGCGCCCACACCACGTACGGCGGAAGCTCGCCCGCCGGGGCGGTGTGGTCCGGGCTGTGCGGAGGGTAGATGTGGGCGTGGACCTTCCGGCCGCCTGGACCGCTGAAGGTCCGTATATGCGGCTCGGGGTAGTACGCCGGGTCGACCGGATGGACATGCTCCGCGCCGATCACGCGGGTGCGGCCCGCGGCGGTGTCGAGCTCCACCACCTCGTACCCGCTCCGGGGGCTGGCGGCGACCCCGACGACCCGGGAGCCCTGCACGGCCAGGCTCGGCGCCCATGCCGTCCACGGCCCCGCCGCGTCGGTGAGTTCACCGGTCTCGGGGTCGAGGACGCCCAGCGCCGTGGTGCCGCGGCCGTGCACGACGGCGATCAGGCCGGTGGGCAGCGGGGCGAACCAGCGGGAGCCGATCCGCCACAGCGGTCCGCCGAACTCCTCGGCCCGCGGGCACAGGGCGGTGGCCCGTCCGCCCTCGAGGGGGATGCGGTAGAGGTTCCACCAGCCGCTGCGGTCGCTCGCGACGAGCAGTTCTCCGTCGGGCGTCCACTCGGCCTGGGCGATGGACTCGACGGCGCCGCCGACGACCGGGCGGACGCGCGTGAGCCTGCCGTCCTGCGTGACATCCGCGAGATTCACCACCGTCCCGTCCCACGGCATCCCGGGGTGGTCCCAGGCGATCCAGGCCGCCCGCCGCCCGTCCGGGGACAGCTTCGGTGCTGTGACGAAACGGTTCCGTTCGTCGGTCAGCTCACGGACTGCGGTGCGGTCCTCCGCCGCCGACCCGTCGAGCGGGACGGCCACGATGACCCGGCGTACGTCGGTGGGCGTCTCGCCGGTGAACTCCTCCAGCACGCACCACACTTCGCCCCGCTCGAGGTCGATCCGCGGATCGGCCCAGCGCAGCCCGCCGCCGAGCGCCGAGAGGGGTGTGAGCGGCCGCGGCTCCGCAGCACCGTGCGCGCCGGGAGGCCCGGCGCCCGGCCCGGCGTCCGCCCCGGCGCCCGGCCCGGCGTCCGGCTCGAACACGTACAGCCGCTGGTCGGCGAAGTTCACGAAGACGGCGATCGGGCCGCCCTCCGCCCGGGGCACCGCGGCCCACGGCTGCCCGCCGTACTCGATGACCCTGCTGCGGACGTTCCAGGGCGCGGGCAGCAGCGACTGCTCGGTGCCGTTGGCGCGACGCCGGACCAGCGCTCTCCGTCCGCCCTCGGAGGGCCTCGGCCCGGTCCACCACACCTCCTCCCCGACCGCACCCACGAACTCCGGCCTCCCGTCGTGGGAGGCGGCCAGGGCCGCGCCGATGGGCGACTTCCAGGCGCCGTACGGGGCCGTGGACACCATGCGTCATGCCTCCTGCGATGTGCTGCTGTTCTTCAGTGCGATGTGCCGCTGTTCTTGAGGAAGTGATCGAGCACTCGCACGCCGAAGTGGAGTGCCTCGACCGGGACCCGCTCGTCGACCCCGTGGAAGAGCGCTCCGTAGTCGAACCCCTCGGGGAGCTTCAGCGGCGAGAAGCCGTAGCCGGTGATGCCGAGCCGGGAGAACTGCTTGGCGTCCGTGCCGCCCGCTATGCAGTACGGCACGGCCTTGCTCCCGGGGTCGAACAGCTCGACGGCCTCGCGCATGGCCCGGAACGCGGGCGAGTCGACGGGCGCCTGCAGCGGTACCTCCCTGTGGTGGAACTCCCAGTCCACGTCCGGCCCCGTGAGCCGGTCGAGCGTCGCCCGGAACTCCTCCTCGCCGCCCGGGAGGATGCGGCCGTCGACGAAGGCCGTAGCGCTGCCGGGGATCACGTTGACCTTGTAACCGGCGTCCAGCATCGTCGGGTTCGCGCTGTTGCGCACGGTGGGCTCGACGAGCTTGCCCGCAGGCCCCAGCCCCGCGATCAGCGCGTCGACCTCGCGCGCCAGGTCGCCGGGGCCGGCTGCGGAGAGGTCCGCCTCGATGCCGTGCAGCTCGGCGAGTTCGGCCAGCGCGGCCCGTACGGTCGGGGTGAGCCGGACCGGCCACTCGTGCTCGCCGATCCGGGCGACCGCGGCGGCCAGCCTGCTCACCGCGTTGGCACGGTTGACCTTGGACCCGTGGCCCGCTCTGCCGTGCGCCGTCAGCCTGAGCCAGCCCGTGCCCCGCTCGCCGGCCCCGATCGGGTAGAGCCGCAGGCCGGAGGCGTGGAAGGTGAAGGCCCCGGACTCGCTGATCCCTTCCGTGCAGCCCTCGAACAGCTCCCGGTGGCGGTCGGCGAGAAAGCCGGAGCCGTACGCCGCGCTGTCCTCCTCGTCGGCGGTGAACGCCAGCACGATGTCGCGGCGCGGCCGGGTCCCGGAGCGCGCCCAGGCCCGGACGACGGCCAGGATCATCGCGTCCATGTTCTTCATGTCGATCGCGCCGCGGCCCCACACCACGCCGTCCCGGACCTCTCCCGAGAAGGGGTGCACGCTCCAGTCCGCGGGTTCGGCGGGCACGACGTCCAGATGACCGTGGACCAGCAGCGCGTCCTCACCCGGGTCCGTGCCCTCGACCCGCGCCACCACGTTCGTACGCCCGGGGGCGCGCTCGAGCAGCACCGGCTTCAGGCCCTCCTCGGCGAGCCGCTCCGCCACGTACTCGGCGGCGGGCCGCTCGGTGCAGTCGCCGCCGCCGCGGTTGGTCGTGTCGATCCTGATCAGCTCGGAGGTGAACCGCACCGCCTCGTCCAGGGCCTGGGCGTCGATCGCACTGCCCGGCAGCTCAGCCATACTGCTCCTCCACGGCGGACGAGACGACGGTCGTGACGGCCTTGAAGCAGCGGATGCCGTCGTACATGGTGTCCGAGCTGTACGCGACCCGGCGCTCGCCGCTGCTGACGACGCCTGGCACCACAGTGGCGGCCCCCGCCAGATGCTCGGCGTCGAACTCCACTTCCACCGTGAACGGCCCGTCCTCCACGGGCATGCGCCGCACCGCGAGCACCGCCGCCTCCTTGGCGGCCGCCCGGATGTCCGCCGCCGTACGGGCCGGGGGGCGGCACACGGCGGCATACCGCGACACGCAGTCCTTCACGGCCACGGAGCGCGCCTCCGGTGCGTACCCCTGCGCGTCCGCGCAGGTGCGGTCGTCGCCGGTCACCAGCACCACCGGCACCCCGAACTCGGCCACCACCAGGGAGTTCAGCAGGCCCTCGCTCGCCCGCGCGCCATTCACCCACACGCCGGTGATGGAGTTCGCGAGATAGGTGTGCGCCAGCACGCCCTCCGTGCCCGCGCCGGCGTGATAGCCGACGAACGCGATGCCGTCGACGTCGCCGTGCTGGACGCCCTCGACCATGCTGAGTGTCTTGTGCCGGCCGGTGAGCATCTGCGCGCGCTCGTCGAGCCGTTCGAGCAGCAGATTGCGCATGGTCCAGTGCGCCTCGTTGACCAGCACCTCGTCCGCGCCGCCGTCGAAGAACCCGCCGATCGCCGCGTTCACATCGGACGTGAACATATGGCGGCAGCGCTGCCACTGCTCGCTGCCCGGGAGCACGTCGGCGGGCCACGTGACGCCCGTCGCGCCCTCCATGTCCGCACTGATGAGGATCTTCAAAAAGATCTCCCTTTTCCCCTGGTCAGGCCCACCTTCCTGAGGCCTGATCTCAGTCGCCGACATCAGTTTCGTCGCAATCCAGCAGATCTCCAACGACATTCGGCGCTTCCTGCTGCGCCTTGATCGCTGCCCAGACATGGGCCGCGGAACTCGTGTCGATGTGGGTGTGTGACCCACCCTGGCACAGGGGCCCGTCACCGCCTGTGTCTTCCCGGGAACCCCTCGTGCGGGAGGGCTGCTGAAGCAGGTGTCCGATCAGGACGGCGTCGCCGTTGAAGCGCACGCCACATACCGGGGGCCGGCGACGCCGGCGAGCTCTGCCAGGGCCGCGCGGGCCCGGCTCTGCCACTCAAGGTCGCCGAGGTTGGTGAACTCGTCCAGGGCATCGCGCAGACAACCTGCGGCGGCGGGCTCGCCCAAGTGCTGCCGGGCCATGCCTTCGTGGAATGCCACCAGGGCCGCGACCCACCGATAGCCCTGAGCCGTAGCGAGCCCCTTGCGCGCGCGTACCTGGGCGTCGACGGCCTCGGGCCAGCGTTGCTGTGCCGCGAGCGCCCGCCCCATGAGGTGGTTCGTATACGCCTGGAGCAGTGTCGACTGTTCCGCCGTGACCCGCCCCAGTATCTCCGTGAGCCCAAGCATCTCCTGGAACATGTCCATGGCCTCGTCATAACGTTCCATGGCGCACAAGGTCTGCCCGACCTGCGATCGCGAGGTGTAGTTCCCCATCGGCTCGTCGAGGCCGCTGAACAACGCCACGCCCTGCATGGCGCACTCCAGTCCCTCTTCCGGGCGGTCGAGCATCTTCAGGCATATGGCGATGTACGTAAGCGCCCAGGCCTCCTCGGTCACGTTTCCGATTCGGCGGGCAAGCGCCAGGGCCTGCTGGTGCGTCGCCAGACCGGCTTCAGCGGCCCCCTCGGGGATCAGCTGGGCCCAGCCGAGGAAGTTCAGCAGGACAGCCTCGTCGTCCGCGTGGCCGAGCGCCCGGGCCGAGGCGGCACCGGAAGCGAACAGTTCGGCCCAGGGAACGCCCCGCGGGACCCGGTCGGAGTACCAGTGCATCGCGCGGGCGAACCGCACCAGTTCCAGGTGGAGCCCCAACTCGGCAGCCGACCGGGCGGCAGCGAGCCAGTGCTCCCGCTCGCGCTCCAGCCAGACATACGCGGCTGCGGACGATTCCATCCGGACCAGGACCAGGCCGCGGTCACTCCCGCCCTCCTGCGGTGCCCTGTCCCCGGCGGACCCGGGCGAAGGGTCTGCCGCGGGCAGGACCACGTCCTGTTTGACGCCGGCCGCCGTCGCCATGATCAGTAACCAGCGTGTCATCCGCTCCTCGATGCGGCGCACGTCGTCGGGGGACTCCTCGGCCTCCAGTCGTTCCCTGGCGAACAGCCGGAGCAGGTCGTGCAACCGGTATCGACCGGCCTGGCCGCCCACGTGGAGCAGACTGCTGTCGGTGAGCTCTTCGAAAGCGGTCTCGGCTTCCGCCTTGGGTATGCCCGTCACCACGGAGCCGAGCTGGACGCCGAACTCGGTGCCGGCGATCAGCGAGAGCCGGCGGAAGACCTGGCGGACCTCGGGGGCGAGTTGACGGTAGGCGAGGTGGAAGGCCGCCCGGATCTCGAGGTCCCCCGCGGCCAGGACATTGAGTCTGTCCTCCTCGTCGGCAAGGCGGCCGGCCATATGGTGCAGGCTCCATCGTGGACGGACAGCCAGCCGGTTTCCGATGATGCGCAGGGCAAGGGGAAGGTGCCCGCACCGGTCGACGATTGCCGAGGCCGCTTCCGGCTCGGCGCTCACCCGCTCCTCGCCGACGATGCGGCTCAGCAGCTGCAGCCCGCCACCCTGCGGCAGCTGGTCGAGACTCACGTGACGCGCGTCCGTCAGTCCGACGAGTATCCGGCGGCTGGTCACGAGCACCGCCGCCGTCGGGTCGACAGGCAGCAAGGGGCGGATCTGCGGCTCGTCGGCCGCGTTGTCGAGTACGAGCAGGACGCGCTTGCCACGCACCAGGGCACGCAGCAGCGCGGAGCGCTCTTCCACGGTCGAGGGCAGCCGGGACACCGGCACGCCGAGTGCCCGCAGTAACCACTCCAGCGCCTGGGCAGGCTCGACGGGTGTCGCGTGGCCTCGGAGTTCGAGAAAAAGAACGGCGTCGGGGAAGGTCTCGCGCAGTCGTTTCGCCGCTTCCACCGCAAGAGTGGTCTTGCCGATGCCCGGCTGCCCGGAGATGGCGAGGACGCGCGGACCTCGGCGCGCCTCGTCCGGCCCTCCAGCGCTGCTGCCGGCCTCGGCCACGTAGCGGACCGCGTCGGCCAGCTCGTCCTCACGGCCGCAGAAGCCCTCCGTCGTTGCCGGCAACTGGCAGAGGTCGTACGGGACTCCGGGCTCCTGCGCCCCTGACGGCGAGCCCTTCGCAGTCCCGGCTTCCTCCCCACCTTTCGCTGTGGTCGCCTCCGCCGGCAGTGCAGGTACGCCTGAGGCGTCGGCCGGACCCGCCGCTGCATCCAGCTGGTCAACGGAATCGTGCGGTGCGTCGAGCGCCGGATCGCCATCCAGCAGCCGGGCATGCAGATCCCGGAGCGCCGGACCGGGTTCAATGCCCAGCTCGTCCACCAGCGTGCGCCGGGCCCTCTGGTAGACCTCGAGCGCCTCCGCCTGCCGACCGCACCGGTACAGCGCGACCATCAACGATTCATGCAGCCCTTCCCGCAGCGGGTGCTCACGCGCCAGCGCTGCCAGCTCGGCTACGACCTCGCGGTGGAGTCCCAGTTGCAGATCCACCGTCAGGCGGCGCTCCAGCACGCCGAGCCGGCGCTCTTCCAACCGGGAACGCTCGGTCTCGGCGAGCGGACCGGGGATCCCGGCCAGCGGCGAACCCTGCCAGAGGTCAAGAGCAGCGTGCAGCAGCGAGCGGCAGTGCGGGAGGTCACCGGCGGTCCTCTGCTGCGCGGCTTCGGCCACCAGCTGCTCGAAGCCGCCGAGATCCAGGGCGTCCTGCCCGAGGTTCAGCGCGTAACTGCCGGCCACCGGGATCATGATGGACGAGCCACCACCTGAAGCGCTGTCCAGGTCCAGCACCTTGCGCAGTCGCGAGACATAGCTGCGTATCACCGATACCGCACCTGACGGCGAGTCGCTGCCCCACAGCGCGTCGACCAGCTCGCCGACCGTCATCGGACGTCCGCGGCGCAGCAGCAAGGCTGCGAGCACCCCCCGCTGCTGGGGAGGGCCAAGGGTCAGCTCTTTCTCGTCTCGCCATGCTCTGACCGGGCCCAGAACGCTGTACCGCACAGTTCCTGTCTGTGATCCGTTCACCCGTTCGACGATACGGACGGCGCTGTGCGCTTCATCGATTCAGCCGAGTGACGGGAGGAAACCGTTACTTACCCGAACGGCACCGCAGTTGCCTGGAGAGGGACTCCGGTGCGGCCCGTCGTCCGCCGTTACGGGGAACCCGAGCGAGTGGCGACAACCTCGCGGTCCCCCTGACGTACCGGGCTGCGGACGCCACGTTCCTCCAGGGCCAGTCGCAGGGCTCGCATGCCGTAGTAGAGGCGGGACTTCACCGTGCCGATGGGTATGCCGAGTCTGCGCGAGGCCGCCGGCGCCGTCCTGCCGGCGAAGTATGTCTCGTAGATCACTTCCCGGTGCATGGGCGACAGCGCCTGCAGCGCGTCCTCCACCACCAGTGAGGTGAGCAGCGAGTCCAGGGAGTCGGACTCGCTGTCGTGCAGGACGTCCAACCAGGCGCCCCCGTACACCTCCTGAGGACGGGCCACTCGCTTGCGGTACCCGTCGATGACCAGGTTGCGCGCCACCGTGAACAGCCACGCACGGGTCAGGCTGCCGGGGTCGTCCTGGTCGTGCTTGAACCAGTAGCGCAGCAGCGTCTCCTGAACGATGTCCTCGGCCTTGTCCCGGTCGCCGCCGAGAAGGCGCACCACGTAGTTGTGCAGCGCGTCCCTGTGCTCGTCGTACAGCCTCCGGACCGCTTGTTCCCGGGGGCTGTCCGTTCCGAGGGATCCCATGATGCTCCGGCGCAAGGTCTGCTCCTTTGGTCGTCCGGCCGCAAGGACCGGAGGAGGACTCCTGGGCCGAACAAGACGTGAGCGGCCCGACATCTGGGGAGTCTGTCGAGCGGTGTTGCACGTCCCGTTGACGGATGATTGGGATCCGGATATACGGCCGGCAAGGCGGCCGGCGTACCTCACGGGGCTGCGGCCTTCAGCGCCGTGTCTGCGGTGGTGAGGCGATTCAGGCGGCGCTCCACACGGTCCAGGAGTTTCACGTCCGCGGCGCTCAGCCACCCCTGGGCCGCGAGCCGGGTCCGCAGGGTGACCAGCTCCCGGCCGTGTGCGATCGCGGCAGGGGTGTCGCGGAGCAGCCGCCAGGCGGACGCGGCTCGTATGACGTCCTCCCTGGCGAGGGGGTCGCCCTGCCGGTGGCGGAGCCCGGCGAGTTCGAGAGAGATGGCCGCGGACCGCCGGTGGTGGCCGCGCAGGAAGGCTATGTAGGCCGCCAGTTCGTGGCACTCCAGGGTGTACGGGTGCTCTGCCCCGTGCCAGCGCACCATGCTCTCGGTCAGTTGCGAGACCAGTTCCTCGGCGCGCTCCAGCTCCCCGGCGGCCACGGCGGCGTTGACCCGCGCCACGGGCTCTGCCAGTTCACGCGGGATCAGTACGGCGGGGAGCGCGTCCTCGCGGCCCCGGTCGTCGCGAGGCTGGGGCGTCCCGGCCTCGACGGCTTCTTCCGCGGGGGCGGGAGCGGACTCGGCGTCCCCCAGGAGTCGGCTGGAGCCGTCGGGCGAGACCTCGATGCGTGCCGTGTAACCCGCTGCCTCGTCGAGGACCACCGCTTCGACCGGGTTCTCCCGGCCTCTCGCGTATCCCTGCAACAGGTTGAGAATCGCGACGCTGACCGTCTCCTCCTCCATCACCGGGACGCTCACGCCGTTGACGGTGGCGGAGCCGTCGTGGGAGACGACCACGTCGAAGCGGGTGACTCCCACCTCGAAGGGGGAGGACGGATTCGGGGCGGCGTCGGCGGCGTGCCGCTCCCGGCCGGTACGTACAGGTCTCCTCAGCATGGGAGTTGTCCCTCCTCATCGGGTCTGCGGTTCTGCGGTGGTCACGGGGTCAGCTGATCTACGTTGACGTGGGGGTGGGCCCGACGGTGGGATCCAGCGTGCCGCCGATCCCCTGGTACCGGGCGAACTGCGCCCTGACGCCCGCGACGTAGGCCTGGGCCTCGGTGTTGCCCTCGATGCCATGGCCTGCGCGTACCGCCTCCAGTCCGACTTCGTAGGCGGCGAGCGTCAGATCCAGCACCTCTCCCTCGGCCTCACCCGCGTCGATCATTCCTTGGACATCCTCGGCCAGCCGGCACAGGTACTCCCCTTGGGCCTCGATCGAATCCTCGGGTTCGAACGGGTCACCGTCATCCCCGAATTCATCGAACTTCTCGGGCGGGAGCTGCGAGATGCCTTCCTCGCCGTCCGGGCCGACCAGGTCCTTGTTGAAACCGGACTCGTGCATGATCTGCGAGGCGATCACCACCGGACCGATCGCGTCGCAGACGCCCCCGGCGTCCTCGATGGGCTCCAGCAGGTCGTCGGGCACGGTGCCCTCCGCCAACTCGCCCTTCCCGTCGCCTTCGAACGCCGCTTGGGCCTGCTCTCCGTAATCCTGGTTGGCCGCGTCCGAGCCTCCGCCGCCTCCGAACAGGAGGATCAGGGCGATGACCGGGGCGAGCAGGACGCCGAATCCCCCGATGATGATCACGATGACCACGCCACCGCCCAAGATGAGGGGGGACGCCAGGCATCCGAGAGTCCCCGCCGCCGCAGCGGTGTTCCTGACCGCCTTGGATGTCTCTCCTTCGCCCTCGCTCATGAGCACATCACTCCCTGATCTCCCCGCCTGAAGCGGACCTTCGGACGTTGAACCCTTTCGGGCCGAGCCCCCGTTGTGGCCCTCTGACGGATCGCGTCGAGCCCGCAGACCGAGACGGGAAGCGTGACGAATCAGTTCAATCCGGTCCGTCGGCAGCAAAGATCACGAAAGGGGGGTGGAGCCGCATGAGCGTTCCCGCAGCGGCGCCCGCGGGCCCGCAGTCATGGGTTCGCGGGCCGACCACGGGACAGCCCGCCGGGAGGCAGGGCGCGATGACCGCCCGGTCCGGAGGACCTTCGGCGCAGGTCGAGCACCGTGGGCTCGCGGTCAGTTGGGTCAACGCACACGGCGGCGCCGGAGCGAGCACACTCACCGCCCTGCTCGGCGGGGCGGACCTCGGACGCCGCTGGCCCGACCCGGCTCTCGGCGAACCCGGTCGGACGCTCCTGGTGGGGCGTACGCACTCCGAGGGCCTACGGGCAGTGGGCCGGGCCCTGGATTCCTTTCGCAGGCGGCAGCACCCGCCGGGGGTGGAGCTCCTGGGAGTGGTGCTCGTCGCCGACGCCCCGGGGCGCCTGCCGCTCAAACTCGGCCAGCGGGTCCGTGTGCTCCGCTCCGTGGCCGAGATCCACAGGATCCCGTGGATCCCGTCCCTGCGGCTCGGAAAGCGGATGGAGAAACCGCCGAAGCAGGTGCTGGAACTCGCCGAACTGCTCGGGGTGTCCGAGTACCTCAACGAAGCACGATGACCGTGAAATGGACAGCGAATGCTCCATCAAGCTTTTGACCCGGGCAGCGTCGAGGGCGACCCGGCGGGCTATCTCCTCGGCATTCTCGCCTGGTGTGCCTCGGCGGCGGGCGTCGCGGGAGTGATCATCGTCGGCACCCAGATGGCGCTCCAGCTCCGCCGAGGGGAAATGGGCGAGGGCGCAACGTACTTCAGGGCCATGGTCCTCATCCTGGGCGCCTGTGTCATCGCCTCGACGGCCGGCCCGCTCGTTTCCTTTCTCGGCCCGCTCGATCTCTGACGTCCACTCACCTTCATTCAGTAGCAGTAGCAACAGACCAGGGAGAACAACCATGAACAAGGCCGCCCTTTATCAGTTCCTGGCCAAGATTCCCGATCCGAAGGCAGACGCGCCGCCCAAGCTCCAGGAAAAGGTCGATGTGGTACTCGGAATCGCCGCATGGGCCGGTACCGCGGCCGGTGTCGCGGGCGTTCTGATCACCGGAACGATGATGGCCATATCCCTGAAGCGGGGTGAGAGCTCGGAGCACATGAGCCGCCTCGGCATGGTGCTGGGCGGCTGCATTCTGGTCGCCTCGGCCGGACCGCTGATCGAGTTCGTCTTCTAGTAAACCGATCCGGGGATGACCAGCATGTTTCAGCGCAGGCAGGAATACGACACGGAAGTCCCGGCCTTCTGGAAGCAGCGCGGCTGGGTACTCTCGGCCGCGTTCTTCGCGGTTGTCCTGATCATGTCGATCGTGGCCTTCCTGGTCGGTGGCGACGGTGCTTCCGGCACGACAGGCGGCCAGAGCGGCGCACAGGCCACGACCGGACCGTTCACGGCAGGCGGCGGCGAGCAGCCGGGCGGCCGGCCCGCCGGCTGCCGCACCGACGACAGCGACGACGCGACACCGAAGTCCGCGCCGGAGGACGTGCGGTGGGAGCCGCTCGGTGCCGCGAAGGTGCCGGCGTCGCCGTCCGCCGGGCCGTTGCGGAAGGACGGTCCGGTGCGGTGGTGCTTCGCCCGTACCCCCCTGGGGGCGGTCATGGCGGCGCACCTCATCCCCGTGCAGATGAGCGGGGACGACTGGCGCACGATCACGGAGCAGCAGGTCGTACCGGGAACCGCCCGGGATATTTTCTCCACCCGGCGGGGCACCGTGTCGGACTCGTATGCGAAAACCCGCGCCGGGGGATCCTTTTCCGGATTCTCCGTCGCGTCGTATTCACCGGATTCCGCCAAAGTGCGGCTCCTCATCAAGGGCCAGCAGGGCGGATTGATGGAGACGACCGTGTCGATGCGGTGGACCGACGGCGACTGGAAGGTCGAGCCCGGCTCTGACGGGTCCCTGTATTCATCCGTGACCTCCGCGACAGCGGCCAGCGGATTCATCATGTGGAGAGTGTGATATGTGCACAGGCAATCCACTCGTGGATGCCTTGGTGGGTTTCTTCTCGTTCCTGGGCGATCCCATCGGCACCATCGTGAAGGCCGTCGCCAAGGCCGTCCTCGCCGCCGCGATTTCCGTGCTCGGGGCCTTGGTCACGGGAATCCCCACACTGGGGACGAGCGGGACGGAGCAGAAGGTCAACGACAAGACCCAGTGGATCGTCGTCTACCTCGCCGTCGGCTCGCTCATCTTCGCGTCCATCAGGATGGCGATGGACCGCCGTGGTGATGCGGGGATGACCGCGGTGAAGGGACTGCTGCGCGTCATCGCGGTCTCCGGTGCCGCGACGACAGTCGTCGTTGCCGCCGCCAAATTGGCCGACGGTTACGCAAATTACCTTTTCAAGGAGGGGGCGCTGGCGCAGATTCAGGAGGTCGGCTGCGAGGACACCGACAGCATGACGCCGTTCCTGCTCATCGTTCTCGCCTTCCTGCTGCTGCTCTCCGCCATCATCCACACGGTCCTGCTCTATATCCGGCTCGGGGTCATGATCCTCCTGCTGGGCACCCTGCCGATCGCCGCCGCCGCCTCCATGACGGACTGGGGCGCCGGATGGTGGCGCAAGCACATCGGCTGGATGATCGCCTGGCTGCTCTACAAACCCGCCGTCGGCCTGATCCTGTACGCCGGCTCGGCGATGATCAGCAACAGTTCGACCAACGGAAACACCGATATCCACGAACGGATCGCCGGCATAGGCGTGATGGTCCTGTCGGCCGTCGCGCTTCCCGCGCTGCTGAAGCTCGTGGTGCCCGCCACCGCGGCGCTCGGCGGCGCCCAGGCCCACCAGCAGGGCATGTCGGCCCTCGGCGGGGCGATCGCGTCCGGGGCGAAGGGGGTCGGTGGCTCCGCCCTCTCGGGCGGCGGCTCCGGGGGCGCCTCCGGACGCGGCGGATCCGCCGGTCCCAAGGGCGCCTCAGGGGCGGCCGGCGGCAGCGGCGGCCGGGGATCGGAGGGATCCGAGGGCGGAGGAGGGCGGGACGCGCCGCCTACCGGCGCCCAGCCGGCCCGGGGTCCCGGAGCCGCCGCCGGCGGCGGCCGGGCCGGAGCGGCAGGCGGAGCCGGAGCGACACGAGCCGCGGCCGCGGCAGGACCGGCCGGTGCCGCGCTGGCTGCGGCAGCCGAGGCCGCAAAGGCAGTCGGGAAGACCGCCTCGGGTGCAGTCGACGGCGCCGATGGCAACGCGGGCCACAACCAGTAGGCCAGTCGACCGACCCAAACGATCCGTAGAAGAAAGGCGATGACCACCATGTCTTCCGAAGCCGTGAGCCACCCCACGTACGGGAACTGGCGCCGGCCCAGACGAGCGGGCCTCGGCCCACTGGGTCTGATCGGTACCTTCGGCGCGTTCGGCGGGCTCGTCCTCACGCTGCTGGCGTCGCTGATCTCGCTGATCGCCGCCGCGGTCGTGCTCGTCCCCCTGGTCCTGTTCCTGACCCCGCTGGCGGTGCGGACCCAGGATGGGCGCAACGTCTACCAGTTGCTCGCGCTGCGCATCGGATGGTTCCGCCGCAAGGCCAAGGGCTCGCACACCTACGTCTCCGGGCCGCTGTCACGGCGGGCCGACGGGAGGTTCCGCCCACCGGGCCTGCTCAGCCGGGTGACCATGCTCGAGGGCAGGGACCCGTACGACCGTCCGTTCGGCGTGCTGCACCACAAGGGCCGCAACCTGTACACCATCGTGCTCGGCTGCGAACCCGACGGCGGATCGCTGGTCGACCCCGACCAACTGGACGTCTGGGTGGCCTCGTGGGGCGAGTGGCTGTCCCGCCTGTCGCACGAGCCCGGGCTGCGCGGCGCCACCGTCAGCGTCGAGACCGCCCCCGATACGGGGACCCGGCTGGCCCATGAGGTACTGCCGCGCATCCAGCCCGACGCTCCGCCCGCCGCACGCGCCGTGATGGAGGAGGTGGTGGAGCGCTACCCGTCCGCGTCCTCCGAGATGCACACGTACATCGCGCTCACCTACGGCTCCCCGGGGGGCCAGAAACGCAAGCAGGACGAGCTGCTGGCCGACCTGGCGATCCGCATTCCCGGCCTGCTCTCCGGACTGGTCGGGGCAGGAGGCGGATCCGCCGCCCCGCTGTCGGCGGAGCGCATCGCCGAGGTCGTACGGGTGGCCTACGACCCGGCGGTCGCCGCGGAGGTCCTCGACGCGCAGGCCCAGCACGGCGGCACCGGCCTCGAGTGGGACGACGCAGGACCCGCGGCGGCCGTGGAGACGGTCAACGCCTACCAGCACGACTCGGGGATCTCCCGGACCTGGCTGCTGACGCTCGCGCCGCGCGGCACGGTGCGGTCCAGCGTGCTGCGCGGCATGCTGGAGGCCTCACCCGGCACCCGCCGTAAGCGGGTCACCCTGCTCTACCGGCCCATCGACCCGGGGACCTCGGCACGCATCGTCGAAGCCGACCGCCGGAGCGCCCAGTTCATGGCCACCTCCGGGCGCGGCATGGTGCAGGCACGCGCCGCCTCGGAGATGGCCGCGGCCGAGCAGACCGCGGCGGAGGAGGCGGCCGGGGCCGGCCTGGTGGAGTTCTCCCTGATGCTCACGGTCACGGTCGACTCCGCCGACGAACTGGCGGACGCTACCGTGACCGTGCGCAACCTCCAGGCCGCGGCGCGGATGTCGCTGCGCCCGGCCGACCGGATGCAGGCGGCGGCCTTCACGTGCTCGCTCCCCGTCGGGGTCCTGCCGTGGGAGTACATGCTGGTCCCGCACGAGCTGCAGGAGGCGCTGTGAGCCCGGGCAAGAAGAGCGCCAAGTCCACCTCCACGTCCAAGTCCAAGTCCAAGGCGCAGCCCAGGGAGCGGATGGCGCCGATACGCGGGTACCCGGGGCCCGGCGGCGGGCAGATCGGCAGCGTGGACCCGCCCACGATGTGGCGGGCGACGACCGTCCAGGCGTGCGGGCTGTGGCCGTTCGCGGCAGGCTCCGGCGCGCCGATGACCGGCGTGCCGCTGGGACAGCACATCTTCACCGGGGCCACCGTGTGCGGCGACCCGCTCTCGTGGTTCACCCGTGCCCGGTACATTTCCAACCCGTCGCTGTTCATGCTCGGCATGCCGGGCCTGGGCAAGTCCACCCTGGTCAACCGGATGCTCATCGGCCTGTCCGCCACCGGAGTCGTCCCGCTGGTCCTCGGCGACCTCAAGCCGGACTACGCGGACACGGTGCGCGCGCTGGGCGGCCAGGTGATCCCCGTCGGGCGCGGTGTCGGCGGCATCAACGTGCTCGACCCCGGCGCGATGGGCGCGGCCGCCGCCCGGATCGGCGGGGAGGCGGGCCAGGTGCTGATGGCCGAGACGCACGGCCGGGTCCTCAACATGGTGGCCGCGCTGATCACGATCGTCCGCGGCCGCCCCATGGACGACCACGAGCAGTCCGTGCTGTCCGCGGCGCTCCACCACCTGCGCGAGCGCACCGCGCCGGGCCGGGCGCCCCTGCTGCCCGACTTGCTGGCCGTCCTGAGCGAAGGTCCCGACCGGGTCCGCGCCGTGACCCTGGACCGGGGGGAGGACACCCGCTACCGGGATGCCGTCGATCCGCTGCACCGCTCGCTGCTGGGCATCCTCGACGGGCCGCTCGGCGGCACGTTCGCCTCGGAGACCTCGACCCGGATCGATCCCGGCGCACCCGCGGTGTGCATCGACATCTCCCGGATCGGGGAGGCGGACACCCAACTGACCGCCGCGGCGATGCTGGCGGCATGGTCCGACGGCCTCGGCACGGTCGCGGCGTCGCACGCCCTGGCCGACGCCGGGCTGACGCCCCGGCGCTGGTTCTTCACCGTGCTGGACGAGTTGTGGCGACCGCTGCGCTCGGCCTCGGGCATCGTCGACCGGATCGACGCGCTCACCCGCCTCAACCGCTCGCTCGGCCTCGGCGACGCCAAGATCACGCACACCCTGAAGGACGCGGAGGCCCTGGGCACCGACGCCGACCGGGCCAAGGCGCGGGGCTTCGTCGAACGCGCGGGCATGGTCGTCTGCGCGGGGCTGCCGCGCGCCGAGATGCAGGAACTGGGCCGCGTCGTGGGCCTGTCCCAGCGGGAGATCGACCTCGTCTCCTCCTGGTCCTCGCCACCGGGCTGGGGAGCGGGCGGAGAACACGAGGAACCGCCCGGCCGGGGCCGCTTCCTCATCAAGGTGGGTGGCCGGCCCGGTATCCCGATCAAGGTCGCCATCACCGACACCGAGCGCGAGCTGCACAACACCAACACCCGCTGGACCCCGAACGAGCAGGTGCCCGAGCCGGAGCCGGAGAGCAGGTGGTCCGCATGAGCGCGCCGGGTGGAGCCACGGCACGGATGTACGGAAGCGACCTGGCGCCGTGGGCGATCGTGGCCGTGGCCGCAGTGGCCTCGGTGGTGTTCGGCGGTGTCTGGTTCGGCGGGACGCTCGGCGCCGCGCTGTCCGGCGCGGGCTGGCACCCGCCGCCGTTCACCTTGAGCACGTTCGGTTCCCTGGGCACGAAGGGTCCGGGCGCACTGTGGCCGGGGGCGTCGCCCGCCGCCGTGTTCGCCGGCATCGCGGGGGTATTCGGCGCGTTCGCCGCACTGGCCGTCGTGCTCCTGCGAAGGGTGCGGAAACACCTCTCCCGGCCCAAGGGGCTCGCCGGACGGCGCGAGATGGCCGCCCTCGCCCCCAAGGGCATCGCGGCACGGGCCCGCGAACTGCGGCCCTCGCTCAAGGGCATGGACCATCTGGACCCCGACGAGACCGGCAACCTCCTCGGCGACCTCGAACCGGGCGGGCCCGAGCTGCGCTCCTCGTACGAGGACGTGGAACTCGACCTGATGGCCCCCCGTGCGGGCAAGTCGACGGGCATCGCGATCCCCCGGGTCCTGCGGGCGCGCGGCGCGGTCCTGCTGACTTCCAACAAGTCGGACGTCTACGCGGTGACCCGGGCCGAGCGCGAAAAGGCCGGCACGGTTTGGACGTTCGACCCGCAGGGCATCGCGCACACGCCCCGGGCGATGTGGTGGGACATGCTCGCCGAGTGCGTCACGATCGAGGGCGCCCGCAGGCTCGCCGGGCACTTCGTGGCGTCGGTCAACGACGACTCGTCCCAGAAGGACTTCTGGATCTCGGCCGCGCAGAACACCCTGACGGCCCTGTTCCACGCCGCCGCACGCGGCAAGGCGTCGGTCGTCGACCTCCTGGCCTGGCTCGCCGACCCCGCGGACCGTACGCCGATCGACCTGCTGCGCGACGCCGGTATGACAGCGCTGGCCGAGCAGTTGCAGGGAACGGTGCGCGGTGCCGTCGAGACCCGCGACGGCATCTACGAGACCGCGCGGCAGTGCGTGGCCTGCCTGCTGGATCCGCAGATCGTCGCCTGGGTGACCCGCGATCCCCACCTGCTGCAGTTCAAGCCGCACGAGCACGTGCTCGGACGGGACACGCTGTACCTGCTGTCCAAGGACGGCGGCGGCTCGGCGGCGGGCGTCATCGCCGGTATCGCGGACGCGACGATGCGCGCGGGGGTGGTTGCGGCCGAGCGCATGGGAGGCCGGCTCGACCCGCCGATGACGGCGGTCCTCGACGAGGCGGCCAACGTCTGCCGCATCTCCGATCTGCCCGATCTTTACAGCCACTTCGGCTCCCGGGGCATCAACGTCGTCACCCTGCTGCAGAGCTACCGTCAGGGCAGCCGGGTGTGGGGCGAGGCGGGTATGGACGCGCTGTGGAGCGCGGCGACGATCAAACTGCTGGGAGCGGGCCTCGACGACGCGGACTTCGTGGAGAAGATCTCCAAGCTGGTCGGCCAGCACGACGTCAAGACGCCGAGCACCTCCAAGAGCAAGGACGGGACGTCCCGGTCCATCTCCTACCGCCAGGACCAGGTGCTGCCGCCGGACAAGATCCGTGCTCTCCCCAAGGGCACCGCCCTGCTGCTCGCCACGGGTGTACGGCCCGCGCTCATCCGGCTCCGCCCCTGGTACAAGGAGCCGAACGCGGGCCCGATCTCCGCGGCGGCCAAGGCCGAGGTGGCGGCGATCACGGAGCGGGCGGCGAAGGCATGGGAGTGGGCAGCAACGGAGCGGACCGGTGACCCCGGTGGCCCGACGGGGGGCGGGGTCTACACCGAAGCGGTCGACTGGGTGGAGCAGAACGCCAGGTAGAGGCCACCGCTCACCGCACCGGCCGCGCATACGAGAGGGGCCCGAGTTCTCCTCGGGCCCCTCTTCCCTGCGCTGATACCACCACGGTCGGCTGTCACCGTCCTCGTCCTTGTCCCCCGGCTTGGGAGCCCTGCGGTGACGCGGGGCGCGGTGGCAGCGCGGGGGCCAGTGCCGGTGCCTTGCTGTCACGTCGGTAAGCATGGGGCAAGGGTGGAACGGGCTCCGACTTCGCTTCCTCGACTCTCAAAGCCGCCGCCCTCGCCCGAGCCTCTCGGGGAGATTCGGTCGGAAGACCGGAAGCCGGTGTAGCGCTGCTGGGTCCGTCGGCGCTGGAGCCGTGGGGGACCTTCGGCGGCACAGGGGGCGCCTCGTCGTTGTGGAACGGCGGCACATGAGGACCGGGACCACCCACTCGCTGGACGCCGCTCTGCGGCGCATCCGGGACGCTGCGCGAGACCGACCGATCCTGCTCGGAGTAGTCCGACCGGAAAATCTCGAACGCGCCGTTGACGGACTGCGGCATATCAGATCCAGTGTTCAACCCGGCACCGGCATGTACGCCGGACTCCGAACGCACCCCTCTCTCGACGAGTTCTCCGTACGGAAGCGGCTCGTGAGGAGAAGGGCCGTCCAACGCAGCACCGACGCCGGCACCGTTCAAGCGAGAGCTCGTGAGCGGGGGCATCAAGCCGCCGGCGCGGAGCAGGGCCTGGCTTTCATTTCTGTCATCGGCCAGCGCTTTCTGGAGAGTCGTGTTGCTGTTGAGGATGTCGTTGACCAAGTGGGCGGCGGCGACGGTGATCACCTGGTCTCTCTCCGTCCGGTCCCGCTTCGCCGTCTCTTCCCCGGATTCCTGCAGCACGGCTTCGCGCAGGACGCCTGAGACGGAGGTGTCCTCAGGCTGCTGCTCGGCCCTTCTCCCTTTCAGCATCCGGCCGATGGACCGGATCCCTTCACCCACTGTGGAGAACGACGAGCGGCCGGGCTGTTTCCCTGCGGATTCCTGCTGCCCGCGCCGCCCAGGAGTGGGGCCCGCCAGGTGCGGCGCTGTCAGATCCCGGACATAGGCCTGCAGCGATTCCTTTTCGCGCTGCCCCAGGCCGGACCTCTCCAGATCCCGGTTGATCACATCCCGAACGGCCGTCACGAGTTCGCTGTTGGCCTGGGTCCAGTCGAGCCGCTCTCCGGGTGACGTTGGGGGCACGAGGTCCTCCTCCTGATTGCTCCGGCAGGTGTCCGATGTCAGCACTACGCAAACGGAGTCGGGAAGGTTCGATAGTGCTGCGCCTGAGCCGCACGTTTCAGGCCCGCATCGCGTCCACGGCGCCCGCGGCGTCGCGGCGCGGGGGAATGCGGGCCAGGGTGATGGCGCGCAGGAGCCATTCGACGGGGCCGTACCGGAATCGGCGCATCAGCCAGGCGCTGAGGGCGAGTTGGATCGCGTAGAAGACGACACAACCGGCCAGCACGGCCGCCGTGCCGACGCGGTCGTACAGAGCGAGGCCATAGCCGGTGAAGACGAACGCCATCACCAGCGACTGGGTGAGGTAGTTGGTGAGTGCCATCCTGCCCGCGGGGGCGAGCGTGCCGCCGACCCACCGGCCTCGCGCCGTGTTCAGGAAGAGCAGGAGCCCGCAGGCGTACGCGGAGGTCAGCGCCGGGGCGGTGAGCACCCCGACGGCCGTACCGATGTAGGACCACCGGTCATCCGTGGAGCCGTCGAGGCAGACCGCCATGAACACGCTTCCCGGCAGCCCGACAGCGAGGCCGTAGGTCGCGATCCGCACCATCGACCCGCGGTACCGATCCGCCCCGGCGAGCACCTCGCGCTTGCCCGCGGCGAGGCCGATCAGGAATGCCGCCATCAGGTCGGCGGCCATGATGAGCGTTGCCCTCAGCGTCTGGGGCAACAGCTCCACGTTGGCGTGGATCACCGCGACCGGATCGCCCCGGTACGCCGCCACGTTCTGCGCGGCCTCGGTCATGAGGTCCCCCGTCGGCGTCTGTTCGCCGGCGAGGACGAGTAAACCGACGCCGAGGAACGCTGTGCTCAGAACGGCGATGAGGCAGAGCGCGGCCCGTACCGCGGTGCGGGGCGCGGCGTTGCGAACTGCCAGCAGTACGAGTCCCAGCACCGCGTAGGCCATCAGGATGTCACCCACGTACAGCAGCACCGCGTGAGCGAGTCCGAGGAGGAAGAGACCGGTCAGGCGGCGGAGATGCCGATGCGCGAAGGCGGCCCGGTCACGCTCTGCCGCGCTCATCTGCAGGGTGAAGCTGTAGCCGAAGAGGAAGGAGAAGAGCGGGTAGAACTTCATGGCGACCAGGACGGTGATCATCCATGTGGCCGCCCGGTCCACTGGCGAGGCGGACGGGTCACCGCCGGAGCTGCCGTAGGGTCCGGCCATGACCTGGACGTTGACCAGGAGGATGCCGAGCAGCGCCATCCCTCGCAGGACGTCGAGCTCGCGGACACGCCGCGAGACCCCGTCTGTTCCGACTACGGGGACGATGCTTTCCGTTGCCGTCAAAAGGACCCTCGCAAATCCGAGTCGCGACGCGTACGGGGCGGTGAACGATCCGCCGGGCGGGGAAGCCGGTCAGCCGCGATGGGCCCCGGACCGGGTCCGGGGCCCATGTCAACGCAGAGTCCGAAGTCCTACCTGGAGGCCGGGCTACCGCGGCCCGGGGACGTGGAGGGCGGGGTCGTCGCGGTCGAGTGGGTCGGGGAGGACTTGCTGCTCTCGCCGGGAGGAGGAGTCCTGACGCCCGGAGGGCTGTGCTCGCCGGGCAGCTTCATATTGGACACCATGGCGCGGGTGACCGCATCGGTGTTGGTCTGGCGCCAGCTGTTCTGGTACTGCTTCGTGATACCCAGCTCCGGAACCACCACCCGGTTATCCGCAGCGCGGTCGGTGCGCCAGGTGATGTTGGCCCAGGTGTCCCTGGGGACCTCGAAGCGAGCCATCTCGGACTGGTGTGTGGGCGTCTTGGGTTGGCCATAGACGCCGTGGATCGAGTCGTAGAGCGAGGACATGGCGAACTGACCGATGATGTGCTTGCGGTACTCCTCACCGGGGCTCCACTTGACTCCCAGTTCGGAATCCGGGTCCACCACAGCGAGCATGAACCGTTCCCGCTTGTATTCCCCATCCGGTCCGGGACGCGTGCTGATCGCTCCGCTCCGGATTCCTTTGTTCACCAGATCCGCGTAGTTGCCGACCATCTTCTCGGCTGCACCCTGCATGACCTCCCGGCCCTTGCTTTCTTCGCCGGGACGGGCGTACATGGCCCACACGTCAAGATGCGGGAGGTCATGGGGTTCGGCCTGATTCTCGGCGTTACTGCCCCAGTTGTCGTACGACGGATTGCCGATCACCCGAACGATCCCGTCGTCGGCGAGCATGGGGACCTTGAACTCCGCCTTGTCCAGGGACTGCAGGTTGCCGACCGCAGACGTGGTCGGATAGGTGGAGAGGTCCAGTGCGAGGCCTCCCCTCTCGCCCAGGACCATGAAGTTCGTCAGGTCCTTGACCGAGATCTCGCCCTTGTCGGCCATCTCCCACTTGATGATGTCCCGCAGGGTGTCGCCGTTGTATCGCGACATGTTCGCCGCGAATTGGTCGAGGTTGTCCCAGACGTTGTGGACCTGGAAACCGGTCTCGGCCGCCGCTTCCCTCAACTGCCGCATGGTTTCGTCACCGGTGTTCTTCGGGCCGATCCTGCTGGGCAGCACCCACAGGTTGCGCTCCTCGTTCGGAAACTGCTGCTGAATGTTGCGCAGTCCCTGTTTTGCCCAGTCGGGCGGCGAGCCGCCGATCCAGTACGTATGAATTTCCGGCATGGAACTCTCCTCCGTCTGTGCTGGGGCTGTGTCCGCAACCCCACGACGTATGTCGGCCCCCTCGGGTTCAACGCTCTCTCCACAACGGCCCCGCGAGCGCTGAACTCCTGGCGCCGCCCTCCCGTAGTGCCAGTACCGACCAGGACTGCGCCGACCGGCAAGGAGCGAGCCCATGACCAGTGCCCCCGAGACCATCGAGCCGAAGGGAACAGCCGAGCCGGATGCGGCGTCCCAGCAGCAGGAGCCGCAGTTCATCCTCTATCTGCAGGGTCCCCAGCAGGAGCGGGCGCTGCGCAGCCTGACGCTGTGGGTGCACCATCTGCTGATCCCGGTCTATGGCAGGGAGACCACGTCTGCGGCCCCGTGGTGCCCCCGGTGGTGGGAGCACGAGGAGGCCGTGGCCCAGCTCTACGGGCTGTGGATGGCCTGGCAGGAACTCACCGACCCGGCGGCCGGACTGACGGGTCCCGCCGTCTGGCACCGGGACTACCTCACGCATGTCATGGCCGCGCTGAGAGACCCCTCCGGCCCGTTCGCCGGCTGCAAGCCGGGGGCGCACCGCGCCAAGGAACTTCCCCAGACGGACACGTACGACGGCTGACGACGGCTGACCACGCCCACACGCCCACACGCCCACAAACGCGGGGTGTGTCCACGGACCAATCGGAATCTGCCTCGCACGAAGGGAACAAGGCGGTGACAGCGTCAACTCCAAGGGCCCGGAAAGCCGTCAAGATCATTATAGGTGACTGGGTCTCACGCACTGAGGAGAACGGCTTCCAGGGAGCCGGGCAGGATTCCCCCGACGACCTGCGCGCCTTTTCCTACGATCCGGAGGTCTGGGCGAAACTGACCACCAGACTGCAGGAAATCCGCAGAGCCGTTGCCGACTCCCCAGTGGAACTCCCCGGCATCAGTGTGCACGCCGTCACGGAGCAGAAGATCGACCCGCGCACCGGAGCGACCGTCCAGAAGACGGATGCGTATCTCAGAGGTGCCACTGTCTCAGCAACGGCGGCACAGTCCGAGTTCGGTATGCAGGAGCAGAGTTACCGGCATTACAGACACGTAGCGAAGGAGCGCGGACTGCGGATTTCGGTGCGGCCCACGAACGTGGAGGCGCCGAAGTGGCGGGCACAGGGTGCACTGCCGAAGCCGAAGGACATCAAGGCGAAGACGATCAGCCCGATTGACGTGTATCTGGGGGCTGATCCGAAAAATATCGGGCTGGTCGGTTATTTCAGACCGGTGATGCCCGGACAGGAGGATGTGCCGGACGCGAACGCACACCTGTGGGAGGAGATCAAGGCGCGGCACAAGCAACGGTCACAGGAGTTCGAGACGCTGGCACCGGTGATGGAGAAGCTCGCCGCGGAGGGCAAGTTCTTCGTGGAAGAGGGTCTGGTCCACGGCTTGGACGGCGACGGTGTTCGTCGACCGATCACCGGCGACGAAGACCTCTTCAATCTGCTGACACCGGCCGGCTCGCCGTTGAGTCCGGGGACGTACGACGCGCTGATGGACCACATGATCGAGTCGAACACAGCCACGATGCACGGCGCACACATGTACTGGCCCCCACCGCGGTCTCCGTTCAGCGAGCAGATCTACGACAAGATCGTGAAGAGCCACCAGGTGGGCGGGGAGCCGCTGGTGGAGTTCGGCCCCGACTACGAGAACCCGGTCCTGGTCTGGGCTCAACCCCCATCCAGGGACAGCACCACTGAGTCGGACGTGGTGTCGCAGCCCGGGACGCGGCGCACCCGGAGCGCGGTCGACCAGGGCATGAGCAACCTGATCAAGTTCGCCGAGTCCCAGCGGAGCGCGTGCAGCCAGGCGCAGGCGCAAGCGCAGATCGCCGACGCCGCCCGGATACGGCCCCACGGCCGGGTCAGCACGCGAGAGCACGCGCCGCAGCCGCCCGCGCAACCGCATAAAGCGAACCAGCAGAAGCAGAGGCCGAGTCGCTGACGCGTGACCGGCCGGTAGCCGGTCACGAAAGGGCTGACGACGGCCGGCCCGCCGGCGCGGAGCCGTCTCAGGGCGGGCTCAGCCGCTCCCCATGCTCCATTGGTGGTCGTCGGCGTCGTTGCAGGGGAAGATCGTGAGCGGGGCTCCGGAAGGCTCCCTGTCACTCCGCACATCGAGGCACAGGTTGCTGCTCTTGTGGTTGCGAATCCAGTACGTCCCGTTGGACCGCTCGTCGAACCACCACAGCTGATTGTCGCGGGTCGTGCCGTCGCAGCGGTACTCGGTCACTGGTGAGGTCTCCGGACGGGCACCGTAGCCGGCCAGGTCCAGGCAGAGGCCGTCCGTACTGTTGCGGATCAGGTACAGGTCGGCACCGCGTAGCCCGGCGCCTTTCTGACTGAGGTCCACCGTCCACTGCTGGTTGTCGCTGCCCGACCGCTCGCAGGTGTTCTGCACGACCGGGCCGTCCAGCTTGCCCTTGCCCTCGCCGGGAAGGTCCACGCACATACCGGTCTTCCTGTTCTCGATCAGCACGTTTCCCTCCACGATGACGGGGGTCCCGCCGCGTCCGGGCTTCGAGCCGCTGTCCTTCGTCTTGCTCGGCTCCGGCTTTCCGCCGGGTGCTGAAGCCGAGGGCGAGGGCGAGGGCGAGGACGACGGCTTGCCCGAGGTCGACGCGGACGGCAGGACGCTGGGAGGCGTGGGGATGTGAGGGCGGTCCGGGAGCTGCGTCTGCGGCGCATTGCCCTTCGATGCGGCAGCATTCTGCTCACCGCCATCGCCCCCCGAGGCGGCGACCATGATCGGAATCGCGATCAGCACCGCCCCGGCGACGGCCGCCGCGACGAACAACGGCTTCTTGAAGAACGCGGTCGAGGAGTACTCCTCGTCGGACTGAGAGGAGCCGCCCTTCCCGCCGAACCTGGCCGGCGACCCGGGGAGCGGGAGCGGATTGGCCCGGGTGGAAGTGCCGCCGGAGGCGAAAGTGGAGGTGGCGGCGGAGGGGGATGCGGCTGTGGTCGCGGTCGCGGCTGTGGCGTCGGTCGCGCCGGTGGAGGCGGTCGCGCCTGTGGAAGCGGTCGCGGACGTCGCGGACGGGGGGCGGGTGGTCCCGCCGTCGCCGGGTCGTTCTCCGGAAGGGCGCGACCCTGCCCGCGGTGGGGCCACCGGTTCATGCCTCACCGGAGCCGGGGCGGGGGCCTGCGGCTGCGCTGTCCCCAGACCTTCGGCGAGCGCGGCACCGGCGTTCGCCGTCGCCGCGGGCAGCGACACGGGCCGGCGGAACTGGACCGGGCGCGCGGCAGGCGCTACCTCGGGCCCGCCGGGCGCCGACTGGTTACGCGGCGGGTCATCGGGTGACGAGCGCTCGTCGGACATCGGTTCCTGCCTTTCTGGCCCGGGGCATCGCCGCACTGCGGCCGCGGCGGCCTCTCCTGCTCCCCGGGCCCATGGCACGGACCCGGCTTCGCCACCGCAACGGCTCTGACGGCGCGGGGGTTCACCCCTTGCCCCTGGACGCGGGCTCCGCGAGCGCACCCGGCGCCGACAGGGCCACGCCGTGGCGGTCCGCGAGCGTGCGCAGTTCCCGAACCACGTCGTGGTCGCACGAACCCCGCACGTACATCACCGCACCGCTGAGCAGTTCGGCCCCCAGCCCGTCGAAGAGCAGGGCCAGGGCCGGGAGCACCGTGACGTCCAGCGGCGCGCCCGGCGTGCCGAGTTCGATGGCCATCCGCTCGGCGTCCACCGCGCGTCCGTCCAGTGAGGGCCGCTCGTGCCCCACGGACTCGACGCTCAGCCCGGCTCGCGTCACGAACGCTTGCCAGGTGCCGATGAGCCGGACGGCTCCGTTCCCCGCGCCGTCCCAGCCGGGCATCGGCGGGTGCCAGCTCAGCAGGCGCGGACCGCTCCGCCCCCCTGCCGCCGAAGCGGGCGGGCAAGCCACCGCCTGTACGAACGGCTGCCAGGTCAACCGGCCGTCGTCGCCGACGAGTACCACCGGCGTTTCCGGTGCCCCCCGGTGCGGCGACCCGTCCTCGATGACCATCGGGAGGCCGGTCAGCACCTCCACCTCGATGTCGAGCAGGTTCGCGACCTGCTGTCCCAGAGGCAGCAGGTCCACGCCCGCCCCCGGAGCGAGGCGGACCTTGGGGCGCAGCGCATCGGGCAGGGCGGACAGGACCTCGGCGACGGCATCGGCGGGGACGGCGGGCGCGCCGGGAACGCCCACCAGAACGGTCGGCCGGAGATGGTCGACCCGCAGCGCGTCCCTGAGGTCGTCGGGGCCCGGCGCCGGCGCCTGAAGAGGCCGGACCAGCACCCCCGCCGGTATCTGTTCCACCACACATCTGCCGCGGGTGCGGGCGGGCAGTGCGCCCAGGGCCCTCTGCCAGGAGGGCTCGGGCATGCGCGGCCCCAGGAACACCGACTCTCCCCGCGGCGTGAAACGCCGCCAGCCGCGGGACACGTCCCCGGATCCCGCGACGAAAAGTGTTCCGCCGGGAACAATCACCACGTTCCCGTCCGGAGCGAGGACGTCCATCTCCCAGGCGTCGGCCAGCTCGTACGCCGCGGCGGGCGAGTCCGGACTTCCGCTTCCCGCCCCGGACATGACCAGCCGTACGGACCTCGCGCCCGAGGCGCGCAGCGAAGGGACGTCCTCCCCCAGCCGCGCCCAGAGCGAGGAAACCTCATTCCGGCCCACCCCGACGACCACGGTCGCCGTGCCGGTATCGCTCTGCGTCAGGACTTGCGCCAGCTCGGCCAGATCACCGGGGCCGGGCGGGCTGTCGCGAGAGGTACGGACGAGGAGCAGACTCCCGACCGTGTCGGTGACGAGTCCGACGCGTGGGTGGGCGTCAAGGCTCGCTGCCGCGACATCACCACTGCCGCGCGTCCCACCAGCGGGACGCGAAGACCTCTCGCCCCAGAGCCTCACCGGGCGCCCCCCGCCCCCAGCAGCTCGACATCGCATGCATGCGGGAACAACGGGGGCACCACATTCCTGGTCCGGTCACTCACCCAGCCCTCACCTCTCATCTCTCAACACTCACCCATTCGCCACTCACCACTTACCACTTATCAATCACCGCTCCGGTTCGCGCCCGATGACTTGACGCTCGATCACGCGGGAAACGTTTGGAAAACCACGGGCCCGCGTGAGGCCGCATCTACGTACATGCCACGCCCCATAACGCCGAACTGCGAAGTCATTTTCGTCATCGGTACATTGGGCACCGCCGCACGAACAGAAATGGCAGCACGTGTCCCCGCTTGGCATTGCTCAAAGGGCTCCGGGGCGAGCGTAACGGTAGAAGAAATGCCCGAACTGGCGCGCGAGGGCCCGGGTGAGCCCGAAGCTGTCCTCGAGCAGCCGCGCGCCCGGGTCGAGGTCGCCGACGAAGACGGGGTCGTAGCCGGCGTCGTGGCTCAGCCGTTCGGCGATCTCCCGCGCCTTCGGCTCGGCGGCGAAGAGGTTGCTCGGTCTGACGAGCTGTTCACCGACGCGGTCGTAATCGGCAGCGAAGTTGGTCGAGAAGGCCTTGGCCGTCGGCCCGCCGATGATCGACTTGAGCTGATGCGAGAGCGAAGGGAACTCCTCATCACGACCGCCGAAGACGTTACAGGTGTCGACGGTCACCTGTCCCGCCAGGCCCGAGACCCTGCCCAGCGCCTCGAAGACCGCAGGAGCGGGTACGGCCACCACGACCACGTCCGCTCCAGCGGCGTCACCGCCTTCACTGCTCAGGACCGTCACGGCGTGTCCGGCTGTCCTCCACAGCCGCGCCAGCCCGGTGCCGACACGCCCGCCCCCGATGACGGTGATCTCCATCGTCGCGCTCCTGTCTGCGTCCGTCCTGATCGTCCGGCAACGGTCAGTTCGAGCTGCCTGCTCCGAACCTGTGGGGAGACCAGGAACCGACGGAAGGAGAACCGGAAGGACAAGAAGCGCCCTGGACCTTGACGTCGGGCGACCGCTGCATTCGGGCCGGCAGGTCCGAAACCTTGGCGATCTCCTGGGCTCCGCTATGGCCAGGTCTCCGGAGAATGAGGTGAGGAGACTGCTGCGGCGGTCCGTGATCAGACGGCACTGGCCCCCGGCCCGGTAGCCGAGCAGAAGCAGAAACCCGTTCGGAACTCGGCGGCGGTAGCCGCGTCGTTCTCACAGCCGCTTCTCGACCTCATGATGAGCCCCCTGCTCATCGTAGGGGGAATCCACCGCCGCCCCGACCTCCGTTTGGCTTGCCTCGATGACCGCTTCTGCCCGAAGGGGCCGCTGAATGTTCCCAGTTCAGCGCGGATACGCCACTCTGTCTGCCGCATACGGGCAGCCGATTGGGCCGTTGGAATGCCCGTATCGTGTGGCGTAAGGGCCCGTATCGTGTAGCGCAGGAGCCCGCGGCGGTTGGCCGATGGACCGGGCCCGCCTTCTCGGCTCCGACCGGTGCCCCACGAGGCCGAAGTGAAAGGCGAACACAGGCGGGTTGTCGTATTCCCCACAGTCGGCGGGTCGCCCTCGGCAAATCGTTGGGCGGCCATTTGGGCCGTCCCTAAGATGCGCTCATGCACATAGCCAGCTGTTCACGTATCTCGCTACTGCACGGCCGGGCGAAGGAGCTTGAAGAGCTCGACCGACTCCTGGACTTGGCCCGTAAGGGGCGCGGAGGGTCGTTGGTCCTGCTCGGGGAAACGGGAATCGGAAAGACCGCCCTGTTGAAACAACTCCTGGAGCGGTCGGCCGGCTTCCGGACCCTGGAAGCCTCCGGCGTCGAGTTCGAGGCCGAGTTCGCGTTCGCGGCACTGCACCAGCTCTGTGCACCCATGCTGGAGAGGATGGATAATCTTCAACAGCCGCAGCGCGAGGCCTTGTCCGTGGCATTCGGGCAGACATGCGGCACTGTCCCGGACCAGTTCCGGCTGGGCCTTGGAGTGCTGAACCTGCTTGCCGAGACCGCGGCGGAGCAACCCCTCCTCTGTGTCATCGATGACGCACAGTGGCTCGACCAGGCATCGGCTCAGGCCCTCGGCTTCGTCGCCCGGCGGATCGAGGCCGAACCGATCGTCCTGGTCATCGCCCACCGTGACGAGGCCGGGGACGCGTTCACGGGACTTGCGACCCTACGGGTCGAGGGCCTGGCCGATGCACCCGCCCGGGAGCTTCTGGCCTCGGAGTTCCGTGCTCCGCTGGACGCGGGGGTACGTGAGCGGATCCTCGCCGAGGCACACGGCAATCCGCTGGCACTTCTCGAACTGCCCAAGAGCATGGGACCGGCGCAGTTGGCGGGCGGCTTCGGGCTGCCCGACACCATGCCGGTGCCGAGCAGGATCGAGAACAGCTACCGCGAGCGCCTTCAGAGCCTGCCGGTCCGCACCGAGGAGCTCCTGGTGGTCGTGGCCGCCGAGCCGACCGGGGACCCGGCCCTGCTGTGGCGAGCGGCCGAGGTGCTGGACATCGAGGCCACGGCGGCGGCACCCGCTGAAGCCGCCGGCCTCATCGAGTTGGGCACCCGCATCCACTTCCGGCATCCGCTCGTGCGATCGGCGGCCTACCGAGCCGCCTCCATCGAGGACCGGCGCCGGGCGCACCATGCCCTCGCCGAAGCCACCGATCCCGCCCACGACCCGGACCGCAGAGCGTGGCACCGCGCGCAGGCGACGCCAGGACCGGACGAGGACATCGGCGACGCACTCGTACGCTCCGCGGATCGTGCGCATGCCCGCGGGGGCATCGCGGCAGAGGCGGCCTTCCTGGAGCGCTCGGCCGCGCTCACTGCGCACCCGGGCCGACGGGCCGCACGGACACTCGCTGCAGCACGGGCCAAACTCGAAGTCGGCGCGGTGGACAACGCTGTCAGTCTCCTGAGCACGGTCGAGAACAGTCCCCTCAGCGTGCGTCAGCGAGCCCAAGTCGACCTGTTGCGCGGCCAGATGGCGTTCAGCCTGGAGCGTGGCAGTGAGGCTCCCCTGTTGCTGCTCCGGGCGGCCGAACGGGTCGCACAGCTCGACCCCGCGCTGGCGCGTGAGTACTACCTGGACGCGGTCGAGGCGGGGATGCTCGTCGGCCGGGTCGGGGACGGGATGATGACCACCCTTCGCGCGGCCCTCGCGGCGCCGCCTGCGCCTGTGCCGCCGCGTGCCGTGGATCTGGTGCTGGACGCCGTGCTGGACTTGTTCACCGGCGACTACCAGAGGGGCGTGTCGAAGCTCGAGCCGATCATCGACGATGCCGACGCGGACGTCTGGGTGCGCCGACCGTGGCTCGGCTCACTGCTGGCCATGGAACTGTGGAACTTGGACGCGTACATGCGGATCGCCGCCCGGCAGGTGGAGACGGCGCGCGCCGCAGGCTCGCTCCTCGCACT
The DNA here is from genome assembly GCF_052245475.1 of Streptomyces sp. 7N604. Lineage (NCBI taxonomy): Bacteria > Bacillati > Actinomycetota > Actinomycetes > Kitasatosporales > Streptomycetaceae > Streptomyces > Streptomyces sp. 7N604. The sequence goes on along the minus strand of NZ_JBQQBX010000029.1, from coordinate 21,666 downwards.
CCCCATCGGCCTGGCCACGCTGGCCGGCGCTTCGGTGCGGGCCGGCGATGTTCCGGGCGCGCTGTCGGCGCTGGGCGAGATGGAGGCGCTCGTCGAGGTGACCGGCGTGACCCGGCTCACATACGCCTGCGCGCAGCTCACGGCGTTGCGCGCGGAGCCCGGGGCGGCCGAGCGGATCCGTGCGATGGCGCACGGGGCGAACCAGCGCGGCGATGGGCTGCAGGTCGCCTTCTGCATGTGGGCGACCGCCCTGCTCCACAACGGCAGAGCCGAATACGCGGCCGCGCTGGCGGCCGCACGGACGGCGAGCGCCTATGGGGACCCGGCCGTCACTGGCCTTGCGCTGGCCGAGCTGGTCGAGGCGGCCGTTCGGTGCGGCGAACGTGATGCTGCGGTCGCGGCCCACCAGGCCCTCAGGACTCGTACATCCACGGTCCGGACCGAGTGGGGCGAGGGCGTCGAGCAGTGCGCCGCTGCACTCATCGCCGAGGACGACCGGGCCGACGCTCACTACCACGAGGCCATCAAGCGGCTCGGCGACAGCCGCGACCGCACCTGGCACGCCCGGGCACAGTTGCTCTACGGCGAGTGGCTGCGCAGACACGGCAGACGACGAGAGGCTCGCACTCACCTACGCAGTGCCCACGAGCTGTTCGACTCGATGAGGGCCGAGGCGTTCGCCGACCGGGCCGCCGCCGAGTTGCGCGCGACAGGCGAGAAGGCCAGGCGGCGCACCCCTGACAAACTGGAACAGCTGACTCCGCGCGAGCTCACCATCGCTCGCCTCGTGGCCACGGGTGCGACGAGCAAGGAGATCGGTACCCGGCTCTTTCTGAGCCCGCGCACGATCGATGCCCACCTGCGCAGCATCTTCAAGAAACTCGGTGTCACCTCGCGCAGGCAGTTGAAGGACCTGTACCAGCCGGAAAACGCGTCGTCGCCCCTGCTCGACGCGGCCGCCCCACCCCGGGGCGCCCCAAGCCCCGCGCGTTAGACGAGGGTTCAGTAGGCGACTTTCGCCGATGCAAGCAGGCATCAAGAGTTGAGAGTTTCGGCCCCGGGCCTGCCGGTCGACGGCGGTGGCACCGCGAAGCTCCACTGACAGCGGCCGACGTCACCACCGTCCATTCCGGCGGCTCGAACCCTCACCGACCGCAGCGCAGAGGGGGAAGACCCGCGCGATCAGTCGCCACGGTTCCTCGGGCCGCTGACAGCATGGGACATACAGGATCATCAGTGCACGAGACATCGCGGTGCGGTCGGAAGACACGGAAGGTCGATAGATGCAACCCGTGCCCAACTCCACCGTTCACTTCAGGAATCCGGGCCGACTGAACAGCAGAGGTCTGACGATCACCCTGGACCACTCGGCGAGCCGACCGCTGTTGCGGAATGTGCGCATTGCCGGAATGGTGCCGCCGATGCTCGAGGGGTGGGGCTCGTCCGAAGCGTATCTTCAACTCCTCAACAGCTCAGTGCCCTTTGTGATCCTGGACGTGCCACACCCTCGTTGGCTGCCGGATCTCGGTCGGCGGACCAGCGTTCTGAGCAGGCTCTCACCGGTGATCGCGCTCGTACCGAGCGGTGCCGACGCTTTGGGGCTGCTCAGGGCCGGCGCAGCGAATGTCCTCGAACGGAACATGCCGATCCGGGAGCTGACCGCCCGACTGACCGCTGAACAGCGCTGGTTCACGGCCACTCCGGCGGACCCGTCACCGGATCCACCCGGCCCGCCGGCGTGCGCGGGCCCGTTGCACAGCGCCGCGGGTCCGTTGCACAGTACGCAGCGGCTTCTGCTGCGTCTGCTGGTCCGGGACCGTCGGCCGTGGTGCTGCCACGATCTCCGCCTCTTGCTGGGCACGTCCGACCAGCCACTGCGGCGGCCCACGCTGCGAGCTCGGCTCGTCCGGCTCGAACCGTACCTGGCCCGTATGGGACTGACCCTGCGCCGCAGCGGCAGCTGGGGGCGCATCGCGTACCAGGCTGCCGAAGCGGTCCCTTCTCCCAGGCCGTGCGGCCAACGACGAGCCTGAGCACCTGCCACGCTGCCGTGAGTTTCACCCCCGCGGGTCACGCGGGGGTGGGGCTCACAGGGGGACTCACACAAGCGGGTCAGTGACCTCAGCCTGAGGATGACCCCAGGTCACTGCTCGCGGACCACGTTCGCGACGCCCTTCTTGATGTCCACGGCCACCGTCACACCGCCCTTCTTGGCGGCTGCTTCCAGCTCCTCGACCGTGCACTCGTCGGCGACATGTCCTTCTCCGTCACCGCAGATGTCGCCTGCGCCCCAGACCTCGGTGTCCTCAGCGACATAGAAAGGACGGCCGTCGACCTCGAGCTTGCCGGGCGCCATATAGGTCAGGGTGCCGGTGACCGTGCCGTCCGCGCGGTTGTCCGCGGTCGCGTCGTTGCCGCCGTCCGCCCCGCTGGCCTGGCCGCGGTCGGTCCCGGCGGGGTTCTCGGAAGAGTCGGTGCCGCCATCGGCGCCGGCGACGTGCCCCTCGTCCACCTCGGACGGGTTGTCACTCCTGTATTGATCGGTGACCTTGACGGCCGTGCCCTTCTGGATCTCCACTTCGGCTTCCGCACCGCCCTTCTTGGCGGCTGCTTCCAGCTCCTCGGCCGTGCACTCGTCGAGGGCCTGTCCCGCCGGGTCACCGCAGATGAGGCCGGAACCCCAGATCTCGGTGTCCTCAGCGACGTAGAAAGGACGGCCGTCGACCTCGAGCTTGCCGGGCGCCATATAGGTCAGGGTGCCGGTGACCACGCCGTCCGCTCGGCTGTCCGACTCCGGCGAGTCGACGCTGGAGGCCGCGGCCTTTGACGTGCCGGCCGCGTCGGGCTCGTCGCTGAAGGGGTTGCATCCGGTGAGGAGCACCCCGCTGACGACCAGAGCGGCGAGTCCGGCGATCTTACGGGAGCGGTTGAGTGACATGGTGGTGTGCCCTTTCGGCGTTGTCCTTGGCGAATTCACCTCCGAAACGGCATTCCAGAGACAGCGGGTTCACGGGGCAGGTCCCTTGTTGCCAGCCCCTGATGAACGGAACAGGCCTGTTACGTGAGGGGGCGCAAGCCCGGGCTGCGCCCCCCAAACAAGTCGGCCCGGCGGCAAGCTCTCTTGGAGCCGACCGCCGGGCCGGTGCCGGTCTTGGGGGGATGACTGATCCGGCATCTACTCAACGGCGGTGCGGGCACGAAGGTTCACATCGTCCAGCCCTTCGTGCCATTCCCTGCTCCGGTCAGCCCGCGGGGCCCAGCACCAGCCACTGCGCCGGAAGATCGATCCGCGTGCCGTCCGCGAGGTACTCGGTCTGCGGCAGCACCGTGGCACCCTGCGCCAGCACCGTCAGCCCCGCCTCCCGCAACAGCCGCTCCACCTCCGAGTCGTCGGCGTCGGCCGGTTTGAGCCCGTGCGTGAAGACCTTGCTGAGCTTCGGCGGCGGACCGCCGGGCGACTGCACCGCCTTCTGGAGCACCGCGCGCGACCCCGAGGTCAGCTCCGCCACGAAGGCCCGCCCGGCCGATCCCACCAGCGCCGCCACCGCTGCCGCGACACGCGCCCGGTCCTGCGGCTCGCTCTGGTGGATGACGGCGCGCATATAGACGTTGACGTCGCCGAGCCGCTCGTGCAGCTCCCGTATGCCGTCCGCGTCCGTGAGGCTGAGCTGCCGGAACTCCGCGACGCCTTCGGTGTCGGCGCGGAGCGCGTGCTCGATCGCCGTGTGCGAGAGGTCCACCCCGATCGCCCGCGGAAAGCGGGTGGCGAGGTAGCGGGTCTGCGTGCCGTTCCCGCAGCCCAGGTCGACAACGGGCAGCGAGGCGACGGCGTGCGGCGCGAAGAGCTCCATGTGCGGGATCGCGGTGAGGCTCGGTTCGGAGTCCCAGATCGCCTCGCCCGAGGCACTGGAGGTGTCCTTCCAGTAGCCCTCCCAGGCGTCCCTGTACTGCTGCGACACGCTCATAGTGCGCTCCCCACGATCCGCTGACGGACTGTCAAGATCTTCTACTGCCAGGGCAGGGGGCCCGGCAAGGGGCAGTAGCGATCCTTCACCGGCTGTTCGAGCCGGCACGCGTCGCAGGCCTCGCCGGGCGCGGCAGCGACTGCTCGAACCACACCGTCTTGCCGCGCGCCGATGAGCTGGTCCCCCACTCCCGCGTCAGCGAGCCGAGCACCCGCAGCCCGCGCCCGTACCCGTCCTCGCGGTCCGCGTCGAGCAGCACGGGCAGTGCGCGGTCGTCGTCCGACACTTCCCACAGGAGCGCGTCCGTCCGTACGACCCGCAGCTCGACCTGCTCGGTGTAGGCGTGCCGCACCGCGTTGGTGACGGCCTCGCTGACCAGCAGCTCGGCGGTGTCGACGGCCTCCTCCAGGCCCCAGTCGGTGAGCCGCTCGCGGACCATCCGCCGGGCCCGGCCCACCTCCCGCGGGTCTGTGCCCAGCCGCCAGGCGGCCACCTGCTCGCGCGGGATCCCGTTCAGCCGGGCCATGAGCAGGGCGACGTCGTCCTTGCGGCCGCCCTGGCCCTCGTCCCAGGAAGAAGCGGCGAGCGCGCGGATGATGGTGTCGCAGGCGGCGTCCATGGAGGCCGCGGGGTGCGCCGCGGACTCGCACAGGGCCGCGAGCCCCGCCCCGATGTCCTGACCCCGCACCTCCACCAGCCCGTCCGTGCACAGGATGAGCCGGTCGCCGGGCGCCACCCGCACCTTCGCCGTCCCGAACGCCACTCCCCCGACCCCGATCGGAGCACCCGTGGGCACCTCGAGCAGCTCGCTGCGCCCGTCCCCCGCCCGTACGAGTACGGGTGGGATGTGCCCGGCGTTGGAGATCAGCAGCTCGGAGCGGATCGGGTCGTAGACCGCGTAGAGGCAGGTGGCGAGGTAGTGCTCGCCGAGCCGCTGCGCCAGGTCGTCGAGGTTGCGCAGCAGCTGGGCGGGCGGCAGGTCGAGTGCGGCCATCGTCTGCACGGCGGTGCGCAACTGGCCCATCATGGCGGCCGCGTTGAGGCCGTGGCCCATGACGTCGCCGACGACGAGCGCGGTGCGCGAGCCGGGCAGCTTGATGGTGTCGAACCAGTCGCCGCCCACGCGTCCGAGCCGTGTCCCCGGCAGGTAGCGGGTGGCGGTGTCGCAGCCCGGCAGGCGCGGGGCGACCTGCGGCAGCATGCTGTCCTGGAGCGTCTCGGCGACGTTCTCCTGGTGCGTGTACATGCGCGCGTTGTCGAGCACCAGCCCGGCGCGGGCGGCGAGTTCGGCGCCGGTCGTACGGTCCATGTCGTTGAACGGCTCGCGGTCGGCCCGGCGCAGCAGCACCATGAAGCCGAGGACGACATCGCGGGCCTTGAGGGGCACGATCAGGATCGACCGCCCGTTGATCAGCGGCCGCAGGTCCCGCTTCTCGAACTGGCCGGAGATCCTTGCACCCAGCTCGTCGCTGATCCGCGGGATGAGCACCGGCTCGCCGGTGACCATGCACTGGAAGAACGGCGTGTGCTCGGGGAAGGCGATGGCCTCCCCGACCGGCACGGTGTCGTCCCAGCGGCCCGGTTCGTCGTTGTGCTCCACCCAGACGCGGTGCCAGATGGTGGTGACGTCCGGCACGCCGTCGGGGAACTCCTCACCCGCCAGCACCTGGGCACGCAGATGCGTGCCTGCGAAGTCGGCGAAGCGGGGGACGGCCGCGCTGGTGACCTCGCGGATCGTCCTGGCCAGGTCGAGGGAGGAGCCTATGCCGCTGCTCACCTCGTTGAGGAACTCCAGCCGCTCGCGCACCGCCGCGTACTCGAGGTCCTCCTCGGAGCCGGTGTCCGAGCCGGGCGACAGCGGTACGAAGGCGGCGGGGTCGCCACCCTGCGGCCTGCGCGGGCGCCCGGCACGCCGCGGGACGCCCCAGTCGGGGGTGACGGGCACCCGGTCGTGGCGGCTGAACTCCAGTACGGGATAGCCGAGTTCCAGGACCTGCGCGGCGATCCGGGTGCCCTGGGCGACGCTCATGCTGGGGAAGATCTCCGACAGTCTGCCGGCGAGTTCGTCCGCGCCGGGGAACTCCGTGTGCAGCGCGAAGCCGGGTGCGATGCTCTCGCCGGGGCAGCACTCCTCGGCTTCCGGGCTATCGTGGTACGGCCCGCCGGGCCCGCACAGCCCGCGGGTCCCGGCGGCGAGCACGAGCAGCCGTTCGGGGCCGGGGCCGATCAGCGGGTACGCCCACCACAGCACGTCCAGTGACTCCTCGCCCACGCGCGCGGAGGGGCCGGCGCCGGTGTCGGAGATCCGGGCCCGGCCCGCGGCGGGGTACGACATCCGGCCGCTGAGCGAGTCCCCCAACCCGGGCCCGGCCCCCTCCTCGTACGAGGCGAAGCCGCCCTGCTCGGCGTCGAGGGCGCCGGAGACGGGCAGGAGATCCGCGGCGGGCACGCCGACGGCTTCCTCACGGGTGCTGCCGAAGAGCCTCCGCGCGCCTGAACTCCAGTGCGAGACGAGGCCGTTGGTGTCCACGACGACGACAGCGAGCGGGATTTTTCCGGACAGGGCTCTCGGCTGCGGCGGACCGGCCGGTGCCTGCGACGGAATGCCACTGTCCATAGCCGGGAGGCTCCTTCCCTGCCGCATGATCCGCGGCACCGTCACCACGGTACGGGTGAGTAAGGGTGCAGCGCGTGCCGTTTGCGCAAGTCGCGCAGGCCGCCTTGGATCTCCTCAGTCCTCTCCGTCCCCTCCGTCCTCTCAGGCTTTCTCAGTCCTCGTGGCCGAGCAGGAGGTCCCGCTCCGTGCGGCCGCCGCCCGCGACCTGAAGGACCGTGGCCACCGCGGATAGCCCGCGGCGATCACCGTGTACTCACCTGCCGACAGGTCAACGAAGAGGAAAATGCCATCAGTTCCCGTCATCAGGGTGTCGACGACATTGCCCGCCGCGTCGAGCAACGTGACCCGGGCGTCCTCGACCGGGCGCCCGCCGTGCGCCCGTACGGTGCCACGCAGCACCGCGCCGCCCGCGAGTTCGATGTCCTGGCGGGTTTCGCGGGAGGGCTGGACGGTGACGGGCCGGGCGGCCGGGCGGTGCCGCCCCAACTCGTCAGCAGTACCAGGCAGGTGGAGGACGCCGCCAGGAGGAGCGCGCCGAGCACGTCGAGCCGGGGCCTGACGGCGGGCCTGGGCAGCCTGAGGACGAGTGCGATGACCGCCATCGCGGCGAGGGCGAGGGGCACGCTGAAGTAGAAGCACCAGCGCCAGGAGGCGTGGTCGGTGAAGAAGCCGCCGAGCAGCGGGCCCGCGACCGAGGCGAGGCCGAACGCGGCGCCGATGAGGCCCATGTAGCGGCCACGCGCGCGTGGCGGGACGATGTCGGCGATGATCGCCCACGTACCGCTCCCCTCGTCGCTCCTGCACCCGCCGCCCATTTCTCGCATTACGCGACAACAGCGAGCAAGCGCGGCGAATTTGACGGGAGGGGTACGGGAAGGAACGCCAACTACGTTGCCTGGGGCGCCTTTCGGGCGCTCATCAGGGACTTTCGCACCAGCCGGGCACCCACGGCTTACGCCGGAACCGCCGGGAAAACCACTCGATCCGGTGAGCATCACGAAGCCCCGGACTGCCTGCGTCCGGGGCTTCGTGATGCTCACTGAGACCGAGGCCCCACCGAGACCGAGGCCGTATTGATGCCGACGACATCGAGACCGACGGCTTACTTCTCCACCTCGGCGGCGAGCTTGGCGAGCACCGCGTCGTAGATCCTGCCGAGCCCCTTGGGCGCGAAGGTCTTCTCGAAGAAGCCGCCGATGCCGCCCGCGCCGTTCCAGACAGTGGTGACGACGACCTTCGCCCTGCCCTCCCCCGCCGGGGTCACGGTCCAGGTGGTGACCATGGAGGAGTTGCGGTCCTTCTCGACGAGTTGCCCGGCGGTCGGCTGGGAGACCTCGAGCAGGCAGTCGCGGATCCGCTTGCTGGTGGCCTGGAGCTTCCAGTGCACCAGGGTGCCCTCGCCCTCGCCGCCCTCGCGCACCTCGTACTCGCTGAAGTGCTCGGGGAGCAGCTTGGCGCGGGTGCCGGAGTAGTCGGAGAGCGCGCGGAACACCGTCTCGGGATCCGCCGCGACGATCCGCTCCGTCGTGGCCTCTACCTGCGCCATCGTTCTTCCTTCCGTCGACTCGCAAGTCCTTGTGACCCGCGGTGCGTCCTGCCCGCCAAGCCAACCACCGGCGCTGCCCCGGCCCAAATCGGGGGCCCCGCGTGAGCCGTTACGGGATACCGTCTGGCGCCATTCGAATAAGTGTTCTAGCGTGACGGGTGTGCAAGGAACGGCTTGCGAGGAAGAGGGAGGCGCCATGCGCTGGGACGGTCTGGCGGCGGGCGACGCGACCACGGCGGCGCCCGCGCTCTTCGGCACCGACGCGGTGACCCGTACCTTCGACACCCCCGAGTTCCGCGGGATCACGTTCCACGAGATCCGTGCGCGGACGATCGTGAACCGGGTGCCCGGCGCCTCCCGGATGCCATTCGAGTGGACGATCAACCCGTACCGCGGCTGCACGCACGCGTGCGTCTACTGCTTCGCCCGCAAGACGCACAGCTATCTGGACCTCGACACCGGGACCGGCTTCGACTCCCAGATCGTCGTCAAGGTCAACGCCCCCGAGCTGCTGCGCCGCGAACTGGCCTCCCGCCGGTGGCAGGGCGAACACATCGCGATGGGCACGAACGTCGACTGCTACCAGCGGGCCGAGGGCCGCTACCGGCTGATGCCGGGCATCCTCGCCGCACTGCGCGACTACGCGAACCCGTTCTCGATCCTCACCAAGGGGACGCTGATCCTCCGCGACCTCGAACTGCTGCGCCAGGCCGCCGCGGTGACCGAGGTCGGCGTGTCCGTCTCGGTGGGCTTCCTGGACGGCGGGCTGTGGCGCACGGTCGAGCCGGGCACGCCGTCGCCCGAGCGCCGCCTGGAGGTCTGCCGCGTCCTGACCGACAACGACATCCCGTGCGGCGTCCTGATGGCGCCGGTCATCCCCTTCCTCAGCGACTCGCCCGAGCAGCTGCGCGCGACGGTCCGGGCCATCGCGGCCGCAGGCGCCACGTCGGTGACACCGCTGGCGCTCCATCTGCGGCCCGGGGCGCGGGAGTGGTTCATGGCCTGGCTGGCGCAGCACCATCCGTATCTCGTACGGCGCTACGAGACGATGTACGGGGGCGGGGCGTATGCCCCGAAGTGGTACCAGCGGCAGATCACCCGCCAAGTCCACGAGTACGCGACCGAGTTCGGCATCGGGCCCTCCCGCCCCGGCGCCGCCCGCCGCATCCCGCAACCGCCCGACCCCGACCCGGTCCTCCCGCCCCCGACCCAACTGACGCTGCTCTGAACGCAGTCACCACTGACGCTGCTCTGAGCGCGGTCAGCGTCCGCCCGGCAGCCGGGCCAGGGCAGCGGCGGCCGCCGCTGCCAGGCGCGGGTGGTCGCGGGCGGCCGTCAGCGAAGGGATCGCTCGCGGGTCGCCGAGAGCGCCCAGGCCCTCGACGCAGGCGAGGGCCACCTGCCAGTACGGTCCCCCGTCCGCCAGCAGCCGCTCCAGGGTGGCCATGAGCGCGGGCACCGACTCCGGCGCGCGCAGCTCGGTCAGCAGCCGGACCGGGTAGAGGGCGTACGCGGTGCGCAGCGGATTCGTGGCGAGGGCAGCAGCGGCCCGGGCCGTACGCGGGTCGCCGAGCCGGGCCAGCGCGTGGGCAGCCGTGGCGCAGCGAGGCGGATCCCGGTGGTTGAGCAGCAGCACCAGCGTCTCGAACGCCCGCCGGTCCCCGGCACACCCCAGCGCGAAGGCCGCGATCTCCCGCGCCCACAGCGGCCACCCGGACTCGGCGAGCACACGTGCCAGCTCGCCACAGCAAGCCGCGTGACTTCCCCCCGCGCAGCTGCCCCCCGCGGAGCTACTCCTCACACATCCGTTCCCCGCGGATCCGTTCCTCGCAGGCCCCTCCCCCACAGATTCGTTCACCACGGATCCGCCCTCCACAAGCGCGGCCAGTCGTTCGTACTCCGCCCCCTCCCCCCGTCTCGCGGCCTCCCCCCGCGCCCGCTCCGCCAGCGACCGGAATGCGTCTTCCGTCCCCATGCCGTGCCCCTCACCCGCTTCCATGCAGTCCTCCTCCCCCGCGTGGCCTGCGCCACAGCCGACCGCGCCCAAGTTCCTCTGGCGGATTTGGTTACCCACGGGTTAAGCTCCTGGTACGAGCACACCCGCTCGGGCGGCCTGGTGACGCAGCCGCCTCGTGCAGTCGGTTCTGCACACACAACACGCACGCAGTACGGCATGGCCTCGGGACAGGGCCGGCCGCCTTTCTCGCCGGGCATCGCTGCCCGCCGTGCAGCCCCACATCAGGCAACCCCCTTCCGCGGTGAGCGCGTTCGCGCAGCCGGACCCTATCCGCACCCGGAAAACCCCTCAGTCGTCACTCTCCCCGCGGCCGCGGTGCCCGGGGAACACCCTCAGGAGTCCCGCGATGGTTCGTCCGTCCACCCCGGATCCCGCCTCCACTCCCTCCACCCTCAGCACCGTCGCCGTCGTCGGCCTCGGCACGATGGGCACCGGCATCGCCGAGGTGCTGGCCCGCGCAGGCCGGGAGGTCATTGGGATCGACATCAGCGAGGCCGCAGCCATGCAGGCCGCGACCGCCCTGGAAGCCTCGACGGCCCGCGCCGTGGAGCGCGAGCGGCTCACCGAGCAGGAGCGGCAGGATGTCCTCGCCCGCTTCCGTACGTTCACCGACCTCCAGGCGGCGGCCGACGCCGACCTGGTCATCGAGGTCGTGCCCGAGCACTACGAGCTCAAGCACGAGGTGTTCGCGGCGCTCGACTCCATCGTCCGGCCCGACACCATCCTGGCGACCGGCACCAACGCGCTCTCCGTGACCCGCCTCGCCGCCGACTCCGCCCGGCCGGAACGGGTCCTGGGCCTGCACTTCTTCAACCCCGCGCCCGCCATGCGGCTGGTCGAGGTGGTCTCCTCGGTGCTCACCGCGCCCGCCGCCGTCACCGCGGTCACCGCGCTGGCCCGCGAACTGGGCAAGGAGCCGGTGGCGGTCGGCGACCGGCCCGGCTTCGTGGCGGACGGACTGCTCTTCGGCTACCTCAACCAGGCCGCCGCGATGTACGAGGCGAAGTACGCCACCCGCGAGGACATCGACGCCGCGATGCGGCTCGGCTGCGGCCTGCCGATGGGCCCGCTGGCCCTGCTCGACCTGATCGGGATCGACACCGCCCGCACCGTCCTGGAGGCGATGTACGCGGCGTCCGGTGACCGTCTGAACGCCCCGGCCCCGATCCTCAAGCAGCTCAGCGAGGCCGGGCTGACCGGCCGCAAGTCGGGCCGCGGCTTCTACACGTACGAGGCGCCGGGCAGCGCGACCGTCGTGCCGGACGCCGAGACCCCGGTCGAGGCCGGTGCCGCCGCGCGCAGCCGTACGGTCACCGCCGTCGGCGTCGCGGGCTCCGGCACCATGGCGAGCGGCATCGCGGAGGTCTTCGCCAAGGCCGGCTACGACGTGGTGCTCGCCGCCCGCAGCCAGGAGAAGGCGGACACGGCGAAGGCCCGTATCGCCAAGTCGCTGGCCAGGTCGGTCGAGAAGGGGCGACTGTCGGAGGAGGCCAAGGACGTGGCGCTGGGCCGGATCACGCCCGCGGGCTCGCTCGACGCCTTCGCGGACGTGGACCTGGCCGTCGAGGCGGTGGCCGAGGACCTGGAGGTCAAGCAGCAGCTCTTCGGCACGCTCGACAAGGTCTGCAAGCCGGGCGCCGTGCTCGCCACGACGACCTCCTCCCTGCCCGTCATCGCCTGCGCCCGCGCCACTTCGCGGCCCCAGGACGTGATCGGGATGCACTTCTTCAACCCGGCGCCCGCGATGAAGCTGGTCGAGGTGGTCCGTACGGTCCTCACCGCGGACGACGTCCACGCCACCGTCCGCGAGGTGTGCGCTGCGGTCCGCAAGCACCCGGTGGACTGCGGCGACCGGGCCGGTTTCATCGTCAACGCGCTGCTGTTCCCGTACCTCAACAACGCGGTGAAGATGGTGCAGGAGCACTACGCGTCGCTGGACGACATCGACGCCGCCATGAAGCTCGGCGGCGGCTACCCGATGGGCCCGTTCGAGCTGCTCGACGTGGTCGGCCTGGACGTCTCGCTCGCCATCGAGCAGGTGCTGCACCGCGAGTTCCGCGACCCGGGCCTTGCGCCCGCGCCACTGCTCGAGCACCTGGTCGCGGCGGGCTGCCTGGGCCGTAAGACGGGGCGCGGCTTCCGCGAGTATGCCCGGCGTTGAGGGGGACGCGGCGTGGGGCGGTCTGCTGGACCCCGTTGGCAGTCCGCCCCCGCACGGCGAAAGCGCATCGTGTTACGTTCCCCACATGTCCCAGCCCGTTAAGTCCCCTCGTACCCCTCCTGTGGAGCCCTCGGAGAGCCCGGGCAGCCGCCGCGCAGCCGCCCAGCGGCTGACCATGCGCCGCAAGTTGGCGGCCGCGGCGATGGAGCTCTTCGCGACGAAGGGGTACGAGGCGACGACGGTGGACGAGATCGCCGCCGCGGCAGGGGTCGCGCGGCGGACCTTCTTCCGGCACTTCCGCTCCAAGGAAGAGGCGATCTTCCCCGACCACGACGACACGCTCGTCCGGGCCGAGGCGGTACTGGAGGCGGCCCCGCCCCATGAGCATCCGCTGGACACGGTCTGCCGGGGCATCAAGGAGGTCATGCGGATGTACGCGGCCTCGCCCGCGGTGTCGGTGGAGCGGTACCGGCTGACCCGCGAGGTGCCCACCCTGCGGGAGCGCGAAATCGCCTCCGTCGCGCGCTACGAGCGGCTGTTCACCCGCTATCTGCTGGGCCACTTCGACGAGCGCGCGCACCGCGACGGCGACGACGACCCGCTGCTCGCCGAGGTCGCGGCCTCCGCGGTGGTCACGGCGCACAACCACGTGCTGCGGCGCTGGCTGCGCAGCGGCGGACAGGGGGATGTGGAGACCCAGCTCGACCACGCCTTCGAGATCGTCCGGGACACCTTCGGGACCGGGATAGGCGCGGGCCGGCCCACGGCGGACCGCGGGCCCGCGGCATCGGTGTCCGCGGAGGGCGAGGTGCTGGTGACGGTGGCCCGAACGGACGCCCCGCTGAGCGAGGTCATGCGCACCATCGAGCGGGCCCTGAAGGACAAGTGAGCTCGCAGCACGGGCGGGCGTGCGGTCCCGCCGGGCGGGATCCGGCCAAGCGGCTGACCGCGCTCACTCCGACGGCTCCGCTCGGCGCCGTCGCGGCAGGCATCGGCGCCCCGCCGCTGGAGAATACGCACTGACGGCACGCGATTCATCACTGTCGGCAACGGCCGCCCCGGGAGGGGCGGCCGTTGTTGCTCATAAGTACCTGCGGGATGACATCTGAGAGAAATTGTTGGCACGCAGTGTCTTGCCGAGTGGCACGGCGTGCCATACGTTGAAGGGGTCCGGGCGGCCGGGCGCGGAGTGAAGGCACCTGCGCCCGGCTGTCCCCGCAAGCCTATTGCGCGCCCGGACGCCTGCGTCACAGGCACATCCCCCGGACTCCGTCCGGCGGGACCCACCGCGGCCACCCCGCGCAGCCAAGCAACACCTTGCGCCGAACCGACGGCACGCAGCACCAACCGTCAAAGACCCCAGCGTTCCCTCAAGCGTTCCGCAACGCTTCGCCGGAGGCCCACCATGAACAAGATCCTGGACGCAATCCTCTCGCCCGACAGCACCGCTGCCGACTTCGCCGCCCTGCCGCTCCCCGAGTCGTACCGGGCGGTCACGGTCCACAAGGACGAGGCGGAGATGTTCGCCGGAGTCGAGAGCCGGGACAAGGACCCACGCAAGTCCCTGCACGTGGACGACGTGCCGGTGCCCGAGCTCGGCCCCGGCGAGGCCCTCGTCGCCGTGATGGCCAGCTCGGTCAACTACAACTCCGTGTGGACGTCGATCTTCGAGCCGCTGCCGACCTTCGGCTTCCTCGAGCGCTACGGAAAGCTGTCGCCGCTCACCAAGCGTCACGACCTCCCGTACCACATCATCGGCTCCGACCTCTCGGGCGTCGTGCTGCGCACCGGGCCCGGCGTCAACGCCTGGCAGCCCGGCGACGAGGTCGTCGCGCACTGCCTGTCGGTGGAGCTGGAGTCCGCGGACGGCCACAACGACACGATGCTCGACCCCGAGCAGCGGATCTGGGGCTTCGAGACCAACTTCGGCGGCCTGGCGGAGATCGCGCTCGTCAAGTCCAACCAGCTCATGCCCAAGCCCAAGCACCTGAGCTGGGAGGAGTCGGCGGCCCCCGGCCTGGTCAACTCCACCGCCTACCGGCAGCTCGTCTCCCGCAACGGCGCCGGGATGAAGCAGGGCGACAACGTTCTGATCTGGGGCGCGAGCGGCGGACTCGGCAGTTACGCGACGCAGTTCGCGCTGGCCGGCGGCGCCACCCCGATCTGTGTCGTCTCCAGCGAGGACAAGGCGGAGATCTGCCGGAAGATGGGCGCCGAGGCGATCATCGACCGGAAGGCCGAGGGCTACAAGTTCTGGAAGGACGAGCACAACCAGGACCCGAAGGAGTGGAAGCGCTTCGGCAAGCGCATCCGCGAGCTGACCGGCGGCGAGGACGTGGACATCGTCTTCGAGCACCCGGGCCGCGAGACCTTCGGCGCGTCCGTGTACGTCACGCGCAAGGGCGGCACGATCGTCACATGCGCCTCGACCTCCGGCTACAACCACGAGTACGACAACCGCTACCTGTGGATGTCGCTGAAGCGGATCGTCGGCTCCCACTTCGCCAACTACCGCGAGGCGTGGGAGGCCAATCGCCTGATCGCCAAGGGCAAGATCCACCCGACGCTGTCCAGGACGTACACCCTGGACGAGACCGGCCAGGCCGCGTACGACGTGCACCGCAACCTCCACCAGGGCAAGGTGGGCGTGCTGTGCCTGGCCCCGCAGGAGGGCATGGGCGTGCGCGACGAGGAGATGCGCGCGAAGCACATCGATGCCATCAACCGCTTCCGGAATGTGTGAGCGAGCCGCATGACTGAGCGTCAGAAGGATCGTCCGTGGCTGATGCGGACGTACGCCGGGCACTCCACGGCCGAGGCGTCCAACGAGCTGTACCGGCGCAACCTCGCCAAGGGCCAGACCGGCCTGTCGGTCGCGTTCGACCTCCCGACGCAGACCGGCTACGACCCCGACCACATCCTCGCCCGCGGCGAGGTCGGCCGGGTCGGGGTCCCGGTCTCCCATCTCGGTGACATGCGGCGGCTGTTCCAGGACATCCCCCTGGAGCAGATGAACACCTCGATGACCATCAACGCCACCGCCATGTGGCTGCTGGCCCTCTACCAGGTGGTCGCCGAGGAGCAGGGCGCCGACATCACCAAGCTGTCGGGGACGACGCAGAACGACATCGTCAAGGAGTACCTGTCGCGCGGGACGCACGTCTTCCCGCCCGGCCCGTCCTTGCGCCTGACCACCGACATGATCGCGTACACGGTCGCCCACATCCCCAAGTGGAACCCGATCAATATCTGCAGCTACCACCTGCAGGAGGCCGGGGCCACGCCGGTGCAGGAGATCTCGTACGCGATGTCGACCGCCATCGCGGTGCTGGACGCCGTACGGGACTCCGGGCAGGTCCCGCAGGAGAAGTTCGGGGACGTCGTCGCCCGGATCTCCTTCTTCGTGAACGCGGGCGTCCGCTTCATCGAGGAGATGTGCAAGATGCGCGCCTTCGGCCGCATCTGGGACCAGGTCACCCGCGAGCGCTACGGCGTCGAGAACCCCAAGCACCGCCGCTTCCGCTACGGCGTCCAGGTCAACTCCCTCGGCCTGACCGAGGCCCAGCCGGAGAACAACGTCCAGCGGATCGTCCTGGAGATGTTGGCCGTCACCCTCTCCAAGGACGCACGCGCGCGTGCCGTCCAGCTCCCGGCCTGGAACGAGGCGCTGGGTCTGCCCCGGCCCTGGGACCAGCAGTGGTCCCTGCGCATACAGCAGGTCCTGGCCCACGAGTCCGACCTGCTCGAGTACGACGACATCTTCGCGGGCTCGCACGTCATCGAGGCCAAGGTCGACGCGCTGGTCGAGGAGTGCCTGACCGAGATCGACCGGATCCAGGAGATGGGCGGCGCCATGGCGGCCGTCGAGTCCGGCTACCTCAAGGCCCAGCTGGTCTCCTCGCACGCCGAGCGCCGGGCGCGCATCGAGTCCGGCGAGGAGAAGATCGTCGGTGTGAACTGCTTCGAGTCGACCGAGCCCAACCCGCTCACCGCCGACCTCGACACCGCGATCATGACGGTCGATCCGGCGAACGAGGCCGGGGTCGTGACCGCCCTGCACGCATGGCGCGACAACCGCGACGAGGGACGCGCGCAGGAGGCCCTCTCGGCGCTCAAGGCCGCGGCCGCGGGTGACACCAACCTCTTCGCCCCCACCCTCGAATGCGCCCGCGCGGGCGTGACGACCGGCGAGTGGGCCTGGGCCCTGCGGGACGTCTTCGGCGAGTTCCGGGCTCCTACGGGCGTCAGCAGCGCGCCGCTCGCGGTCGCGGCCGAGGAGGGCAGCCCGCTCGCCTCCGTCCGCGAGAAGGTCGCCAGGACGGCTGACGAGCTGGGCAGCGGCAAGCTGCGCCTGCTGGTCGGCAAGCCCGGCCTCGACGGGCACTCCAACGGCGCCGAGCAGATCGCCGTACGGGCCCGGGACGCCGGGTTCGAGGTGATCTACCAGGGCATCCGGCTGACGCCGGACCAGATCGTCTCGGCGGCCGTCGCCGAGGACGTGCACTGCGTCGGCCTGTCGATCCTCTCCGGCTCGCACGCCGAGCTCGTGCCGGACGTACTGGAGCGGCTGCGTCAGTCCGGCGCCGGGGACATCCCGGTCATCGTCGGTGGAATCATCCCCTCCGCCGACGCCGAGGCGCTCCGCGCGGCCGGAGTCGCGGCCGTCTTCACCCCGAAGGACTTCGGTATCACGGAGATCATCGGCCGTATCGTCGACGAGATCCGTACAGCGAACAAGCTCGACCCCCTGGAGGTCCCCGCATGACCAGCCCCGTCAACCGCCTGCGGCCGCGCCGCTCCTGCCTCGCCGTGCCGGGCAGCAACCCGCGCTTCCTGGAGAAGGCGCAGGGCCTCCCCGCCGACCAGGTCTTCCTGGACCTGGAGGACGCGTGCGCCCCGCTCGCCAAGCCGGAGGCGCGGCACACCATCGTGAAGTTCCTCAACGAGGGCGACTGGACGGGCAAGACGAGGGTCGTGCGTGTCAACGACTGGACGACGGAGTGGACGTACCGCGATGTCGTGACCGTCGTCGAGGGCGCCGGCCCGAACCTCGACTGCATCATGCTGCCGAAGGTCCAGGACGCCGAGCAGATCGTCGCGCTCGACCTCCTGCTCACCCAGATCGAGAAGACGATGGGCTTCGAGGTCGGCAAGATCGGCATCGAGGCACAGATCGAGAACGCCAAGGGGCTGGTGAACGTCGACGCGATCGCGGCCGCCTCGCAGCGCGTCGAGACGATCATCTTCGGCCCGGCCGACTTCATGGCATCCATCAACATGAAGTCGCTGGTCGTAGGCGAGCAGCCGCCGGGCTACCCGGCGGACGCCTACCACTACATCCTGATGCGCATCCTGATGGCGGCCCGCACGCACAACCTCCAGGCGATCGACGGCCCCTACCTGCAGATCAAGAACGTCGACGGCTACAAGGCGGTGGCCCAGCGCGCCGCGGCCCTCGGCTTCGACGGCAAGTGGGTCCTGCACCCGGGCCAGGTCGAGGCGGCCAACGAGATCTTCTCGCCCTCGCAGGAGGACTTCGACCACGCCGAGCTGATCCTGGACGCGTACGAGTACTACACGTCCGAGGCCGGCGGGAAGAAGGGCTCCGCGATGCTCGGCGACGAGATGATCGACGAGGCGAGCCGCAAGATGGCACTGGTCATCTCCGGCAAGGGCCGCGCCGCCGGCATGCAGCGCACCAGCAAGTTCGAGATCCCGGAGGCCTGAGCACCATGCAGTTCGGACGCACCTACGAGGAGTTCGAGGTCGGGGCCGTCTACAAGCACTGGCCCGGGAAGACGGTCACCGAGTACGACGACCACCTCTTCTGTCTGCTGACGATGAACCACCATCCGCTGCACATGGATGTGAACTACGCGGAGAAGACCACCGATTTCGGCAAGAACGTCGTGGTCGGGAACTACATCTACTCGCTTCTGCTGGGCATGTCCGTGCCGGATGTGTCCGGCAAGGCCATCGCCAACCTGGAGATCGAGTCGCTGAGGCACGTGGCGCCGACCTTCCACGGCGACACGATCTACGGCGAGACGACCGTGCTCGACAAGACGCCGTCAAAGTCCAAGAGTGACCGCGGAATCGTCTATGTCGAGACCAAGGGATACAAGCAGGACGGCACGCTGGTCTGCGTGTTCCGCCGCAAGGTGATGGTCCCCACCGAGACGTACATCAAGGAGCGCGGCGGCGAGCAGCCCGGCCGCCCGGAGCTGCCGGACACTTCGAAGAACCCCCAGGAGAAGTAGAGATGAGCCGCCTCGCGCAGACCCACGGGCTGACGGACATCCAGCAGGAGATCCTGTCCACCGTCCGTGGCTTTGTCGACAAGGAGATCCTGCCGGTCGCGACCGAGCTGGAGCACCGCGACGAGTACCCCGCCCAGATCGTCGAAGGCCTGAAGGAACTCGGCCTCTTCGGGCTGATGATCCCCGAGGAGTACGGCGGCCTCGGCGAGTCCCTGCTGACGTACGCGCTGTGCGTGGAGGAGATCGCCCGTGGCTGGATGAGCGTCTCGGGCATCATCAACACCCACTTCATCGTGGCGTACATGCTCAAGCAGCACGGCACGCAGGAGCAGAAGGACTACTTCCTGCCGAAGATGGCGCTCGGCGAGGTGCGCGGCGCCTTCTCGATGTCGGAGCCGGCCCTCGGCTCGGATGTGTCGGCCATCACATCCAAGGGCGTCAAGGACGGCGACGAGTACGTCCTGAACGGCCAGAAGATGTGGCTGACCAACGGCGGCTCGTCGACGCTGGTGGCGGTGTTGTGCCGGACGGACGAGGGGCTCCCCGAGGGCACGCCGCCGCACAAGTCGATGACGACCTTCCTGGTCGAGAAGGAGCCGGGCTTCGGCGAGGTCCGGCCGGGTCTCACCATCCCCGGGAAAATCGAGAAGATGGGCTACAAGGGGGTTGACACCACCGAGCTCATCATGGATGGTCTGCGAATCCCAGAAAACCGGGTGCTTGGCGGGCAAACCGGACGTGGTTTCTATCACATGATGGACGGCGTCGAGGTCGGCCGTGTCAACGTCGCCGCGCGAGGCTGCGGTGTCGCCCAGCGCGCCTTCGAGCTGGGAGTTTCGTACGCCCAGCAGCGTCACACCTTCGGCAAGCCGATCGCCCAGCACCAGGCCATTCAGTTCAAGCTGGCCGAGATGGCTACCAAGGTCGAGGCGGCCCATGCCATGATGGTGAACGCAGCACGCAAAAAGGACTCCGGGGAGCGTAACGACCTCGAGGCAGGAATGGCGAAGTACCTCGCCTCCGAGTACTGCAAAGAGGTCGTGGAAGACGCGTTCCGAATCCACGGCGGCTACGGCTTCTCCAAGGAGTACGAGATCGAGCGCCTCTACCGCGAGGCACCGATGCTGCTCATCGGTGAAGGTACCGCCGAGATTCAGAAAATGATCATTGGTCGCCGGCTGCTCGAGGAATACCGATTCCAGGGATAGTTGTCCGCTTTGGGGCAATACCTTCGGGAAGATCTAGAACAAGATCACACCCGGATTTCGGTCTTCGGGCACCGACTCGGCTGCTGGCTTGCCCAGTTGCCACGCGTTACCGATAGCATCCCGGAAAGCCGCCGTCCCCCATTGCAGCGCGGCATCATCCGCTACGAAGGTCATCCATGCCCCACAGCCAATCCTCTGCACCACGCGGCCGGGTCCGCCTCGCGCGCGGAGCATCGCCGTGGCTCCTCCCGACCGTGGCCACCGCGGCCCTCAGCCTCTCCCGGGCCCGCCGCTCGGGACGCTGGGCCGCCCTCGCTGTGCCCACCACCGCGCTCGCGGCGGGCATGCTGTGGTTCTTCCGCGACCCCGAGCGCGAGATCACCCAGGGCCGGGTGATCTCGCCGGCCGACGGTGTGGTGCAGAGCATCATGCCGTGGAAGGACGGACGTACCCGCGTCGCGATCTTCATGAGTCCGCTGAACGTCCACGTCAACCGCGCGCCGCTGGCCGGCACGGTGACGTCCGTCGAGCACATCCCCGGCGGTTTCGTTCCGGCGTTCAACAAGGAGAGCGAGAACAACGAGCGGGTCGTCTGGCACTTCGACACCGAGCTCGGCGACATCGAGATGGTGCAGATCGCCGGTGCCGTGGCCCGGCGGATCGTGCCGTACGTGCCGCAGGGTACGAAGGTGGAGCAGGGCGAGCGGATCGGCCTGATCCGGTTCGGCTCCCGCGTCGACATCTACCTCCCGGCCGGTGTCGACGTGGCGGTCGATGTCGGGCAGCCCACGATCGCGGGGGTGACTCGCCTTGACCGTGATTGATCCCGAGCCTCAGGCGCAGCCTTCCGGCGCCTGGGTTCCCGAGGTCGAGGCGGACTCCGACGAGATGGACGACATGCCGCTGTCCACGCGGCTGTCGATAGCGGACACCCTCACCCTGGGCAACGCCACCTGCGGCTTCATGGCCGTGTACTTCACCACCACCGGCGTCCTCATCCCGCACCTCACAGGCAGTGAGGACGGCGGCATGGCGCGGCACAGCGCGGCCACGGCCGTGATGCTGATGCTGCTGGCTTCGGTCTTCGACCTCTTCGACGGGCTCGTGGCGCGCAAGCTGCGCAGCTCGGCGATGGGCGCGGAGCTGGACAACCTGTCCGACCTGATCAGCTTCGGGCTCGCGCCCGCGTACTTCGTACTGGTCTGGGGCATGGTCGCCGACGACGCGCACCAGCGGGTTTCGGCGCTGGCCGCGATCGTGGTGCTGCTGGCGGTGGTGCTGCGGCTTGCGAGATTCTCGTGTGTCACGCTGCGTGACGGCATCTTCCAGGGGATGCCGAGCCCCTTCGGGGCGCTGACGGTCGTCTCGATCGTGCTGCTGGAGCTGCCCTTCATCCCGACGCTGCTGGCGATCATCGGGGTGGCGTGGCTGATGGTGAGCCGGGTCGAGTACCCGAAGCCGCGGGGGCGGCTCGCGGTGGCGATGCTCGGCTGGATCGTGCTCAGCATGGGCATGCTGGCCGCCTGGGCCTTCGACGCGCCGGGCGGACAGCTGCTGCTGCAGACGGGCTGCGCCCTGCAGCTGGTGAT
This sequence comes from Streptomyces sp. 7N604, assembly GCF_052245475.1. NCBI lineage: Bacteria > Bacillati > Actinomycetota > Actinomycetes > Kitasatosporales > Streptomycetaceae > Streptomyces > Streptomyces sp. 7N604. Next base: position 303 of record NZ_JBQQBX010000029.1, on the reverse strand, counting down.
GGGCGCGGTGATCCCGCTGTTCGCCACGGCCCGCCGGGTGAACACGTTCCGCGACAACCGCCGTGAGGCACGGGCAGCGCAGCTGCCGTAGCCCGCTCCGCGGCGGAAAGCGAGCAACGAGGGGCCCCGAGCCAAAGGCTCGGGGCCCCTCGCTTCGGGGGCCACGGTTCCGCAGCGCGGAACAGGTGGCCTTACCGCCCGGGCCACCGGTTTGTGGCATGCGTTCCGCAGGGCGGAACGGCGGCCCAAACCGGCCTGGTCACCGGTTTGTGGGGACGTGTTTCGCGGGGCGGGAAGGGGGGG